>CALBPF010000175.1 GCA_937899105.1 uncultured Flammeovirgaceae bacterium | reverse complement strand
CAACTGTCCTAATTATCATGAGCGCAGTTGATCCTAACGCAGCTTGTACCGTTTATCACAATGTTCCTAACCATCTGATAGTCATTGGCCGCCTCTGATGGCAAGGTCACCATGATTCGCACCCTTCTGTTAAACATTGGTGGGCCTAAGAGACTGGCCGTATTCAGCCTGAGCGTTTCTATTCCTTTTTTGATGCTAAGATCAAGTTTAATTGGAGTTTCCGCGGTTTCACCCAATAATCTCCTGATTATATATTCAATGCAGTGGATGCTGCCGTATAAGTGCTGTTGAGCCCTGGCCAATCGGCTCAAACCCATAAAACCCAATGCATTTTGAAATTCTGTTAGGTCCACAGTGCGAAGAGCCCTGTAATGCAATAAGTTCTTGGTACTAGCTCTATTTTGATCATTAGCCTTTCTTAAGCCTTTGTTAAACAGGTTTTCTTCGTCTTTTAAGATCACTTATCCTGTCTAATATTTTCTGTAAATGTGGGGCAGAAAAGTCCATAAGCTACCAATACTAAAAGCGCCACAAAGTGACGCAATCCTTTGGTCAATTCAAGGGTTTAGTTCATTTTACAGGATGATTATAATCATACCTAGTGAGGTTTCTATGACCGCTAATCATGGGTAACCATTTTGGATGAAAATATTTCAATCTTTTGCTTTTAAAGTAATACTCAGGCTCATATTCATACTACTGAATATGGTAGTACTCTCCCTGATCTTTGGTGATATACGTCTGTTTTTTAATCAGATTATACTAAGTGTAATTCTAATCATTCAGATTATAGAAATGGTGCGCTACATTAATTACACTAACCGAGAACTTGCCAAATTTTTAATGGCGATAAAGTATGATGACTTTTCAATTTCGTTCCAAAAGTCAAAGTTAGGCAGGTCATTTAGAGATTTACATGAAGCGTTTGATGAAGTAGTAGATGCTATTCAAGATGCCAAAATAGAGAAGGAAGCACAGCTACAATATCTTCAACAAGCCGTGAACAGGGTCGACATCGGTATTATTTCAATTGAGAATAATGACAAAATTGTGTTGCTAAATAATGCGGCAAAAAAGCTTCTGGATATAGGAGAAATTCATTCAATACAAAGACTCGGAGAGCTCACTCCTCAATTTGTTAGAGAAGTAGAAGGCCTCGGAGATGAAGGACGCAAACTTATTGAGATTAAAGTGAGAGGCAATACTAGAACACTATCCGTGGATGTTAAGTCCATGATAATGCTGGATAAGCAATATCGCCACACCACTTTCCAGGACATTCAGGGTGAGATTGAACAAAAAGAAATCGAAGCATGGCATAAACTTATCCGCATATTGACGCATGAAATCATGAACTCTATAACTCCTGTTTCCTCATTGACCGATACTATGTATTCAATGCTTGAAAAAGATGGGAAGCAAATACCATTGGAAGAGCTAGATGAGGAGACCATCGGAGATCTTCGTTTTTCATTAAAAACCGTGCAAAAGCGAAGCGATGGTATGCTGACCTTTGTCGATGACTACCGCAGGCTAACAAAGGTTGGTAAACCAAATATAGAACCCGTTCGGGTTAAGGAATTACTAGACGAACAAGTGCAGCTTTTAAAATCAGAATTGTCCAAAACAGGCATTGAACTTAGTGCAGAATGCCAACCCATCGACCTCACTATAGAGCTTGACCCTCACCTTATAGAACAAGTCTTGATAAATATGATTACAAACAGTAAGCATGCATTGAAAGGCGTTAAAAATGGCAAGATACAATTGCGCGCGTATTCGGGAGATGCTAATATTATTGAAGTAGAAGATAATGGAGCGGGCATTGGTGAAAAGGAGCTGCAGGAGATCTTCGTACCCTTTTTTACAACTAAAAAAGAAGGATCTGGTATCGGTCTAAGCCTATCAAAACAAATTATGCATTTGCATGGCGGTAACATAAAAGTAGAATCTGTTCTAAATCAAGGCACGATCTTCAAATTGTTTTTTAGGCTATAGATTTACGCTCAAATTTTGACCTAATTTTATACCTTCAAGAATTAATGTATTTAACAACACTATGGTAAGACTAATCAATTTAAAAGCTCTTTTACTCTTCTTTGCGATCATAGCCTGCAATGTCGAAAAAGGTCAGGAACAAGAGACCCCAACAGAACCGGAAAAAACATTTGTTTGGAATAACGCCAATATATACTTTCTTCTAACTGACAGATTCAATAACGGCGACTCATCGAATGATCAAATGTATGATAGAAAAGCAGATGGAGCGCTACTTAGAAATTTTATGGGAGGAGATATCAAAGGGGTGACTCAAAAAATCAAGGATGGCTATTTCGAATCTATGGGCATCACCGCTATTTGGCTTACCCCTATATGGGAACAAATACATGGCTTTACAGATGAGGGTACTGGGAAAACCTACTCCTATCATGGCTACTGGGCCCGTGACTGGACCGCTGTAGATCCTAATTTTGGAACTTTTGAAGAATTGAAAGAAATGGTGGATACAGCTCATGCCAACGGGATTAGAATACTAATGGATGTAGTGATCAATCATACAGGGCCAGTCACGGACATTGATTCTCAATGGCCCGATAGTTGGGTAAGAACAGGACCAACCTGCGCTTTTACTAATAAGGAAACCACAATTAACTGTACTCTTGTTGAAAACCTGCCCGACATTTATACCGGCAGCAATGAACCTGTAGAGCTACCCGAGTTTCTTATCAGTAAGTGGAAAGAAGAAGGAAGATATGAGCAGGAGATAGCTGAGTTAGATGCTTTTTTCAGCAGCACCGGTCACCCAAGAGCCCCTCGCTTTTACATTATGAAGTGGATAGTAGATTATGTCAAAGAGTTGGGAATCGATGGTTTTCGGGTAGATACAGCTAAGCATACGGAGGCTGAAATTTGGGGAGAGCTTAAGGTATTAGCCGCTGCCGCTTTTGAAGATTGGAAAGATGCCAATCCGGATCAAAAGCTTGATAACAGTCCATTTTATATGACCGGAGAGGTATACAACTATAGTTTATACAGTGGACAGCAATTTGATATGGGTGAGAATCAAATGGTTAATTTTTATGCCAATGGTTTTGAGAGCTTGATCAACTTTGCCTTTAAGGGCGATGCAAACAAACCGGTAGAAGAACTTTTTAGTTTCTATTCTGAAGTTTTAAATAACGGTGATTTAAAGGGTTATTCCATTCTTAATTATATATCATCTCATGATGACGGCGAACCTTTTGATAAAGAAAGACAGCACGTGCTTGAAGCCGGCACTAAGCTGTTGCTAACACCTGGCGCATCCCAAATTTATTACGGCGATGAGACGGCCAGGCCCCTTGTTATTGAAGGTACCAACGGAGATGCAAACCTTAGAAGTTTCATGAATTGGGATGAGTTATCGAATAATGTTGAACGAAATGGCTACAACATCAGTGATGTTCAGCAACACTGGTCTAAGCTGGGAAAGTTTAGGAAAAATCACATTGCTGTAGGAGCCGGCGTTCATGAAAAGATCGCGGATGCCCCCTACACATTTAAAAGAACTTTTTCCGGTCAAGGTCATAATGATAAAGTTGTGGTAGCCATGGATTTCGACGGTACAAATGTGACAGTTTCGGTAAGCGGGGTATTCGAAGACGGAACTGAACTAACCGAATATTATACAGGACAGAAGCTTACAGTTGAAGGCGGTCAAGTTGCTGTCAACAATGCAGGACCCCTCGTTTTATTAGGAAAGTCATAAAACTGATAAATGACTATTCCGATTTATCAGGTTGACGCATTCACAGACGAGCTATTTAAAGGTAATCCGGCTGCAGTATGTCCTTTGGAAAAATGGCTCCCTGACGATACATTACAACGTATAGCTGCTGAAAACAACCTGTCGGAGACCGCCTTCTTCATTAAGAATGACTCAGGTTTTGAATTAAGGTGGTTTACGCCCACTGTTGAGGTCGCACTTTGTGGCCATGCCACCTTAGCTTCAGCACATGTACTATTTGAACATCTTGAATATACTGAGCCCATTATACATTTTCAGACTACAGAGAGTGGTATGTTACAAGTATCAAAATCAGAAAATGGATTATGCATGGATTTCCCCATGGACAATCCAGCCCAGGTCATACCGCCTTCAAGGCTATTTCAGGTACTAGGCATTGATGAAGCGGCTTGCTACAAAGGAAAAACTGACTACCTGGTTGTTCTTCAGGATCAGCTTTCTCTTGATCGGATTAAGCCAGACTTTAAAGCGCTAGTAAAAATCGAGGCCCGCGGTGTAATCGTAACCGCTCCAGGTCTAAATCATGATTTTGTATCTCGTTTTTTTTGCCCTCAAGTTGGTATCGATGAAGATCCCGTTACAGGATCAGCACATACCACCCTAGCGCCATATTGGTCGAAAATGCTCAATAAAAGCAACTTGATTGCTCAGCAGCGATCGAAACGAACAGGGGAATTAATTTGCAAACTCAATAATGACCGGGTTTTGCTGACAGGTAAAGCTGCAACATACCTTTCCGGTCAAATTAATATATAATAACATGCTTGCAACACGAACATCAAAATTGCACCAAATACTAATTCTACTTCTGATACCATTATCGTCTATGGCACAGTTCACCCGCGAAGAAAGAATCCAGGGATATAAAGTCTCTGATGATCTAACTACATTTATTTTTGACCCAAAAGCTTATGATATAAAGGAGCCCTTGAAAGTAGTGATAACGGGTTCTTTTGTCAGTTGGAGTTCAGACATGAACGATACCCGAAGAATACTCAAAAAACAGGCCAATGGATTTTGGTCTATTCAAGTCGAGAACAAAGATTATGACGTAATACCTCCATCTGCAGCATTCAAATTCAGAATAAATGAAGGGAAATAGTTGGATCCTCCTACGGAAGCTACAAATGTAAGAGGAGGCAATCTCATATTTCTTATGGGCATCACCCCCCCTGGTTTAAAGGCTGAAATACATGATACCCGCACCATTTGGGCGACAATAGAAGGAATTAAGCGTTCGTTCAAACCTGAAGACTACAAACTAACAAATGCCGCAGGGGAACAGATCGAGATCGAAACAGTACTACCCAACACAAAAGCAAAGACGCTAATCAAGCCAAGGGGAGAAATCAATATTAAAAGGGTTTATTACCTTGAAATACCTTCGGAAGGCTTAAAAGCCGTTTGCTCTTATGACGGTTGGTTTCGACAGCTTTATTCCGATAAGGAACTAGGCGCAAATATCCATGAAGGGAAAACCACCTTTAGAATATTCTCCCCAAGGGCTGAACTCGTAAAGTTGTATTTGTATCAAAAAATAAAAGACCAAAAGCCATTCCAGGTTGTTGAAATGAAACAGGACGTTGATGGTGTCTGGGAGGTATTCTTCGATCAAAATCTTAAGGGCGTTTATTATGATTTTACAGTCCACGGCCCGGATGAGCCGGGCAATCATTTTTATGAAGCCAATCCCGTTCATATCAGTGACCCATATGCGAGAGTGAGTGATGATACCTGGGGTAAATGCCGGGTATGGAGCAAAACCACCCCGGCCAAGCCATTAAAAAACGGTATCCCAAAAATGGAAGATCTAATCGCTTATGAGGTACACATTCAGGATTTTACAGATCGCCTGCCAGTTAGTGATGATTTAGCAGGAACAATACCTGCTATGGTAACACCCGGCCTTAAAAATAAGAAAGGTCAAAAAATTGGTTTTGACTTCCTCGTGGAGCTGGTGATCAATACAGTGCAGTTGATGCCGGTTCAGGAGTTTCTTCATTATAAAGATGAGAGCTGGAAACCATCCTTCGAAAATGACCCGTATATGATCGAACAGGGCATAAGCGAAGAAAACTATCAATGGGGATATCGTACTTCGCACTGCTTTGCCATTGAATCTAGATTTAGACGGCGTGGTACAGAACCCGGGGCCGAACGAAACCAGTTTAGAGACCTGGTTCAAGCTTTTCATGATAAAGGTATCGCAGTAATTATAGACATTGTGCCCAACCATACGGCTGAAAATATGGATGCCAAAGGGTACTTCTTTCACTTTAACGTGCTAGATAAAATATATTACTATCGAACCAAAGATTTAGAGCATATTGGCGAGTATGGAAATGAGGTAAAGACTGAAGACCGTCCTATGGTGCAGCGTTGGCTCTTTGATCAATGTAAGCAACTCATAGAAGAATTTGGCATTGATGGATTTAGAATTGATTTGGCCGGACAAATCGATGAGCAGACACTTATCGCACTTAAAAAAGAACTAGGTGATGAGATTATCGTTTATGGCGAACCTTGGATAGGCAGTAATGATCCTGCCTATGAAGCGCATCCGGATTGGGACTGGTATAAAGAAGATTCGCCAATAACATTTTTTCAAGACGAAAGTCGAAATGCATTCAAAGGACCCGTTTTTGATATCTCCAGTAAAAAAAAGGATCGTGGTTACGCAGGTGGACTTGGCGAGTTAAGAGAAGATGTGAAAAAAGGATTAAGCAATACTTTCGCGGATGATAAAACCACCACAAGCGGTATAAGCTACCTCGACATTCATGACAATTGGGCTTTGGCAGATCAACTTTCAAATAACCGGGAGTGGGATGGGCGCACAGGGGCGGATGAAGAACGCATTAAGCTGGCTGCCGCAATGCTATACACAACCATGGGGCCTATAGTTACTCATGGCGGTACCGAAATTATGAGAAGTAAAGCTCATGGACCTTTGAAAGAGGTAGTGAAAGAAATGAATGATGGTATTAAGGTATACCTGCATGGTAAGCGCGACACCTACAATATGCGTACCGCTAATCAATTCATTTGGGAAAATGTAGGCAAAACCAAGAAGGAAGAGCCTCTTGACTATAAAGGTATGCTTGCCTTCTGGAAAGGTTTAAACACTTTCCGAAACAGTAGCTATGGCGACGTTTTCAAATTAAGTGGAGCTACACCAAAAAATCATTATCAATGGATTGAACCCAAAAATGAGCATCTGCTGGGTTATATTGTTGGTGGAAAGGTATTGGTATTGATGAATGTTTCTGATGAAAGCTTAGCATTTGACAAATTGAATATACCGGAGGGCAAATGGAAGCTAATTGCAAATAACAACGGAGTAAATACTATCAAAGGTGTTAAAGACGATGGTACATTCAAAAAGATAACCACAGATACGAAAGAATTAATACTAGAGCCTACTTCTTTTAAGATGTGGGTTAGGGATTAGGTCAAGCTAAAATCCGGTATTTCATTCATATGCTAGTATGAAGGAAATTACTTCGACAGGCCATTGGAATCCATTCTTGGATCAAGTTCCACAATTTTATCGTATATATCTAGGGCTCACTTGAAAATTCTTCAAGGCACGGCGGGGAGCTTGTCCACGAATAGCGCGGTTCATTCAGGGCTTGTGGGTAGGCAAGCATAAGGGGTTGGTTCTGAGCGTTTTGCGGGGAGAATGGACTTTATTCGTGGCGCCCTTTTCTTTTGTTTCGTTTTCTTTTGGGCGAGCAAAAGAAAATGAAAACCTTACTTAAAACCTCAAAAACTAACTAAAACTGCTTGTTTTGAGGTTAGTACATATCTATAAAACCATCAGAAAATGTCTGGATGAAGTTGAAATGCGATTTCATAGACAGAAAGTAATTATCAAGGATGCCCTATCTAAAAACTAGATAATTAGAAAGGTTGAACATCCCCCGAGTCTACATATCAGCTGTGCTAGCTATGTTCTTGCCGGTCTTACCGGAACTCTGACTATATCGATGATTTTCGAGACTATTCAGTTAGTATTGATGATGTTCGGCACTACTTCGATTTTTGTCGCTTTACTGCTGTTAACTCAATATTCCTTTCGAGCCGTGGGTGTAAACAGAGACCGCTTCAATTTGTCGTATACAGTGAAACGAAAAAGCCCCAACCGAAATTGAGGCTTAGTTTAAGTTTTCTTACTTCTTAAAGTACTACTACAGAGTTTTCTTCACCTGAAACTCCGTTACTGATATATTTGTCAGCTTTCCAATCATTTTCCCAAGTTACATTATCTATAAGGTAACGGAATTGGTACTCAGCTTCAGGATTAAGTGTGACAGAAGTCTTGTAAGATCCGTCCTTCTGTTTTGTCATTTTGATACCTTCGGCCCAGTTCGTGAAGTCTCCAAAAACCTCCACCTTTTTCGCACCTTTAACTGCCGTCTTTGGTAAACTTAATGTAACTTTTACCTCCGGCTTAGTTTTAAAATATTGTTTTTTGATAGCCATGATTCTTTGTACTCTTTTGAATTTTAGTGCAAAAAAATCAAAGAGTTTGATGAGTAAAAAGAAAAAAATTAAAAAACTACGCATTCGTTTTCGAAATATGGGTCATTTCAATCGTGTGCGTAAATTATAAATTTGAATGAAAAGGTTATTATATATGATTTTGTCATTAGCAGCGCTGGTGTTTGCCAGTTACTTTGTTATTGACGAAAAATTACCAGACGGACAAAGCGGAACTAATGCCGAAGCTTTAGCAGATAAGATACTCGCTGCTGTGAATATACAAGGATGGGATTCAATTACAGCTATAAAATGGACTTTTCACGACGCACATTACTTTCTTTGGGATAAAAAAAGAAATTTGGTTGAAGTAAGGTGGGACCAGTATAAAGTGCATTTGAACACCAGGAGTGGAAAAGGTAAAGCGTGGGATGCCGGTAACAAGGTAATAAATGAAGAGATTAAAACGGAGCTTTTGCAAAAGGCGTGGTCATATTTTGCAAATGACTCATTTTGGTTTTCTGCTCCTTTTAAAATTCGTGATCCGGGTACCGAACGAAGAATAGTAAAATTGAAAAAATCAAATGGTTTATTAGTGACGTATACTTCAGGTGGAGTCACCCCTGGCGATAGTTATTTGTGGTTGTTTAACGAACAGGGATTACCGGAAAGTTGGAAAATGTGGGTGAGTGTCTTACCTGTTGGTGGACTTCAGTTTACCTGGCAAGATTGGCAAGAGTACGATTTTGGTGTAAAAATTTCCACGACGCATATCGGGATAATAGATGTAATTATCAGCGACTTTGAAACCGCGTATAAAATTGAAGATATTGCCGATGGACAGGATCCGTTTGCAACATTTAACTAAGCGATATCAATTATCTGAACTCAAGTATTTGGTAATACCAAAAAAAATCCCTCCTAGGAATACAACTTTCTTGCCGGTTCTGGTCGCGCTCTCAGCAGTGGGTAAATTTGAAACCTGAAGTTCAGACTGCTTGTAAAGGATCTTTGACCAACAAAAACCTGATAATGAAAGCGTGAGTGTAATGCCAAGGATAAGTACAAAGTTTTGAAATCTGTTTTTAGATTTAGAAGACATCGTTTTAACGGTTGACTTACTTATCAGACTGAAAAAAGATATTTTTTGTTACATCGAAAACGCAAAAAATATCTTTAATCACTAAGATTTACCGGAATTCTGTCTGAGCTGTAGGCAAGTTCAGCAACTTTTTTTAAAGCGATAGGTAGTGTACTTTGACCATCAGCGCCCCTCCAAATACCCTTAATTTCTTTTGCAAAGTTATTTTCATCTGAAATGAACTTGGCCTCCATTGACGCTACATATTCATTAGATTCGGTGTATATCAGAACGCCTAGCCCTGATTTATCAGTAGCCATCCTACCATTGAAAATAAATAAAGCTCCACTTTCTTCAAGAATATATGAACCGGACACTTTTAGCTTGGTCAATTGTAGGTTAAACTCGACCTTGTCAGACTTGCCAAGATAGCCGCTGTAATAAAACAGGCTATTTTTTGCCGCTGTCTCGTCACCCTGCGCTTTTACAATAGTAACAGCGCATATTATAAACACCAATACTAAGTATTTATACTTATCCATTCTGTTTAGGCTAATTAACGAAGTTAATATTTATCAAATTAAAACAAAATTTCATGTCAGAGTATATTAAAAATTACTCCATTACTGTAAGTATTTCGTATTTATATACACAAATAAGAAATAGAAAAGTTCATGGTTTGAATAGACTGGAAAGTGACTTTGTAAATATTATAGACCACAACCAAGGTTTAATACACAAGATTTGCCGCTTGTATACGGACAATGCCGAAGATAGAAGTGATCTTTTTCAAGAAATTCTACTCCAGCTATGGAAGGCATATCCAAATTACAAAGGTCAATCCAAACTTAGTACCTGGATGTATCGAGTGGCCCTATATACGGCTATGGGTGATCTCAAAAAACGAAAAAGAAAGGAAAGCTATGCATTAAGATCTGATTCTGTTGTTAACAGCGCTGAATTAGCATTTAATGTCGAACATGTGCAAGCTGCTATAGCTTTATTGAGTCCATCGGAAAGAGCTTTGCTGACCTTATACATAGATGATAAATCATATAAAGAAATAGCGGAAATAATAGGTATTACAGAAAGTAACGCAGGTGTGCGCCTAAACAGGATCAAGAAAAAAATAAGAGCTTCGATAAAAATATAGTAATGAAACTGGATGAAATCAAAAAGAGCGTTGAATCCTCTCAAGCAAATTACAGCAGAAATGAGATTGAAGATATTTTTAGGATCAGAACCAAAAGGTCTATTTCAAAGATTAATTCAAAAATGCTATGGGACGCAGTTTTCATGCTGGTCACAGTGGTCATACTTGTTTCTGCTACATTCATGATAGGCTTAAAAAATAAATATCTTATCAGTTTTGAGATCATTTGTATGGCAGCATTCCTACTTATTCACTACAGGATCAAGTACTATTTATTAAACAAATTGAACTTTGAATTAGATATTAAAGCTTCTGTCCATGTAGCTGTTAAAAGACTGAAGATCTACATAAACATTTATAAGATGATTGTACCCAGCGCAATAGCTGGATTCTACCTTAAAATTCAGTTTGATTTATTCACCATTACGGATTGGTCAGTATTTGAGATCGCAGTTAGATTCGGGCTCTTCCTGCCACTATCAGTTCTTGTATTTGTTATAACCGACCGACTAACTAAGCTGATGTACAGCAATCAACTTCATGAGCTCAAAAGCCTGTCTAAAGACCTTGATTAGGTATTTGGTGATGCAAAGGAGCCTATCATTTCGGGACTTGTGACTATATAGATAATCGCGATAGTGAACATCACTATCATAATAAATAGGTAGCCAATGGCGTAGGCCAACAACCCTTTTAAAAAACCTAATACCTTATTTTTTGAGTAGAAATCACTACATACCCATGCAAAAAAGATAACCGATGGAAGAACTTGATATAATCCTAGGTTCCATCCAGCAAACCTATATAATACTAAAAGTAGTATTGAAAACAAGAAGGGATACCCCATTGAATAGAATATTACTACTGAATGCTCAACTAAATTCATTTTAGACTTTCTGTAGAGCAACCGATTGCCAAATACAAAAAAGGGAACCATCAAAAATGAGAATATTCTGAAATTATTGGACATTGCACTAAACAAATCATCATTAAACTGCTGTTGTCTTGCCGTATTCTCCTGCGTTTCCCCATTGATTGATTCACCGGTAGCTATCATCATTTCCTGAATATCTATATCTAACATGGAGGCTATTAACAGATATAGTGTCAACATCAGGAAATAAAACCCTACAGGACCTAAGTAGATCACGCGTATTCCATCTAAAATCGTTTGAATTACTTTATGAGGTCTCAACGTTAGATCACGGACGGTACGCGCATATTTATTATCAAAACCAAAAAGTCGCTTTTGAAGATCATCGAACATGGCGGCCCAGGTAAGCCTGACTATACCGTATTTCTGACCACAATAATGACAATACTTACCTATTACTTCTTCCCCACAGTTGACACAAGAATTTGATTCTGACATATTTGCTAAAAAACAAAAACAAATATATTAACCCACTGTTCAAATCAAAAAAATGAGTGTGAAGGCAATAGTAATAGGTTCGGGAGTGGCAGGCATGGCTACGGCGGCACGACTCCAAGCGAAGGGGTATGAGACAACAGTATTTGAGGCTAACCCCTACCCGGGTGGAAAGCTTACAGAGATTGAATCGCGAGGCTATCGGTTTGATGCAGGGCCGTCTTTATTCACCCTACCGGAATTGTTAGACGATGTTTTTCATGTAGCACGTAAAAACCCACGTAATTATTATGATTACGAAAAGCTAGACGTAGCTTGTCATTACTTTTATGAAGATGGTACGCAATTGAAATCCTATACCGACGCCAAAAAATTCGGCAAGGAAATCGAACAGGTTCTTGGGGTTAATGCTCAGACGGTCATAGACTACTTAAAAAAGAGTAAGATTATCTATGAAGAAGTCGGTTTAATTTTCTTAAATCACTCTCTTCACAAAGCCTCCACCTGGCTAACCAAAGACGTAATAAAAGCATTACTTAAAATTTACAAGTACGATATACATAAAAGTATGAATCAAGCCAACGAAGCTGGTTTATCCCACCCAAAACTGGTTCAACTTTTTAATCGTTACGCCACCTATAATGGCTCGAACCCGTACAAAGCTCCGGGCATACTTAACTCTATTCCACACCTTGAACATAATATTGGTACTTTTTTCCCGAAAGGTGGTATGCATACTATTACTAATGCATTGGTAAAATTGAACCTGGACCTTGGCGTGGAATTCAAATATGAAAGCACTGTAGATGAAATAGTCTTAGATCGTATGGGTGTTAAAGGGGTAAAAAGTAATGGAGGGTTTACCAGTGCCGATTGCGTAATCTCCAATATGGATGTTTATCATACCTACGATAAGCTGCTGCCCACCTATAAGGTTCCCAGGCAAATTCGCAAGCAGGAACGGTCCAGTTCAGCACTGATCTACTATTGGGGCATTAAGAAAGAGTTCAAGGAGTTGGGGCTTCATAATATCTTCTTTAGTGAAAACTACGCTTCAGAGTTTGACCATCTCTTTAATAAAAAGGAATTATACCATGACCCTACTGTCTATATTAACATTACTTCCAAACTGAATCACACTGACGCCCCTGCCGGAAGCGAAAACTGGTTTGTCATGGTCAATGCACCGTGCAACGAAGGTCAGGATTGGGCGTCAATAAAAGTAAGCACTAGAAAAGCCATTATTAGTAAATTATCCAGGATACTTAAGACGGATATTGAGCCGTTAATCGAGACTCAGGAGGTTTTGGAACCTCTAACCATAGAAAGCAAAACCTCATCTTATAAAGGTTCGTTGTACGGCACTAGTTCTAATAGTAAACTTGCGGCATTTTTACGGCACCCTAACTTTACCAGTAAGATCAAAGGGCTTTATTTCTGTGGAGGCAGCGTTCATCCAGGTGGTGGCATACCACTTTGCCTTTTATCCGGAAAAATTGTGGCGAACCTCGTATATCAAATATCTAATTGATACCGAAAAGTACTCCTGCCTTTACTACAAGCTGTCCATCCCCGGGAGTTTGATATTTTATTTCTCCATTGATGCTTAACCGCTCAATAATTGGGAGAACGATGCCTCCACCTAGGTTTAACCCGACCTCAGTATCATCAATAGTCTCTCCAGGGCTAAATGTAATTACCGATGTGCCACCTCCACCACTGCCAACAAGAAATGGCGGGGTTTCTATTTCATAGTTAAGAATGGCTACCCCTAACAAACCGTAAAGGCGAAATTCATTCTCATAGAAATAATAACGTCCGTCAAGATTTATTGCGTTAAACTTAGCAGTGATTTCTGCTCCATCAGCGCCCGCTTCAGATTCAAAAAAAGAAGAATAGCTTGGGGCAGCGCTTATTTCATTAGTTATAAAATACTCTACGCCAAGATTAACTCCTAGCTGTGTTTTTGAAGAACCGTCATCATCTATACCTGCAGCCGTGCCTAGCACGAAACCACCAAAAACATTTATCTTACCCGCCTCTTGCGCTTTTAAACAGCCACAAGCGAAAATGCACATGATAATAAAGCCAAATTTTTTCATTTCTCTATTTACTTAATCTAAGAATTGGGAAAGATAATAAATATAGCTAAGCACGCTTCAGTTCCAGAATAGTAATTTCCGGGGGCATACCAATCCTACCAGGGTACCCGATATAGCCGAAACCTCGGTTAACGTACAAATGTTGATTGCCTTCTGTGTAAAGCCCTGCCCATTGCTTATAGGCATACTGGGAGGGGCTCCACTTAAAGTTGCCTATTTCTACCCCAAATTGGAACCCATGCGTGTGACCGGCGAACATCAGATCTATGTCCGGATAATTAGGCCTCACTTTGGCATCCCAGTGACTGGGGTCATGCGATAACAGTATCTTAACAGGGGCTTCTTCTGAACCTTTATAGGCCTTATCAAGATCACCGTATTTGGCAAAGCGACCCGCGCCCCAATTTTCATTACCCAATATGGCTATGCGCTCTCCATCAACTTCAATGAATCTATTCTCGTTCATTAAGAGGTCATACCCCATTAGCCGATGTGCTTCCTGCAGATCTTGGAAATTCTTAGCTTTGCTATTGGGTGAGATCCAATCTCTCTTGTAATCTCCATAGTCATGATTACCGGTAACGGAATAGACGCCTAGTGAAGCTTTTACTTTGTCAAAAATATTGATATACTCTTCTACCTCTTTACTTTCGTTGTTTACTAAGTCTCCGGTAAAAAATACCACATCAGGTTTTTCTTTCATTAGCATTTCTACGCCACCCTTGACTGCAGTTTTATTAAAGAAACTTCCCGAGTGAATGTCCGAAAGCTGACCTAACTTAATACCATCAAAGGCTTTCGGAAGATTGGGCAGTAGTATTTGTTTTCTTCTTATCCGATAATCGTGTGCGCCGGATATTATTCCGTAGCTCATAGATAAGAGGGGTACTGTACTGGCTACTAATGCCGTTTTAGCTAAAAATTCCGATCTTGGAATACTGTTACCTGTACCTGAAGGCTCCGGATTTTGAAACAAAGAAATTACCCATCGACCGGCTCGGGTCACATCTTCGAAAAGTAAAAATATAATGCCGAATACTTTGGAAAAGTAGTTGATAAATACCCCGGCTAACACCAGACTTCGTGTTTGACCCTCAAACCAATCCGGATTACCAAAATTATAAACTAATATGGCCGTAAATGTTATTCCTGTGACACTCCAATAAATTAACTTGATCCACCAAATAACGTTTTCAGAACTCCCTTTTGTAAGTAATGCAACAGCCTGATAAATGTACCAATCTAAAAAGAACAGTACGAGTAGCAGAGCGGTAATGACAAAGAGTTTATTCATGGCGTCGTCAGAATTTATCCCTAGCGGAAAACGCTTCAGGAAGGGATAGAGTTCTACAGATGTTTCAAATTGTAGCCGGCGCAGGTTTTAGTTTACCATTGGTTCTCTCTCTTCTGGCCGTTGTTTTCACGTATATCCAGTATTTAAGTCGATATACTATGGTGAAAAGTACCGGTACAATAATCAACGTTAGGAATGTAGCTACTATTAGGCCAAAGATCACTGTCCAGGCAAGCGGACCCCAGAAAATTACGTTATCTCCGCCAATATAAACTTTAGCATCAAACTCGCTGAACAACGAAAAGAAATCAACATTAAGGCCTATGGCCAGCGGAATTAACCCCAGCACAGTTGTGATCGCTGTTAATATAACCGGACGCAGTCTTGCCTTACCACCTTTAACGATGATTTCCCGCACTTCCTCTTTTGGCAACATCTCAGATTCATCTAATCCCTTTTCTATTTTCTTTCGATCAATTAGCAACTGAGTGTAGTCTAGGAGTACAACCCCATTATTAACTACAATACCCGCCAAAGAGATGATACCCATCATGGTCATCATGATGACAAAAGGCCATCCGGTAGCCATTAAACCACCAAAGACACCTATGAAACTCAAGAATATAGCTAGCATTATAATTACAGGCTTAGAAACACCCCCGAATTGAAATACCAATATCAACGCAATTAGACCCAATCCACTAAAAAAAGCTCCCATTAAAAAAGCCATCTGCTTATTCTGTTCCTCAATTTGTCCTGTATAATCAATATTTACACTGGAAGGATATCCTTTGAAATCCTCCATGGCTATTTGAATTTCCGACACAATAGCTCCTGCATCGGTAAAACCGGGTTGTAAGCCCGAGTAAACCGTTACTACCCGGCGTGTATCTCTGTGCTTTATAGCGCTAAATGTAGAAGTATTTTTTTGCACTGCTACCGCCGATATAGGCACTTCTTTGATTCTACCGGAAGATTGGTCGCGGAAGGTTATGTTCTGGTTGAATAGGGCGCTCGTATTATACCTCAAGTCTTCGTTAAACCTGATATTGATGTCGTAATCCTCGCCATTCTTCTTATAAACCCCGGCCTTCTCACCAAACAGTGATCTTCGCAATTGACTGCCTACTTGCCCTACAGCTACGCCAAGCTCGCCTGCCTTTTTTCTATCCACAGCTACCTGCATTGAAGGTTTGCCTTTGTTTACGTCAATCTTCAACTCTTCTATGCCTGGAATATTTCTGGCGTTAATAAAATTACGCATAGCTTCAGCCGTGGCAATTAGCTCATCATAATCACGGCCTTCCAGTTCTATATTAATCGGGTACCCTGCAGGCGGCCCAACAGCATCTTTCTCTACAGAGATGGCCACACCAGGGTAGATACCTTTTAGAGCTTTTTGAATCTTCTGACGAAGATCCTCTGAGTCTTTTCCCTTTCTATACTTATACTCTCGCATAGAAGCAGTTATTTTGGCTCTATGGGGCATTTCAGCATTTGAACCTCCATCCGTTTGTGGATTACCAGCTCCTTCACCTACTTGAGATACGGATGATTCCACTAAAAAATTCCTAGGACCTTCCTGATATTCATCCTCATTGACGATCTCATAAACACGATCTTCAATGGCCTTGGTAATTAAGTTAGTTTTCTCAATGGCAGTACCTTGCGGATATTCTATGTATACGATAATTTGGTTTGGAGTATTATCCGGAAAAAACTCCACTTTAGTTCTTTTGGACTCTACTGACATTCCAAAAAACATGAAAGCCGCTATTAATAATGCGAACGTACAACCCACATACCAAAATACATTACCGCCCCTTAATGCATGCTGAATCTGTTTTTCATAAAAATTTTCAAATCGCACCAAAGTTTTCTTTTGAAAGCGTATAGCTGCCTTCTTTATCACATACTTATAAGCCCAAAATAGGCCGGCATTTACGATCATAAGCGTTCCGAGTCCTTTGATACTTCCGCCAAAGAAGAAAATGAGTGAACCTAATCCACATAGAATAAGGGTTAACCGGACCAACTGCTTTTTACTAAGCTCCTTTTCACCTATTTCCATAAATTGAGAAACAAGCATGGAGTTCATGAAAATGGCCACAAACAATGAAGATCCAAGTACAATGGAAAGTGTTATCGGAAAATACTTCATAAACTCACCCATTATACCCGGCCATAATCCTAAAGGAATAAAAGCTGCTACGGTAGTTGCTGTAGAGATAATTATGGGAAATGCAATCTCACCAATACCCCGCTTGGCCGCCTGTATACGACTTAGCCCTTCCTCATCCATCAGACGATAGACGTTTTCCACCACTACAATACCATTATCCACTAACATTCCAAGTCCCATGATCAATCCGAATAGAATCATCGTGTTCATCGTATAACCTAGCGTATTGATGATCATAAAAGACATGAACATGGACATAGGTATGGCAAAACCGACAAAGAGAGCGTTCCTAAAACCTAAAAAGAACATGAGCACGGTAACCACGAGTATAATACCAAATATGATATTATTTACGAGGTCGTCTACCTGATTTAAGGTCTTGGATGAACTGTCATTTGAAATGGTTATTTCCACATCTTGAGGAAACACATCAGCCTTGGACTTTGCAACAATTTCACGGATTTGATCAGCCGCTTCGATCATGTTCTTACCTGAGCGTTTTTTTACGTCCAGCATTACCACACTATGTCCATATTCCCTTGCATAAGTGGTTTTATCTTGTTCTTTGAACGTAACGTAAGCTATGTCTTTCAAATAGACAGGAGCGGTATTTTCAGATTTAACTACAAAATTATCCAGTTCACTTGGTCGCTCAATCTCACCTAAAATTCTAATGGTTCTGCGCTGCCCACTAGTTTTTAAGTTACCTGCAGAAATAGTCATGTTACCATTATTGATGGTATTAAGTACATCTTCAAAACTTACTTTAGCGGCCATCATCTTATAAATGTCAACAGCTACCTCTACTTCTTTGTCTTGAGCGCCACGAATGTCAGCCGCCTTAATTTGCGGCAGATTCTCTATTTCATCCTGCAAGTATTCTGCATAATCCTTAAGTCTCTCTGTTGGATAGTCTCCTGAAATATTGATATTCATAATAGGAAATTCCTCGGAGAGTCGTAGATCAAAGACATTGGGCTCAACTTTGGCATTATTAAACAAAGGCCAATCTTCACTAGCCTTTTCACTATCTACCTCATCTTTAACCTTTTGCTTAGCAGCTTCAACAGTGATATCTTCATCAAACTCAACGGTAATTATGGCATAGTCTTCCTGCGAAGTGGAAAGAATTTCCACCACGTTACTCAGATTTTTCAATTTATCTTCCAAAGGATCGGTTATCAAGCGCTCGATATCCTCGGCAGTATTGCCTGGGAAAGGCGTACTGATATAAATTTTGGTTTCTTTTACCTCAGGAAAGTCTTCCCGCGGCATGGAAAAATAAGATGATAACCCGATTAAGAAGAATATACCAATCAACACATAGATTACCGATGGGTTATCTATAGCCCATGATGATAACCTAAACTCCTTATTTACTTTATTATCTTGATCGTTACTCATGACTGTTGTAATATTTTTACTTCCTGACCATCTTTCACTGCTCGGGCTCCTTCTTCAATGATATTATCACCATTGTTGATGCCTTCCAGCACCTCTACATAGTCGCCCTGTGTTTTACCGGTCTTGATAATATTTTTGTTCGCTTTTGCTATATTTTCTCCATTAATGCCTGAAACCACAAAAGCATATTGTTCTCCTTCCGAATTCTCGGAGATCACGCTTTGTGGAATTAAGATCGCAGCGTCATTTCTATAATCATTGATCTGCACCTTTGCAGTCAGGTTTGGCTTGATGTTACGACCTTTATTAGGTACCGGTATTTCCACGGTAAAGGAGCGGTTATCAGGGTTAATGAAATTTCCAGTCTGCCTCACCTTGGAATCTATGGTTTCACCCAATACCGGGAAATAAACTTTAACCATTTTACCCGGAGTTATGGTGCTGATATATGTTTCGGGTACATTTACTTCAATATACATGTTAGACAGGTTGACAATTCTAAAAACTTCCGAGCCCTGACCTGGGCTAACTACAGTACCTTGATCTTTGATCACATCGTCAATCACACCACTAAAGGGCGCCCTGATGCTATATTTACTAAGCTGGCTTTCCATTTGCTTAACGGCATTATCCTGAGCTTCATAGCTTGTCTTCGCCTGCAAGTACTGAATTTCCGAACCTACTTTTTGTTCCCAGAGTCGTTCCTGGCGCTCAAATGTAGTTTTTGCCAACTCCAATTGGGTTTTCATTTGTTGAAGTTGACTTTTCATACCTCCGTCATCAATTGAAGCTAACAATTGCCCCTTGACTACCGGATCTCCTTCTGCTATGTATACCTTCAATAAAGTACCCGCCATTTCAGGATAGATCAATACATTTTGTTTGGTAGTCACATCGCCTTGCAGTTCAATGTAATGATCAAAAGCGGCTTGCTTAGCTTCAAACGTAGTCACCAAAGGCAACTTTCTATTTTCATCATTAGCGCTTATTGCGGAGTCGAGCAAAGCAATTTCTCGCTCCAAAGACCTTCGCTGTTCAGTAAGCTCCTTCTTTTTTGTTCTAATACCTTCCAGATTCCCACTTGAGATCAAAGCATCGACCGAACCCGGCTCATTACCACATGCAGCCAGTATTATTAACATCAGCGTAAATAAAGCTATTCTTGTTTTCATTTTTAATATATAATTACGATCTGTTTTCATTTATTTAATATGCCATAAGCTTTTTGCAATTCTACCTTGGCGACAAGCGCGTCATAGAGCGCTGTGTAATAGTTTATTTGTGCAGTTTTAAACTCAGTATCTGCATCGGTTACCTCAAGACTGGAACCAACACCTTCGTAATATTTGATTTTAGCCACGTTATATACCTCTTCGGCAAGTACCATATTTTCTTGTTGCGCTACCATATAATCAATAGCATTCTTATAATTAGTGTTGGATTCTTTAATTTCCAGGTCAATCGAATTCTCTATTTGGGCTTTGTTATTATCCAATTGTCTTGCTTGGATACGTTTTTGCTGTATAATGTTACTTTTCCTGAAGCCATCGAAAATAGGTACGCTCATACGTAAACCTACCACACCAAGTCCAAACCAATTATCATCAAAATTGAAAAGGTCGCTTGAGCTTTGAGCTCCGGCAGTAGAACCCAAAGTTCCATAAAGGTTTATCTCAGGGTAGTATTTAGAATTAGTGTTCTTTACGTCCAATTCGTTGAGTTCCATATTCGTCATAAGCTGAGAAAACTCAATGCGCTGCTGATAGTCAAATGAATCAGCTATATCATTACTTACAGATTCGAAAATTAAATCGTCAATACTCTCGGAAATTTCGAGCTCCTCTCGCTGCGGATAACCCATTTGGAATTTTAATAACGCTTTACTGAGCGACACGAACTCTTTTATATTATCACGTTCAACCTTGACGTTATTGAACTGGACCTGTACTCGATTGACCTCAATCTTTTCAGCAAAACCATATTTATTCAGCGCTTTCGTGTCCCGCAATAGGGAATCAAGCCGGTTATAGTTTTTATTAAGGAGTGCCACCTGTTCCTCATTTACCAATAACAAATAATAGGCTTTACTAACCGCCTCAATTACATCAATTTCAGATTTAACCTGATCTTTTCGGCTTAGCTCAGTGTATGTTCTGGCCGCTTTAAGACCTACAAAATAGGATCCGTTAAATATCATCTGTTCTAGACCAATTGTGGCGCTACCCGTATATTTAGTGCCAAACTGAGCTGGGAAAACCGCAGGATCTCCAAGATTACGGGGTTCCAAAAGTGATTCCTGGAAGAGAACACCATACACCGAAGGTGAAATAAAGTCGGGTATTGGTGTGGTTGCAATCTTGTAATTATAAGCCAAATCCAGATTTCCATTTATTTGTGGTAATCCATCAGCGATGGTCTCTCTGACGCGGGCATCAGCAATTTCGCGATCAAGAGCAGCATTAAGTAAGTTTTCATTGTGCTCCATCGCATAGTCAATACATTGTTCAAGCGTAAAGGAACTATTCCTTACGTCTTGAGCTAACGATTGACCAAATATTAACAAAAGACCTGCTAAAATTGAAGTGATCCTAGTTTTCATGTTAATGTATTGAATTGGTTTTGGTTTCTTGTTCTAAATATTGACTGAGTAATTTCCTACCCTTATCATTTACAATACCGTGCACAAAGTGATCTAAAAATTTAATTTGTACTTCTTTAAAATCGAATTTGTCTGTTGGGAATATACGGTCGTCAAAAGCTATTTGCACCTGCTCAACCCTAAAGATGGCCATCACCTCCGGATCAATTTCTTTTCTGAATAGACCCTGTTCGACCCCTCTTCGTAGTGTGGCTACGATGGAATCTTTGATGTAGTTATGCTTAAAATCTAACCAGACATTCCAGGCATTTGGATGATATTTCTGTAAGTCAAACAATAACGCAGGATTCAAGTCTCTTAGGTTCTTACGCATGAGTGAACTCACCCCCGTCATTTCATGAATAGCGTCCTTAGCATTATCTTCAATTTGCTGATATTCAGATTTCTCGTTTTCCATATGAAGCTGTATGCCTATAGTAACCAACTCATCTTTATCTTTGAAATATTGATACAACGTCTTCTTAGACATAGACAAATGCCTAGCAATATCGTCCATAGATACGCTTCTTACACCGTACTTATGGAATAGAAAACTTGCCCCTTCTACTATCTTATCTTTTACTTCCATTACTCTTTTTCGAAACCATGGAAACTTTTACTACTACTAACGTTTCCTTGGTGCGAACGTAGGTAATTGGATTTAGTTTCTCTAATCGGAGTATTTTTTTTATAATTTTTTGTTTTTGTTTTTTTATTGGAATTGCAATCGATTTCGGAATCCAAGACAGGTCTTTTAAAATCTATTTTTTAAAGTCATTTGTATATTTGAAATTAGGAGGCGGCTAAAATCATGATTGAGCAAAGCATAGAGCAATGGCTAATTGAAAGACTAGGGATCACCCCTGTAGAAACGAGGCTGATTCTTTCTCTGGCTATTATCATGATACTTTGGGGCTTCAGGCTTATAACACTCCAACTGGTTTTCACCAGAATCAAAGACCCAAAGGTTCGCTACTACTGGAGGAATGGCATTAAATATTTCACCGTTACTATCGGTCTGATCTTTATCAGCATTGTTTGGGTGCAGCAAATTGATTCGTTGGCTACTTTCCTGGGCTTATTATCAGCCGGTCTTGCCATTGCCCTTAAAGATCCGATTACGAATTTTGCCGGCTGGTTATTTATTCTACTCCGAAGGCCTTTTGACGTTGGTGATCGCATTCAAATTGGAACTCACGCCGGGGACGTTATAGACATCCGTTTTTTTCAATTCACAGTGAATGAAATAGGCAACTGGGTAGATGCCGATCAGAGCACAGGCCGTATTATACATATTCCTAATGGCAAAGTTTTTACTGAAAGCCAAACTAATTATGATCAGGGTTTTAGTCATATTTGGAATGAGCTTGGAGTACAAGTTACCTTTGAAAGTAATTGGGAGAAAGCTAAAAAGCTACTTGAAAACATTGTAGCAAAACACTGTGCACACTTTACTGATGCAGCACAAAAAAAGTTACTCGACGCCTCTAAAAAGTTTATGATATACTATAACACACTCGATCCAATTGTATATGTAGCCGTTAAAGACAGTGGTATTATGTTAACTATGCGATATTTATGTATACCTAATAAACGAAGAGTAACGGAGGATGCCATTTGGAAAGATGTACTTCAAGAATTTGCCAAATCCGCTACCATTGATTTCGCCTATCCTACCCAACGTATTTATTATAATCTCAAAGAGGGAAAAGAGGGGGCAAGAGCTAAGCAATAAATGCCTAAAGACAGCCTTATCGGTGAGTTCGGTGAATTGAAGTATCATATTCACACTGGCGGCAGCAAGGTACTTCTCGCTTTTCATGGTTTTGGTCAGGACGATACAGCGCTTCTACCCTGTATTGAAAAACTTAAATTTGAATATACCGTATATTCATTCAGGCATTTTTTCCATGGCAGCATTTGGAATTTTAAGGACAAACCATTGACCAAAGGTCTATGGAAAAAAATAATTGAAGAGCTACTTTCAAAGCACAACATTGATTCATTTGAACTGCTAGGTTTCAGTCTTGGGGCTAAAGTTGCCCTAAGCACTTTAGAGTTGTTTGTCAAAAAAGTGCGTAAAGTACACTTGCTAGCTCCGGATGGAATACAAACCAATGTGTGGTATAACCTGGCTACCTACCCTAGTATCTTCAGATATTATTTCAGAAGTATGATCGTACAGCCAAAAAGGTTTTACAGCATACTAAATGGTTTACACAGATTCCATCTGGTTGATAACAGCTTATTGCGTTTTGCTGCCAGTCAAATGGATACAGCTAGTAAGCGGCATCGTGTATATTATTCATGGATAGTTTATAAGAAACTAAACGTTAATCGTTACACATTAATTGAATTAATGAATCAATCCCAATGCCAGGTGGCTTTTTGGTTAGGAAGGTACGACAAGGTAATTCTTAGGAAAGGTATAGAATCGTTTGCCAACCAACTGGACAAGAAGTCTCTGAGGGTACTTGAGTGCGGCCATAGTAACCTGATCAACAAAGTGGCCCTGGAATTAAACCATTAGGTGGTTTTCAATCTTTTTATAATTTTGTCGACTTAAGTTAAACACACTGAAATTTGAATACGCGCGTACGCAACAAACTCATTCAATTGGCTAAAACCGGAGAGAGTCCTATTTCTTACCGAAGGCTGATTAATCAAGTAGACCTAGGACTAAACATGGACATTAAACATGAGAAGCAGCTACTTGGAGAAATACTAGATGAGATTTCAGAAGAAGAGTATGAGGAAGGTCGTCCACTGCTAAGTGCAATGATCCAGGATAAAAAAGCAGGACAAGGCGATCGCTTTTTTAAGCTTTGCGAAGGACTAGGTATGGGTGACTGGAGAGAGCTCAAAAAAGATGAGGAATTCAGAAATAAGGAAGTAGGGAAATGTCATGATTTTTGGAGCCAGGATTCCAACTACTCTAAATTCTTCTAACTATTTCTATCTCGAATTAATTCATTGATTTTTCTACATTTGCGGGTGTAAAATTTCCATCCTCAAACTGCCAAGAATGATCTCTTTTTTCGGTGATGCCTCATCTCAAATCTATTGTCTTCAACATACGCAGGAATTCTCTAAAAAAGATGAACGAAAGCTTGAATGGCTATTTGGTAACGTTGAAAGATTAGACAGTCAGACTGTTTTAGGATATTTTATTGGTCCCAGGAAAGAAATGATCACCCCCTGGAGTACCAATGCCGTAGAAATCACGCAGAACATGGGTGTAGAAGGTATAGAACGAATTGAACAGTTCATAGCGACAGACCAGGAAACAGCGCAGTTTGACCCAATGTTATCTGTCCTTTATTCTGGATTAAATAGTGAAATATTCACAGTCGTACATCTTCCGGAACCTGTGCTTGAAATTGATGACATAGGGGCCTATAACAGACAGGAAGGACTGGCATTGAGCGATGAAGAAATTGAGTACCTAAACGGGGTAAGTATCGAACTAGGCAGAAAACTAACTGACAGTGAAATTTTTGGGTTTTCACAGGTTAATTCAGAGCACTGCAGACATAAAATTTTCAATGGTACATTCATAATTGATGGAATTGAAAAGGAAAAGTCTCTTTTCAAAATGATAAAAGAGACGTCCACAAAGCACCCCAATTTTATCGTATCGGCATATAAAGATAACGTGGCTTTTATTGAAGGCCCAAAGTCTGAACAGTTTGCCCCTAAAACACAGAACCAGTCGGACTACTTTGAAACCAAAGATATTAACTCCGTTATCAGCTTAAAGGCAGAGACCCATAACTTTCCTACCACTGTTGAACCCTTCAATGGAGCTGCGACAGGATCAGGAGGTGAAATAAGAGACCGACTTGCAGGTGGAAAGGGAAGTTTGCCACTGGCAGGAACAGCGGTTTACATGACGTCTTACTCCAGGCTGGAGGGCAATCGCCAATGGGAACAAAAAACGGAAGCAAGAAAATGGCTATATCAAACTCCTTTGGATATTCTTATAAAAGCTTCAGACGGAGCCAGTGACTTTGGAAATAAATTTGGCCAGCCGCTGATATGCGGTAGCGTACTAACTTTTGAGCATGAGGAAAAGGAAAAGTTTCATGGCTTTGACAAAGTGATCATGCTCGCAGGAGGAATTGGTTTTGGCAAAAAGGAGGACAGCTTGAAAGACACGCCCGAGCCTGGCGATAAGATCATTATACTTGGAGGCGATAACTATCGAATAGGCATGGGTGGCGGCGCTGTTTCCTCTGTGGCTACGGGTGAATTCGGTAATTCGATTGAATTGAACGCTATCCAGCGATCTAATCCTGAAATGCAAAAAAGGGCTATGAATGCTATTCGTGCCATGGAAGAATCTCAGCAAAATCCTATTGTATCTATCCATGATCATGGCGCTGGCGGCCATCTCAATTGCCTTTCAGAGTTGGTTGAGGAAACCGGCGGCAAAATAGATGTTAATGCACTTCCAATAGGAGACCCTACCCTATCCGACCGTGAGATCGTGGGTAATGAGTCCCAAGAACGGATGGGCTTAGTGATAAAGGAGAAAAGCATTAAGGTATTGAATGAGATAGCTGAACGCGAGCGATCACCGATGTACGTAGTTGGCGAGGTTACCAATGATGGAAAATTTGTCTTCGAAAATAAAAAAACGGGCAGGAATCCAATCGACTGGAAACTTGATCATATGTTCGGTTCTTCCCCAAAGGCAATATTAAAGGATATATCATCAAGCAACTCCTTTGAAGAATTGCAGTATGATGAAAGTAAAGTTGAGGAGTATTTAAACGCCGTTTTGCAATTAGAGGCGGTGGCCTGCAAAGATTGGTTAACGAATAAGGTTGACAGATCGGTGAGCGGGAAAGTGGCCAAGCAGCAAACATGCGGGGAAGTACAACTGCCTTTAAACAATGTAGCCGCCATGACCATTGACTACAAGAACAAGTCGGGAATTGCCACTTCAATTGGTCACTCTCCGGCACCTGCACTTATTGATCCCGCTGTAGGATCCAGACTGTCTGTGGCTGAGGCTTTGACTAATCTCATTTGGGCGCCATTGACTCATGGATTAAAAGGGGTTTCGTTAAGTGCGAATTGGATGTGGCCTGCGAAGAATAAAGGTGAAAATGCCAGATTATACTATGCTGTGGAAGCGCTTAGTCAATTTGCTATTGACCTGGGTATAAATGTACCAACAGGAAAAGACTCTCTTTCGATGATTCAAAAATATCCTGATGGCAGAACAGTTTATTCTCCAGGTACTGTTATAGTTAGCGCCGCAGCTGAGACATCAGATATTTCAAAAATTGTCAGCCCAAATATTAAGTCTGTAAAGGAATCAGAACTACTTTATGTGGATTTAGGTTTAGATGATTTTGCGCTGGGTGGAAGTTCCTTTGCCCAGATAAGAAATGGACTTGGTAGTAATGTCCCCGATGTTGCTGAATCCACCACTTTTGTTAAATCATTTGAAAACGTTCAACATTTCATAAAACAAGGTAAAATATTAGCCGGACACGACATTTCCGCGGGAGGCTTGATAACCGCTCTGCTTGAGATGTGTTTCCCTACAGAAAATATCGGGCTGGAAATTGATTTAGCCCATTTCAAGGAGAAAGATATTATTAAACTTCTTTTTTGCGAGAAGCCCGGACTTATTCTACAAGTTAAAAGCAGAGATATAGATCAGTTGATGAACTCTGGCTTGAGTTGTATTAATATCGGAAAATGCAACACTGATCGCCGGTTGAAAATCAACAATGGGCTGACGCTGGACATTAACGAATACAGAGATACCTGGTTTAAAACTTCTTACCTTCTGGACAAGGAGCAAAGTGGAGCACATTTAGCTGGCAAAAGGTATGAAAATTATAAAGAACAAAGACTTGAATTTAGATTTCCAAAAGGGTTTATCAATCAATTGCGCGGTTTAGGAATTGACATCAACCGGAAATCAAAAACAAATATAAAGGGCGCCATTATTCGAGAAAAGGGTGTGAACGGGGATCGTGAAATGGCCTGGTGCATGCACTTGGCAGGTTTTGATGTTAAAGATGTACACATGACTGATCTCATTAATGGTCGGGAAGATTTGAGGGATATCAACTTTATTGTATTCGTAGGTGGCTTTTCAAATAGTGATGTGCTCGGTTCTGCAAAAGGCTGGGCGGGAGCCTTTATATATAACCCAAAGGCGAAGGCCGCACTTGATAATTTCTATGCCCGTCCTGATACACTAAGCCTTGGAGTCTGCAACGGATGCCAGCTCATGATGGAACTTGGCCTTATCTATCCATCATCAAAATCGCATCCCAAAATGGCACATAATGATTCTGGTAAATTTGAATCATCGTTTCTGACACTAGATATACCAAAGAATAATTCCATCTTGTTAAAATCATTGATTGACACTTCGCTTGGCGTTTGGGTAGCTCATGGTGAAGGGAAGTTCGTTCTCCCTGAACCTGAAGATACCTATAACATTGTTGCTAAATACCAATACAGTCAATACCCTGGTAATCCTAACGGTTCGAATTTTGCCTGTGCGGCCGTCGCCTCACATGATGGCAGACATTTGGCAATTATGCCTCATATTGAACGGTCGCTCTATCCACATAATTGGGCGCACTACCCTGAAAACAGAACCAAAGATGAAGTTACCCCCTGGATAGAACCGTTTATTAATGCAAAAAACTGGATAAACGAACAGTTGTCAAGATGACAATTTGACGAAAAGAAAGATTTACGCATTGACTTAATTCTATTAAATTCCTAAATTCATCAACTCTTTTAAAAGTCGATGAAATGAAGAAAGCAAGTATTGTTCTGTTGTCTGTGCTGCTGGCAGGCTGTTTCGGATACAAAGAACTACCCGTGGAGTACGATTACAGTTATAAAGGCAGGTTCGACAAGTATAACTCTTATGATTTCATTACCAGTTATGCACTTAAAGGTTCGGATACCAGTTTGATCAGATCTTCTATAGAGCAGCATATGAAATTCCTAGGCTATAAAAGAAAAAAAAGAAAGCCTGACTTATTACTAAATTATGCCATTTATGTTGACAGTTTGAATCTTAGAGGTTACGATCAGCCTGATATAAATCAATGGATAAAAAGTAAAGATCGCAACCTGGAGTACAATCAACTCAAATTTGGTCTTTCACAGGGAACACTTTTAATACAAGTATTCGACCGAAAACAAAACTCATCCATATGGCAAGGTTATGCTACGGATGAATACCAAAAGTTAAATTTCGAAAGCTATCAGGAAGTACGTAACGCTGTAAAATCAATCCTTAATAAATATCAGTTCTTTGCTGATGGATTCATTGAAGAACAGATGAAAAAGGCTGAAGAGAATAACTAGAATAATTTCCTATCCTGGATTTACTTTTATTAAAATTAATTTTACCTTTGCCATCCGAAAAACGGAGCAGTGAAATGTTCCTACTGTTTTGTCCGATGGTGTAACTGGCAACACGTCTGGTTTTGGTCCAGAAGAGTCTAGGTTCGAGCCCTAGTAGGCCAACAATGGTAAACGAAAGCTTAATGGCGAGAAGCCTGTCCCGAATGAGCTTCAGCGAACTTCGGGGAGCCCTAGTAGGCCAACAATATTTAAATACAAATCCCGCTGAATGGCGGGATTTATTTTAGTTGAAATGTCATCAGTAAAAATATTT
>CALBPF010000174.1 GCA_937899105.1 uncultured Flammeovirgaceae bacterium | reverse complement strand
CTTGCATTCTTTGCCGGCGAAATTGCCGACACCGTTATTGAAGCAGTTAACAAGATCGGTTCTTTGTTCTACGGTCCGGTGATTGCCACATTTACCATCGCCATACTTTTTAAGCGTATCAAGCGCAGAGCAATGAATACGGGTTTAATAGCAGGGGTATTAACGAATATGTATCTGTGGTTATTCACCAGTGAATGGCTCTTTTGGTTTTGGTGGAATGTAACCGGCGCTCTGGCTACTTTTACTATTTCGTGGCTGGTAAGCACATTGAGCAAAGAATCCCATGAAAAGGAAGGAGAAAGATTGGTGTTGGAACCTTTAGGGAAAGAAGGTTCAATTTTAATCGCTTATTTTGTTTTAATCGTTTGTGTGAGTGTGTTTATTAATACATTACTCTAAGGCCTTTTTCGTACTTAAAAGAGCTATCGTGGTAAGGATGAGCAATAAAATAAAGCTGTTATTCAGACCGTACCGCTCGGCCAATAAGCCAATAATTACCGGACCTATGAGAAAACCAAAGTATCCGGCGATAGCAACGGAAGCCAATCCATAGGCAGGTGTAACCCCCTCCTTCTTCGCTGCACTGCTAAATAGCACCGGCACCACACAAGAGTAACCTAACCCAATACATACAAAGCCAAGTAACACCAGCCAAACGTTAAGAAGTAATAGCAATACTATTCCTATCAAAGCCATTATACACCCAAAAACAATTACTTTGAGGTTACCATACCTCAATGTATAGTGGTCGCCATTGAACCGACCGAGTGTCATAGTAAAGGAAAAACCGGCGTAGCCAAGGCCAGCTATTGTGGCATTAGTACTTAAAAAATCCTGAAGATATACCGTGCTCCAATCAGCAACTACCCCTTCGCCGATCATAATGCAAAAGGCGATTATTGCCAGACCCAGCACCGGAGAACGCGGTATTACAAAAAAAGAACTCTCTTCCTTGTTTCCTTCATCATGAACCCGCCCTATGTTCTTTTTGATTACAAGGAAGGTAAATATGAAAACCAGGGCTCCTATTGTCATAAAGTGCAAAAAACAACTTACACCAGCCTGTGCCAATAAACCGCCAGAGGCGCCGCCCACAATGCCCCCAAGGCTAAAGAAACCATGACTAGTAGACATAATACTGACCTTCTCTTTTTTCTCTATTGTATTTACTACCGCATTCATGGCAATATCTACCCAACCCATGGCAAACCCAAGCACAAAAAGAGCAGCACATAGCAACGTGATAGTAGTAGCAATTACGGGAAGAAGGATAATAAAGCTAAATGCCACCAAACCGTAAATGGTCGTGCGCCCCTCCCCGATATATTTGATAAGTTGGGAGCTAAGCAACATGGAAACTATACCACCTAAGGGTACAAAAAAAAGAGCTATACCAAGATCTCCCTCTGATAATTCCAGTGTTGATTTTACTTCTGGTATTCTCGTTATCCAGAAGGCCATCAAAACGCTTAAAATAAAAAATGTTAACCCTATGCTTAAGTAAGTGGGGTTCCTGGAATAGATATAGAGCCGCCTGAGCATAACCCCAAAAGTAATGCACCACAACTACTCTTTCTATTCCTATAATAGCCCATATTAAAAACATATTAACCTCTATTTTGTCTTTGTACGAAACATAGTATTATTGCTGGATATGCAGCCACTCCTTGAAAAAATAGAAAATAACTTTGGTAGCGCCTTCTCTGTGAGATCATATCAGGGAAATCATATCTGTAGAATGCCCTTTTGGCATATTCACCCTGAGTACGAACTGGTTTATATCAAAAATGGACACGGTAAGCGACATGTTGGGAAATCTGTTTCCACTTATACCAATGGGGATTTGATCTTACTAGGCCCGAATGTACCGCATTCCTGCTTTAGCAATCAAACCTATGACGACAATGTTGAAGTGGTTATACAATTTAATCATGATTTTGCCGGGCCTGAGTTTTGGAAGGTACCTGAAATGGGCCAAATCGGGCAGCTGCTAAAACGCTCATCTCATGGGATTTCGTTTGGAGAAAGTCTAAGAAATAAGGTCGGGGAAGAAATCATTACGTTGAATCACTACGTTGGTTTTGATCGCTTTGTTAGGTTCATCAAAATTCTAAATGATTTAGCCCTCACTAAAGATTTTACGCTCCTTGGGGCGAGTACGTCTAGCTTAGTAGTTAAATCAACGGATTATAACAGGATAACGAAGGTTTACAGCTTTATTGAAGCTAACTTCCAAAATACCATCACACCGGAAGAGGTTGCCCGGCATGTAAGTATGACATTACCGGCATTCTGTAGGTTCTTTAAGCGCACTACGGAGAAAACATTTACCACTTTTCTCAATGAGTTTCGAGTCTCTCATTCCTGCCAATTAATTATGGAAGGAAGGAAAACTCTTTCTGAAGTGAGCGAAGCTTGCGGATTTCAAAGCGCCTCATATTTCAATAAGCAATTCAAACGGATTGTGGGTACTACACCCACTCAGTATAAAACAAATTTTATTAAAGTATTAGCTTCCTGATTATGATCATTGAACATATAGCCATCTGGACGAAGGATCTGGAAAAACTAAAAAACTATTACTCAAAATATTTTCATGGCACCGTAAATGACAAGTACCGCAATCACAAAAATGGATTCGAAAGCTATTTTCTTACATTTGAGTCAGGTGCAAGATTAGAACTTATGAAAATGTCAACCGTACCCGAAAACAAAAACGACACGGTAACACAACAACACCTTGGCATTATTCATTTCGCATTCGGGGTAGATACCAAGGAAGAGGTTGATAGCAAAGCCAATGAACTGAAAGCTGCAGGATTTCAGATTTTAAGCGGTCCAAGAACTACCGGTGACGGGTACTATGAATTTGAAACCCTGGATCCTGATAATAATAGAGTTGAAGTAACTTCACTCAATTAAATATATGGAAAACGTTCAACTGATTGGTCTGCTAGCGGGTATTCTTACTTCCATATCATTCCTTCCACAGGTTATCAAAACCTGGAAAAGCAAGTCCGCCAAAGACTTATCTCTTAATATGTTCATGCTGTTTACCACAGGCATTATACTTTGGCTGATCTATGGATTGATTATAAGAGACTGGCCTATTATTTTGGCTAATGTATTTACGCTATGTTCCTCGGCCACTATTCTTTACTTTAAGCTTCGCTATAAGGAGTAGTTGCTACACCGGAAACTGATAAACCTGCTTGTTTTCTATCACCTTATCCAGGCTTCTTTTCACAAGGTCCCCCATAGTTTCGCATTGTTCGAAATCCGGATCACTATAGTGTTTGGCAAGGTCTTTTCCCAATTTTCTGACGTTCTCAATTGGAGATATCTTATCGCTGGACATCGCCCGAAGCAGGTCGGCTATTTCGGCTCTGCTTACTTTATATCTTCTGGCTATAAGAGACCTTTCTTCCTTTTGATACTGCCTCACAGTCTCAACCGTCATACAGTTTAATCCTATTTCGATCAATGGGTTGTTTTCCTTAAAGTATTGAGGCAAATAAATACTCTTTCTGCCCTCATACGACTGTTGATCAAAGTCTATAGCCCTGATGCGATAATCTACATCCTCAAAATCAGGGGTAATGTTTACTACAAAGTTACTGGAATGCATGTCTCCTAAGAGTCTGATAAAACAACGTTCATTGAATTTCACAAACTCTTTAGCCAGTCTGGTCTTGTTCAAGTTAGGGTCGTCCAGATATTGCTTAATAAACTGGTCTCCAGGTACCCCTACAATATGCTGCTCAACTAATGTATTACGATCCACGTAGTAACTGATCCGGTTGGGTGAAAGCAAATGCTCCAATTCTAGTCCATATATTCTTGAAGCGTCAGCCACCTTAATGTAGAAGTAATCAAAATTATCGTTTATACGGTTAACGATCCGCACCCGAAATGGTAATGTATTCCCATAAACACATGAATCAATTCTATCCACATAAAGGTGTTGCATTACTGATAGATCCCCGCCTGACTTCAGCATGGCGTAGATCTCTTTTAAATCATTATGGACTTGCTGCATATCACTCTGTGGGTAAAATACACTCTCCCACAAGCTATCCTTATCGTTTCTATCTCTTAAAGGAATAGTATTGTCGTATCGCATAAGATCGGTGTATTGTACCGGCAGTTTTGTTTCCCGATCATATTTTATTAGATATTTCCTTAAGGTACTACTTATTGGATATGTCGTCTTTTTCTTGCTAATAAGCGCCATGATGGCCAAATGTACGGTATGTATAAGGGAGTGCAATAGCTATTCTATGGACTTTCCATGCCGGAATAAAAACCTATTACTTTCATGGGTATAACATCATACGTTTAACATTATGAAAGATCATTCTAAAAGGAGCTATTGGCGCAAGCATTAAGACAAGGATTCTAAGTAAGCAATTCTTTACAGTATTATCTCTAAACCCGTGTTACGGGGTAACAATTATTAGGCTTTTAATGAATTTGAAAATGACATGTCTGTGCCTCACTTGTAGAAAAACTTGATCATTACTAAATTGTGAATACCAACTAAATCCAAACCTCATGTTAAAACATTTATTGACTCTATTGTTCCTTTTTACTTTTTCACTAAACGTTAAAGCTCAATCTAACACGCAGGACATGAAGTTGTCATTATCTGGCGCACCTCTTATTGGAAGTTCTGATGAGCTGGGGACAACAATAAATGGAACATTTTTAAAAACATCATTTGGGTATTATATAAGTAATTCCACTTCAATCGAAATTAGCTTTGTGTATGCTTTTTATAAAGACTTTATGATTGACAACATCGATGCTCAATACCAGTCCTATGCCTTTGTACCTTCCTTACGTACCCATATTGTTAATAAAAGTTCCTTCCGGCTATTTGGAGAAGCAGGCTTTGGTTTAGGCGCCATTGAATACCAGCCTCAAGGCTCCGGCTTTGAAACTGAAACCTTTCGTCGGCTTAGCGGCGGCATATCTATTTTTAGTTTAGGGTTAGGCGCTAACTACAACTTTAACTCCAGGTTTGGCATGGAAATACTCATTCCTTATATACGTACTAATAATATTACTTCAGGAAACAGGAATCTTATTTATTCCGGTTTAGGCCCTACTATTGGCTTAACTTTTAATTTAAGATAATCCTTCCTTCCCTTTGGAATAACTACCTGTTTTTGAGTCAGATCCACCTCTGATCATTCACAGCTCTTTCAAAGTCCACTTCACCGGTATGCTTCGTCTCTCTGGGCTCGAAAAGTAAAACCCATACTTCCTCTCCGTTTTCAGTTCTTGGAAAATGCTCTATTCTTCTTGGCACTACCAACGTCTCACCTTCTTTAATAGTCTCCACACGATCTCTGAACTCCATAATCAGCGTGCCCTTGAATACCATAAAAAGTTCGTCTTCTTCTTCATGGCTATGCCAAACAAAATCGTCTTTCAGCTTGGCAAGTTTCACATACTGACCATTTAGTTCGCCTATAATTTTGGGCGTCCAATGTTCTTCAAATTGACCAAATTTTTCGAGTATGTTAATGGTGTTCATGGTTCTAAGATACTAAGCTCATTTCGAGTTTTCTTTACCATTTTGGCAATTCTAATCGCCTGCATTGGCCTCGTGGCGCTGCTGCCTTATTCTTACTAGTCTAAGACTCAAAGAGATTGGTGTAAGAAAAGACCTTGAAGCCAAAAGGTTAGGGCTAATTGCTATTTTGTCCGGCGAACACCTGAAGCTCCTGACTGGCAATATTATTCACTTCACCATTAATCGGGTAGGTTTCAACAGAGTACTTTAAAACTATTCGTATAGAATAGATATTCGTTTAATTATCCTTGTATTTCCCTCTTGTACAGGACAGTACTTAGTTACTCCCGCCATTTGGCGGGTGGGGGTAGTTTTCAGCTTTGAAAAACACCCTTTTCTCAGACGCTTTAAAGACACCTTTTTCCTGTTTAAAAAATTTAGTCGGACACCAGTAAATCGAAACATTAACCTCACCATTCTGGTTGTCCCTTAATGAATCGTCATTAACATAATGGCAGTATGATTAGACTACCCATATCCCTGTTATTCCTTCTATATTGTAGCCATTCTCTTTTTTCACAGCAATCCTATTTAAAAGGATACGTAGTCTTGACTACCGGCGACACGCTACATGGCGAAGTAAAGGATCGGGATATAAATATAGGCCGTTTACTCAGCAGAATTAGGTTCAAACAAAACGGTAAGAAATTGAAGAAATACTCGGCTTACGACGTATCCAGTTACAGTATTGACAATGTAGTATTCGCATCAAAGTGGTACGAAGAACAAGCTGAGTTTTTCAATTCCAGATATCTAAACCAATACGGTAGAGGTGAAAAGGTATTTCTCAGAGTGAATAGCAAAGGTAGACTGTCCTGCTATACCAAAGAATTCGTTGATCAGGACGACGTAGCCATTAATGGCTTTGAACTCTTTATCAAAGAGGGAGATGATTATTTTGAAAGAGCGAATCAAGGTTTATTTGGTTTGAAGAAAAAGAAGCTGACCAAGTATTTTTCAGATTGTCCTGCACTTGTTGAAAATATAAACAATGGTGATATAAGAACAGCGCTTGAAGTTGCAGTGTTTTATAATTCTGAATGCGATAAATAAATTGTGGGGCTTAAACATTTAGCATTTACCTACAAAAATCTATTCCTGATAGATGCGACTAGGGCTGCAATTACTGCCTTAATACTTAGCCAGGTACTTGCAAGATTAGATGATCTCTTTGGTATGCCCGTTAACATTTTGTACATCCTAGCCATTATAGCTGCCTGTTTTGCACTTTACTCCCTAATTTACTCTCGTATAGTAAACCAAAACCGGCGATCTTATCTCCAAGGTATTGCCATCGCGAATGCAGTATATTGTATAATCACTCTGGCGTTGGTCATTTATTTGTATGATACATTAACCTGGTTAGGCATTGGCTATTTTATTGGAGAAATAGGAATTATATACCTCCCGGTCAGGTTTGAGTTGAAATTGGTGCGGCAATAAAAATCATAGCTAGAGTAAAGTCGGAATTATAAACGTTGCAAAATTTGCGTAACCGAAAGGTTACACTTATATTAGTAACCGAAAGGTTACACAAATGAGAAGAGACGTATTTCAAGCCATAGCCGATCCAGTACGAAGGGATATCATTCAATTACTAGCTGAACAGCAACTTTCTGTTAATGCGGTAGCAGAAAAATTCAAAATAAGCCGACCGGCAATTTCAAAGCATCTGAAGATTTTGAAGGAATGCGATATCATAGATATTTCCCGGGAAGGTAGAGAGAGGTATTGCAAGATCAAACCAAAAAATCTCATTCCAGCTTTTATCTGGATAGATCAGTATCGCAAGCTGTGGGAAGATAAGCTGGACTCATTCGAAAACTATTTAATGGAATTAAAAGACAAACAATCAAAATCATGATAGAATATCCTACAAATCGTACCATTACCTTTAAACGTATATTTGATGCTCCCCTGGCGCTGGTTTGGGAAGCTTGGACGCAACCTGAACATATTGCCAACTGGTGGGGCCCTAAAGGCATGAACACCCGCGTTATTGAACATGATTTCAAACCCGGTGGACGCTGGAAATTCGTAATGACCATGCCAGATGGCAAAGACTTTATTACCGAAGGTGTTTACTCGGAGATCGTAGATTTTGAAAAAATAGTAACGACAGCAGATTTTAAGCCGATGACGGAAGGGGTTGAACTCCATATCTTATTCGAGGCGGATGGGGATAAAACCAGCTTTACCTTTCATGTAGTACATGAAACGGAGGAGTACTGTAAACAACAGGAAAAAATGGGCATTTATAATGGATGGGGTTCAACTTTCGATCGATTAGAAGCACACTTGGATAGCACAATCGATAACTAGAACCTATATTCTTATGAAAACAATGACATGTAAACAACTGGGCGGAGCGTGCGCTCTTGAATTTAAGGCGGCAACGTTCGATGCGAGGGCTGAAATGAGCACGCAACACGGTATGGAAATGTATCGGAAAGGTGATGAAGCACATTTGAAAGCTATGGGTGAAATGCAGGAGCTTATGATCACCGAAAGCCATGCAAGAGCTGTTTGAAGAAAAGAGAGAAGAATTTGATGCGTTACTGGATACTGACAATTAGAATCGGGATTCCAGATATTTCTTGTAGAAATTCAGGAATGACGCAAATCTTACTTTGACTTAATTACGAACGTTATCTTCCCGGTTGAAATAGGTGCAACAATAGCGTTGCTACTGGTTTTGCTGAAGGTAAGCTTCTCTACCTCCTGACGATAGATCTTTTCGACGGTCGGACTAACTGTACTCTCCAGTCTTCTTACGGATAGGATCTCACCCTGATCATCCACTTTGATCTCAAATACGATTCTTCCGGTTTCACTCGATGTATCATCCGGCTTGGGCTCAAAGTCCCACATCCAGCCTGACATATCCAAAGCAGAACCTCCTCCCCCTCCCGGATTACCATAAAGTGCTCTGGAATCTAATGTGCCCTCAGGATCGCCCTTATCTCCTATTTCATCAATATTATCACCTTGATTGGCAGCTTCAGCTTCGTTGCTTTCCCCTTCGTCGCCTTTGGCGCCATCCGCAGGATTTTGCGGCTCTTTATTTTCAACCGGTTTGGCCTCCAGCTTTTTCTCTTCTTCTTTCTTTTCCTCCTCTACCACCGGTTTAGGCTCCTCTTGCTGCACCTCAGGAACTACATCCGGACTGTCTTGTGTATTATCAACCGTTTTTATTACTTCTTCCACAGGTTCGGCAGCTTCTTCTACGGGTTCACTTGTTTCTTCTATCTCTTCCACTGCCTCCTCCGGCAACTCCTCAGGAGCCGCCTCTTCTTCGCTAGTGTTCTGGTTAGGCGGTGTTTCAGGCTGCACATCACCTGTACCGGCATCGCTTAAACCAAAGTTTAGCTCTATGCCGTATTCAGGAAGTGGTGGGTCAGGCTCACGCCAGGCAAGTATGAAAAGAAAAAGAATTAAAAGCAATCCATGGATGCCCAGGGACATCAACATACTTACCTTTTCATTTCTCTTTTCTTTTTCTTCTTTCATTATCCTATGTCGTTATTCCTGTGCAGACAGGAATCGTGGTATTTCAGGAGATTCCTGCATTCGCAGGAATGACGTTCGATTTTACTTCGACTTCACTGCTACTGAAACTTTAGCTTCAAGCGATGTAGCTATTCCAGCTACGTAAACCAAATGTTCAGAAGGCACCGTTTTATCTATATGAAGTGCAACTACCCCTTCGTTTCCTACAAGCTTACTTCTAAGCTCCCCTTCTAAAGATCCGCGGCTTACCTTCTTATCGTTAACGTAAAAATCGAGTTCTTCGGTTATCGTCACCGATACTTTCTGCATTTCTACAGTACTTGCCTTACTGGTTGGCAAATTAACAGGTAAGCCTGACGGTGTAATGAAAGAGGAAGTCAACATGAAAAATATCAACAATAAAAACACAATATCCGTCATAGACGACATGCTAAACATGGGTTCTATTTTATGCTTGGTTTGAAGTCCCATTATCTTGGTTCCTGTAGTAAATCAATAAAATCAATCGAATTGTACTCCATTTTATGGATTACTTTCTGCACACGCGTCACCAGATAGTTATATCCTAAGTAGGCCAGAATCCCTACAAACAGCCCGGCCGCCGTAGTCACCATAGCGGTATATATACCCTCAGACAACAACTTTGGGCTTACTGAACCTTCTTCTTGTGCTATGGAGATAAACGCCTGTATCATACCTATTACCGTTCCCAGAAACCCTAACATAGGCGCCGCTCCTGAAATCGTAGCCAGTAAGGAAAGATTTTTCTCTAACTTGAATATCTCGATCTTGCCTACATTTTCGATGGATACTTCTATGTTCTTTAACGGGCTGCCTATTCTGGTTATTCCTTTCTCTATCATTCTTGCTACCGGAGAATCGTGGTGTTGACAGGTAAGCTTTGCTCCGTTTACATCTCCTTTTTCCACTTGCTGACGGATTTGAGACATAAATTCATCCGGTGTTTTTGAGGCGCCATTGATCGTTCTGCCCCGCTCCACAAAAATGTAGACCGCTACAATGGATAAAACTAAAATGGGTATCATCATAAAACCTCCCTGGAGGAGGAGGTCTATTATCCTGACAGAGTCTGTTGAGTTGGCTAATACGTCTGTGGTATCTTGAACAGTCGTTATTTGTGTAAATATCATTTAATCATTTAGTATTTAATCACCCATACTCCGTCGCCATAGGTGGCCTTCATATCGCCTGCCTTACTTTGCGCCTCATCCCAGGTATCTAGGTCTTGCAATGTTACTCTGTAGAATTTCACATTTCCATAGGGCTCAATAATCTTGATACTTTCACCCGCCTCACTCAGATCCTTGGCGTAATCCATAGCCAGATCACCGTCAATGGCGCTGGCGACGACTACGTAGTAACGATTAGTTCTGGCAGAAATTGTCTCAATGGTCCCCGCCTCGGATTCGACGGTTTCTGCCGCTTCCTGAGCTGCTGCTTCTGCTGCCGCCTGTTCTTGTGCTATCCTATCGGCTTCGGCTTTAGCGGCTGCCTTATCCGCCTCAATTTTGTCCTGACGCTCTTTTTCAATTCTCGCCTTTTCTGCCAGTTCCCGCTCTGTAGGTAAATGAAAACCCCAATACCATATAGCGGCGATAGCGATTACTAAGAAAACAATGACACCTATGACAATCCCAGCTTTATTACCTTCTGGCTTTGGTGGAGTGTAGCTTCCAGGAACATAAGCCGTCTCGTCCTCTTCAGAATTGGGCGAATCATCATCATCTGCAGTGTAAGCATAGGTCTCTTCTTCCTCTTCCTCTCCCAATGGCTCAGCATCCGCTTCAGAGGAAGCTTCTGCTTCTGACTCTTCTTCGAGTGGTTTATAATCTATATCCGGTAAACCAAAGCTATCATTTGCTTCATTGATATCACCCTGGTTTTCTTCATTGATGTTTTCATCATCAAGGTCTTTCTTTTTAGCCATGTCAATTAGGTTATGGTTGTTTAAAAGCGGTTTATCCTACAAAAATAGTCTAATTTTCGAGTGGCACAAGTTAAGGGTTATTAGTTGAATGTTCTGAGTTATAGGTTATTATAGCCCAAAACTTTGAACACAAAACATTCAATTAAAAGCTGTAAGTCGCACCTATCATGAATTGAAGCTCTCTTGATGGGTAGTTTAATAGCAATTCATACTGTTGCCCAAAAAGGTTGTTCAGGCGAATAAAGGTAGAAATCTGTTTTGAAATGAGGTATTCAGCTTTAAGGTTTACGTCAAAAGCAGCATCTAAATCTATGGCATTACCGGTTTCATTCTCAAGTGCCTGAATTCCTCCTAATGCATACACCTCGCCACCAAAAAGCAGCTTATCATATAAATTGTAAGTAGAATTGAAGGTTATCTTGTAATTGGGTTTATGCCACGCCTCCGCAACATCGTCCGGAGTATCGTAAGCAAATATGTCTGTTCTTAATCCCATCCTGAACTCATCCTCTCTATTAAAACTGAGTTCACCGAACAAATTAAATATACCTGTATTATCCTCACTATACTGAGTGACAAACCTGGTTTGATCCTCCGGGCTTGTCAGGAAGAAGTACATATTTTTGTAATTTGCCGCACTCACTCCGGCGCCGAAACTTACCTTGCTGCTAAGTTTGCCATCTATACCGCCGTAGAATTCAAAGGTCTTATCCTGATTATATGCCGGTGTGTTTGCCGCTAAGAACGGATTCTCCGTGGTAAGACTTCTCAAGGTATTTTTTTCAATATCTCCTCTAATACCGGCATATACCTGAAAGTTCTCAGTAAGATCATAAGACGCTTTGATAGCAGGGTAAAAATGTAACTCTTCGGAATCTCCAAGAGTATCATTTTCATACACTGCATTAAATCCAGCGCTTATTCTAAAGCCTTCGTACTCAAAATTTAGTGCAGGGCTGACGCGAAAAATATTTCTTGTATCGGCTTGAATAGAATCATCTTCCTGCGTGATCAGATCTAAATCACTAACAATATCAATACTTGTTCGATCTCCCAAATTATAGCTTACGCTAAAATCGAGCTGCACCTCACTTTCCTTGGCATTGAAGTCGTCTGTCAGGTAATCAAATTTCAATCCGGCGTAGTATTGAAGTTCAGCGGACTTGTCGGTATTTTCAATTGAGCCATTCAAAAAGAAGTTGCTGAACTTCTGTTCTTCTACTGAAAAAGGGACATTAGGATCAAGCTCACCGTATCCATAGAAATTGTAATTACGACTTTTAAAGCCTACCGTTCCGCTAGCAGTAAAGTTCTTGTTGAACAACTTACCAAATACATCAATATCAAACATTCCCGACCCGGAATTCTCATCGTCGACAGGACCGTTTTGGAAGCTGAGATATTTGAGGTGTGTTCCGTACATATATTCTTTATTACGTTTGCTGGCCAGGTAGCCCTCAACGTACGGAGTTACATAATTCCCAAAACCCGCTTTAACATAGTTTCCATAAATTTTTGAAATAGGCTGACTCTTCATTTTAAGCGGGCGCACCCGAATATTCAAATCTGGAAGTTTGAAATTCATAGACTGGTAAAAGTACTCCAGTTTCTCCGTCCTGGGTTGAACGGTTAGCGGCGGAATTTTATCAAAGTTTCGATTGGCTTTTGGTAAATTGATTTGTCGATCTTTGACGATCTCCACTTCGACATCTTCTATTTCTCCATCATTTTCCCAATCCTCCTGGGCATACAAAATAGAAGGAGCCACGACAAAAAACAATAATGTGATACGTGAAAAAACGCTCATTTACAACGATAGATTTTATCTATTTAATTATTATAACTATTTAATTATCTGGCAGTTGGTTTTCTATTACTAAAGTATCAGATTCAACTCCTTGAGCCTGCTCTTGCTCGGCTTCTAAACGCTCTATTTCTTTCAACTTTTCCTGCGCAAGGTTTCTTATGTACTCCACAGGGAAATTTTCAATTACTGACTTCAGCGTGCCTTTAGCCTGGAAGTAATCTTCTAAGGCCACATAGTTATCCGCCAGTAGAATATACGACTTGCCTACCCAATCTTCATAAACATTGAAGTCATTATTAAGTCCAATGAGGGATTCTATTGACTCTTTATACTTCTTTTCCTGAAAGAAGATATATCCTAGCAAATACTGAGCTTCCGCACCATATTCATCCCGGGCAGTGTTCAGGGTATTTACAAATTCATCCTTGGCTGTTTCATAATCCCCTTTGCCGAAGGCTGCTTTTCCTAAATAAAGTGAAGCCTTATTTTGAGAGCTTATATTGACATTACCGCGATCCAGTATAACGTTGGCATAACGTTCAACCGAGTCGAACTTATTCAGCAAGTAGTAGGACTCCATAAGTCCGGCCCACGCGTTGTACTGCTCCTTCTTGGTAGCTGCCGCATCGCTTAGTTGATAGTAAAAGTACGTGGCGTTCTCATATCTGCCACTTCTGAATTCAATCTCCCCTATCCTGCCAATCACACGGTTCAGTTGAACAAAACCGTTAACACTCATTAACTCATTATAGAAATCAAGCGCTTTGTCAAACTCTCGTAACCTGTAATAGGACTCGGCTATATAATACTTGGCCTCATCCACCTTAGCATCATCAGGATACTGTTGGATATAATTTTGAAATCGTGCTATAGCCTTGTTATAGTCCAGGTTGAAGTATTGATTTTTAGCGCTCTCAAAATCAACGGCTTCCAAGCCTTTCTTATCCGGGTTGGCGCTTTTGTAATTGGCTACAATAGCATCGAACTCGTTAGACCTCCCCTGCACATTTAACACTTCTTGCAGAGGTAACAAAACTTCTGAAGCAGCGGAATGAGTTGTAAACTTTGTAAGTACAGTCTGATAATCAGCTATTGCCTTATCATATTCTTGTAAGTTGTAATAACTTGATGCTCTACGCATATAGCCGTAAGGCACGAACCTACTGCTTGGCTTTCTTACGATCAACTGCGTAAACCCGTCTACCGCTTCCTGATAGTTCCCTTTCTCCAGATACAGCTGTCCTTTTTGAAACAAGGCATCATCCATGTAACGTGATTTTGGATAGTTTTTGATCAGATAGTTGTATTCGCTTACCGCTCCGGCTACATTACTTTGAATGCCCATAACCGTACCTGCCTGGAGGTGAGCGTAGTCGTTATCTACCTTGTTAAAACGAACTGCCTTATTGTAATAATTCAAAGCATTATCATAAGACTTATTAACATAATAGCAGTCAGCCAGACGCAGCAGAGCATCATCATAGTATTGCTTATCTTGTGCGGTTTCAAGAGCATTTACGTATTCCTTAAAATGTACCAATGCCTTACTATATTGTTTTGTATTATAATAGGCATATGCCATGCCATATCTGGCCTTCAACCACTCTGCTCTCCCCTTTGCTGCCGTATTTCCAATCACCAACTGGTAATTCTCAATAGCTTGATCATACCTTTTGCCAATAGAATAGCTTTCCCCGGCCCAGTAGTTGGTCATGGCCTTATACTCAGCATCAGGCGTGTATTTCAATGATTTACCAAACATAGTGATGGCCTGTTGATAGCGACCTTTATTGAACAATTCTGCGCCTTTTAGATAAGCGGCCTTTTGATAAACCTTTTGCATGCTGCTATTTACAAACTCGAGGCTTTCAATGTGATCCAGAGCTAATTGGTAGTTATTGGTGTTTAAATAGGCTTCAGAAAGCAAATCATTTATTTCGTCAGCGTGACTACTATTAGGATAAGTGTTGATAAAAGACCGGAAGGCTCCGATTGCCTCTTCGGATCGCCCCAGATCGTAATTTACTTTAGCATATTGATAAGCAGATTCTTCAGTTAACTCCTTGCTGATATCAGACTTTCTTGTGTTGTCGAAGGCGGTAAGTGCGTATAGCTTATTACCCTCTTTTAAATACAGAATACCTAAGTAGTATGAAGCATATATTCCAATGCTATCCCGGTCGGACGCGGCCCTCTTCAAGTTCTTCACGGCCTCATCAAAGTTGCCCAGTTTATAGTTAACATATCCTATACGGTAGCCAATCTCAGGCTTAGGCTTTTTGATTTGCGCGCTGTAAAGACCATAGTATTCAGCAGCTTTTACATTATCACCTTTATTTAAATAAGCATCCGCTGTAAGTAAATAAAAGTCTTGGGCATTCACTCTTCTGCTCCCTTTTAAAACCGCTTCGCTATAGGTTATCAAATCATCATAGCGCCCCTGCTTATAATATAAATTAGCCAGCATTCCTGGCACAATGGCGGCATACGACTCGCTCTGTCTGGCACGCTCGAGATCATTAATGGCCTTGTCATATTCACCATTTTCATATTCAATGTACCCCGCATAATAGGCTGAAGCATAACCGTAGACGTCCTTTTCTCTCTTTAACAAGTTGAATTTTTTAAGCGCCTCATTAAAGTTGCGTTTAGTAAAATATGAATACCCTAGTTTATAGCGTGTCTCGGCTCTCTCTTCACTGGTAATCAAGGTTTGATTTACCTTTTCATAATACTCAATAGCTTTAGTGTAGCTTTTTTGCTGGAAATAATAATTACCTAATTCGTAATAAGCCAAAACCGCCTTTGGGTGAGTTTTATTTTCAGTAATAAAATCTTCAATGAGCTTTTCTCCATCTTCGTGGTAAAGTGTTAACGCCGATATGGACAAGTAATACTGCGCTTCGACCAGGTTCGCCTTGGTACCGTCACTTTCGATGTATCTTTCAAACATCTCTCTTGCACCTGCATAATTAGATTTATCCAATAGGTCTAAGCCTTCTCTGTAAATGCCCTCCGTTTCGGTGTGGTATAGCGTATTCTGAGCAATTGAAATGGATGTGCCTGCAAACAATAGAAGTACAGCCAGTTTGAAATTCATAAAAAATTAGATATTTAGTCGATTAACAAAAGTATAACGTAGGAAACGGCGTCTGGTATGTGCCTTACTCCTATTACTTTCGGTTGGACTCAAATTTAAATATTAGTTGTTAGTAATTGGTTATTGCACCTTAACGTTTTCACCATTAGAACTTATCAGCATCAAACTTTTACAAGAATTAGTATCAGTGCATTAATCTAAAGATCAGTTCTCTTAAAAGCTGTCCTTCCGAGGTAGAAGCATTGTCGATCCCTTTGGAGTGAAGATCAGCATTTCGGATAAGGTGAATATTATCAACCACTTTAGAAAGAGAATAGTACCTCAACGCTGTAATATAGTCCTTTACAAAGTAGGGACTCACTCTAAGTTGTGATGCCAGGTTACGCTCCGATTTGTCCTTAGCATGATGCGCCGTTAATAGCTTGCTGTAAAAGGAGAAAAGGACAGCTATGACCGGTAACAACGGATTTTTCTTTGGATTTGCCTCAAAATAATTAACAATTCGATTTGCCTTAAGCACGTCTTTAATGATTAAAGCTTTTTGTAATTCAAATACGTTGTAGTCTTTACTTATTCCTACATATTTCTGAACAGTATGTTCATCAATTTGAACGGGTTCTTTATAGTTGATTAGTATCTTATCAATTTCATTGGATAGGCGCTCTAAATTGGCCCCTATTGAATCTGAAAGCATTTGAACCGCTTTACGTGTGGCATTGAATCCCTTAGACCTTATATATCCTTCAACCCAGGCCGGAATCTGGTTATCATATAACTTCTTTGTGGTAAGAGCTACCGCCTTCTTTTCCACAAGTTTGCCCAATGCCTTGCGCTTATCCAAGATTTTATTTTTATGGCAAAAAACGAGTAGGGTTGATGGAACCGGGTTTTCTAAATAATCGCAAAGCATCTTTTGACCCACTTCCTTATTAATATCAGGTATATTTTGTGCCTCTTTTACAATCACTACCTGGCGCTCTGACATCATAGGAAAGCGCTTTGCATTGGTTAAAACTATGTTTACCGGAGCATCACGACCATACAGTATAGTTTGATTGAACCCTTTCTCAGTTTCATTCAATACATTATTCTCGATATAATCACTGATCTGATCAATGTAAAAGGTTTCTTCGCCTTGTAGAAAATACACAGGAGCAAATGCCTTGCTCTTTAAATCAGAAAGTATTGATTCAGCAGTTACTCCCATTACTCTACCTCTTTAACAATAAAAAAACCGTCGTCGCCTTCATTTTGATAAAGCGGCATAAAAATCATTCCATCATGTACAGCTCTAATTTCCCCTTGTCTGTCCTCAGCCAGGACCTCCCCCTTTTTCACATACATGAAGTTATGATAACCTGGTTTCATATTAAATTGGTGATCTGATTTTACTTTGTGATGATAAAGTACAGAAACACGCTTTGGCAATTCTAAATGATGCTGCGTAATGTACTGATCATAGCGGCTATATGTATTCCTGGTTTCCTGGGATATCATGCCGGCAGCGTACAAGAGCTCCCAAATACCAGAAACATGCAGCGGATGAGCTTCATCAGTGCCCACCGCACCACCTTCAAAAGCGAACGAAACATAATCTCTTTCATGCATATATTGAAGCAGGGTACCTTCCAGGTGTTTGTTAAGATCGATAATGATAGGCAGACTTAAGGCCTTTACAATAGGGTTCTTACTTTCATCTTCCGGAATGATTATAAAATCACCTTTTTCAGACGAAGTTGAATGCAAGTCCACCAAAATTTTGGGAGCATGGGCTCTAACAGGGAGCGAATCAAAAAAATCTAAAATTTCAATTACTTCCTGATTCTCGGCGGTAGCGTCCGGATTTTCGTAAGCACGGTTTACCATCTCTTTAATCCAACTGCGATTCAGGTCATGGTCTACGTAGCGTTTATCAATTTCTAATGCCTGTAAGTTTCCACGTATACCGATCACCCGACCACGAAGGGGCACGCTATTCAAAGTGAGAGTATTTAAAACATCTTCTGCCGCTCGAACTCCGGAGATTTCGTTGCCATGGATGCCGCCAACAAGAATCATCAAAGGACCATCTAAGCTTCCTTCAACACTGGCAATTATTCGCTCCAAATTATTTTTAACAGTTCTTATTTAAAATCTTTAAAAGGCTTGATGTAATTCCTAAAAAGTTACCCTCAGTAATTATTCCAACCAGCTTTTTGTTTTTAATCACAGGCAGACATCCGATTTGACTCTGCTGCATCAATTTCATAGCTTCAAAAATAGTAGATTCCGGACTTATGGTAATAGGATTTTTAATCATTAAATCCTTAACTCTTTTTTCCTGCCGCTGATCCATTTTATATTGCTGGCTGAAGAACCGCAGGAGTATGCGTGATGATATTAAACCCATTAAACCTCCTTTAGTATCTTCAACAGGTGCATACCTAATTTTTTGCCAGTCCATAATGTCCGATACCAACTCCGGAATATCATCCTTCTGGACGGTAAAAAGATCGGTGGTCATAAACTCTTCCACCAGAATACTGTCAGGGTGATATTCGTATAGATCTGAAAAATCAGCTAATTCCCATTTATGAACAGGTAAATCCTTCCTTTGATTCTTCATGATTGCCGCAGTGAGCATCACCGATATTTCTTCTTTCCCGACCTCTTTATTCAGCTTCGAATGCGATCTTAACATCCATAAAGTGCCATTTTGCCCTTTCCCACTGCGCTCTTCAATTACTTCAAGGTATTTAGTTATGTCTTCATCATCTACTCCATTCTTTACCAGACCTTCCCGTGCAAGTGGAAGCAATTCTTTTTGGATCAATTCGCAGACTCCAATTTTTTTATTGGCAAACCATCTCAACTCACTATGCAGGCCGTTAAATGCGGTGGAAATATAGTTTGACTTCGCATGGTCAAAATCAAAAGTTTTGGAAATGTCTTGATAGTGGTCCCCAAAGGAAGTCATCAATCCCAACCAAAAAGCAGCATTTGCTACTTCGTCAATTACCGTTGGTCCGGCGGGAAGAACTCTATTTTCAATTCTTAGGTGCGGCTTGCCACTGGGGCTGATACCGTAGCAAGGACGGTTCCATCTGTAAACGGTAGAGTTGTGAATGTTGAGAGCCTTGAGTTTAGGCGTAATTCCTTTCTCTATTAAATCAAAGACATCTTCATCCAAATCTGTCATCAACATTACTCTGAAACGAGTAATATCCTCCTTATACAGGTCAAGAATTGAATCTTTAAGCCACCTATTACCAAAAGTTACCCTAGGGCTTGTATCCCTGAGATGTTCGTTTGTAATGCGTGTATCTATAGATTGCTGGAAAAGCGCAATACGTGTTTCACTCCAAAGTCGCTTGCCAAAAAGCATTGGTGAATTGGCAGACGCAGCTAATACTGGCGCAGTCAGAAGTAAAGCAGCGTTGTATTTATCTACAAATTCGTCAGGATCGATCTGTAAGTGTACCTGGAAACTGGTATTACATGCTTCAAGCATGGCTGAATCATGTTTGATATTAAGCTCATCCAATCCTTTAATTCGTAATTCATGGATGCGGCCCCGCATTTTTTGAATTGCTTCAATCAAGGCATGGTATCTATTGAGAGGTGTGATATTATCAAGCCCCAGATCAAATTTTCGGAGTGTTGGTAATATACCGGTAAGAACAAAGTCTATCCCGCGCTTTGCTGTCGCCTTCTGCAATAACCCAAGTAGTTCATTTATACGATTGTGGAGTTGTGAAAAGCAGTTTTTTGTAAACAAGACAGGTTCAAGATTGGCTTCAATATTGAACTTGGCCAGCTCGGTGGTGAAGTTATCAGGAAGATGCTCCAGAAGTTCCAGGGAAACGGGAGCAGGTTTATAAAATCCGTCTACTAAACAAAGCTCTTGTTCTGCTCCAAGATGAGGTGGTCCCTTTTCAAACCAATCATGTTCAAGCATATAATCCAGGGCTTCAACATCTTGAAGGAGGTGCCTGGTAAAATTGTTTAGATCTTTGTGGCTAGAAACCAGTTTTACATTCAGATCCCCCATTATCGAACTAAGGTAATGGACCAAATACTGGTTACTAAATGTAAATGTTAGCTCAAGACCTGTTATAAATCAGTTGTCAATCCAGGTCAAATACTTGCCTATTTGATGCGGTTTGCTAACATAACACCACCTATAGCCCCAAGCAGCTGAGATTACCATGATATATTTGGTGCGGACGGTAGCACACCATAAAAAATAGAGCCATAGACGAAAAGTACAATAGCCGCAATCAGCAACGAAACAAAATCTCGGCGAAAAAAACCGAAGGCAATTAAAAAGGCCGCCAGGGCATAAACCAAACCACTTGCTCCGATGTGATAGGAAGGTCTGGCAAAGATCCAGACCAAAACACCAGTTCCTATATAGCAAGTGACAAAGACTGTTGCGGCAATACGTTTATAATAAAAATACAACGCACCGCCTAAAAATAAAGTAGGTATAGTATTGGAGATAAGATGTTGTAAATTACCGTGAAGAATAGGCGCAAAAACTATTCCTGAAAGCCCTTCAACCGTTCTTGGGTATAAACCAAGCCATTTGAGATCGAATCCGTAGATAAAATCAATGGCAAAGATCAACCACATGATAAAAACCAGGCGAAAAGGTGCAATGGAACTTCCTAAAATAGTTCGATTGCCGGTAGGTGGCATTTATGCCCTAATTAGAAGGATCGTTGATCATATCCAGACCAACAAACTTGGATTCCTCATAACCCACAGCCATATATCCGAGAACGCCACCCGATGCTTCTGCTACTTTACGGGCAATGTCCCTAATACTTTGATAAAAATCCACAGCAAAATTTTTATCTAGTTTGGGAAGTATATGATTGACTTTTTGTAATTCTTCAACAATCTGAGGGTTTCTGTCCTCCGCATCTACCGGATAATGTTGAATTAAAATCTTAAGCTTATCCTCAAAATCAGATCCTACTATTTTATAATATTCGATCAAATCCTTTCTTGCCTTTTGTTGCTTAAGCTTTGATATGCTCACAGCCTTTTTCATTTCTGCATTGTCAATATTATTATCAGCGCCTGCAATAAGTATAGAAACCAGAATGGGCACCTTAAACATGGTTTCTATTTCACCTGGCTCTAGTTGATTAAATTGATCGATCATTATAACACCTGTATTTAAACACCATCTAAAAGAATCAAAAATATGACAAGTCGCTGATCATTTCATATTATTTAATTTATTTTTATTCGATATATAGATATCGTTGAATTTCAATCCATTTAATTTGACGTCTGCAAATCCAGACCTTGAAAAAAGATATATATGTACGAAAAAGATCCTGTTAAAATATTCATAGTAGAAGACGACCCCTCTTATACTAAGTTTTTGCAATATGTATTGAGCTTAAACCCTGATTTTGAGTTGTCAATTTTTGAAACAGGCAAAGATTGTATAGAAAACTTGTACAAGGAACCTGCGATAATCACCCTGGACTATACGCTACCTGATATGCCAGGAGAACAGGTACTCAGCGAGATTCATAAGTATAACAGTAGTATCCAAGTAATTATAATATCCGCTCAAGAGAGGATCGGAACTGCGGTTGAACTGCTTAAAATGGGCGCTTATGACTATATCATAAAAGATGAGGAAACAAAAGAGCGGCTTCTGAACACCGTCAATAATGCAAGAAAGAATCTATCGTTAGTAAAAGAAATAGACCATCTTAAACAAGAGATCTCAGAAAAATACGAGTTTGACAACAGTATTGTTGGTAACAGTTCGGCATTAAAAAAAGTATTTTCACTACTTGAAAAGGCTGTAAAAACTAATATTACAGTATCGGTTACAGGCGAAACCGGTACGGGAAAAGAATTAGTAGCCAAGGCCATACATTATAACTCTCCAAAGAAAAAGAAGCCTTTTGTAGCTGTTAACATTACTGCAATACCAAAAGAGTTAATGGAAAGTGAGCTTTTTGGTCACGAGAAAGGTGCATTTACAGGAGCGGCGACCAGACGCATTGGTAAGTTTGAAGAAGCTGAAGGTGGTACAATTTTTCTTGATGAAATTGGGGAAATGGATCTCAACCTGCAGTCCAAACTTTTACGTGTTCTTCAGGAAAGGGAATTGACCCGGGTTGGAGGAAACGAAGTAATTAAACTCGACATCAGACTAATAGTAGCCACACATCGCGACCTGACAGAAGAAGTAAAAAATGGAAATTTCAGAGAGGATCTATACTATCGTTTATTGGGACTTCCCATACAATTACCTCCTTTAAGGGACAGAGATAAAGACATCATTCTACTAGCAAAGTATTTCTTAAAAACCTTTGCCGAAGAAAATAATTTATCTGAGTTAACTTTAAGCGCTAACGCCCAGGAAAAGTTGATGTCATATCCTATTCCGGGAAATGTTCGAGAATTGAAGTCTATTATCGAGCTTTCTGCCGTTATGGCCAACGGAAGTGAAGTATTAGATGAGGACATCAGTTTTAACAGTGTTTCCAAAGAAACAAATTTCTTGTTTGAGGAAATGAGTTTACGAAGTTACACGTTTAAGATTATTAGATATTATCTTGATAAGTATGATGGCAATGTACTGAAAGTGGCGGAAAAACTTGATATAGGCAAATCAACTATTTACCGTCACTTGAAAGAAATGGAAGAGGAAGGTTTTTAGAATATGAAAAATCAGGAAAGCTTAAAAAAATATGTTAAAGATGGCTTATTCTACAAATCGGTTGTTGAAGATGGTTCTGATATCATTTTCATTGTAGATTATGGAGGTAACATTCTTTACCATAATCCGTCCGTGGAAGATACGCTTGGCCATGAGCCTGGAAGCTTAACTGGAAAAAATTTCTTTGACTTTGTAGAACCTGAAACGCTGGAATCACTTAGAAAAGTGTTCAAGGAAAGTACGCTCAAACCATATGACGAAAACGTAGAATTTATTTTTCAGTGTAAGGATTTGAGTTTCAAATATTTGGAGTTTAATTCTATCAATCTGCACCATAAAGATAATATTAAGGGACTCATACTTGATTGCCGTGATATCACGCAGCGTAAAAAAGATGCTGAAGAACTATTGAGAGCACAACGCGCTAAGGAGCAATTTCTGGCCAATATGAGTCATGAAATACGAACACCTATCAATGGCATCGCCGGTATGGTAAACCTCTTATTCGAAACAAATTCTGAGCAAGACCGCTCACACTATTTGAATGCCATTAAGCATTCCACCGAAAATTTGAAAGTGATCATTAATGACATTCTTGATCTTTCTGTAATTGAATCAGGGAAGTTAAAGTTCGAAACCATTGGTTTTAACATACGCTATCAATTAGGCGCTGTAATAGATACTTTTATTTATCAATCAAAAGAAAAAGGGATAGACCTCTCCTACTCCATAAGTCCTGAGGCAGATCATGTACTACTAGGTGATCCTGTTCGACTTAATCAGATCCTGATCAACCTTATTAACAATGCTCTTAAATTCACCCATGTCGGCGAGATAAACGTAAAAGTAGATCTTGAAAAAGAGAACGACACTGATCACTGGATAAGGTTTGAAGTAAACGATACCGGAATGGGGATACCTCCGGAGAAGGTAGATCACATATTTGACAGTTTTACTCAAGCCGACGAAAGTGTGACAAGAAGGTATGGAGGGACAGGCTTAGGATTATCAATAGTAAAACAGCTTGTTGAACTTCAGAAAGGATCTATTGCCGTAGAAAGCAAAGAAAATGTGGGAACCAAGTTCACATTTACTGTGCCATATAAGTTCGGCAGCGAAAAAGATTTAATAAATCCGGGAAGGAGCTCAAAAAATAAATCGGTAACACATTCTTTTTACGGAACTCGCGTTTTACTTGTGGAAGATAATGATATCAATCGACTCTACGCTTTAAATATTCTAAAAAAATGGAACTGTCAAATTGATCAGGCAGAAAATGGATATACCGCGTTGGAAAAGTTAAAGACTAATGAATATGATATTATTCTAATGGATGTTCAGATGCCCATAATGGATGGATATGAGGCTACTAAGACCATTAGAAAAACATTTCCCACCGCCAAAAATGCCATACCAATTATTGCACTGACTGCCAATGCAATTAAGGGTGACAATGAAAAGTGCCTGGAGATTGGAATGAATGATTATCTTTCCAAACCTTTCCAACCGGAATCACTCTTTGATGTTATGTCAAAGTTTATTGATGAACAAGAAAAACCTGAATCAGACCAGCTTAAGATCGTAGATTTGACCTATTTGAAAAGTGTATGTAACAACGATGAGAATTTCATGCGTGAAATGATTGCAACATTTGTCGCGAATACGCCTGAAATAATTTCCGAAATGAGGCAGATGGCCGACTTAGGCAATTGGTCTCAGGTCAGCGCTTTGGCACATAAACTCAAACCTTCTGTAACGTTTATGGGAATCAGCGGCATAAAGGATCAAGTAAGGAATATAGAAGCTTTGGCAAAAACTGAAGATGAGCTGGTTAAGGTAGAACAAAACATAGAAGAGGTAACTAACACTATTAGTATGGCCATCAGTGAATTGGAAGAACTTGCGGAAATCATATAAACTAAACCCAATTTACTGCCTATTCATTACCGCTAACTTTCTGTAAATAACAGCAGTATCATCCAGCCCTAAAATAACATAATACACTCCGTTTGGTAAATCGCGGCTATCTATAGAATAAACACCATCGGTATTAAAATCCATTTTACCTTTGAGCATGGTTACTCCCCTCTGGTCAACTACCTTCCAACTGTATTCATTGAGAATAGCACCCTGGGTTTTAAAGTTAATTACCTCATCAGCAGGATTAGGATATATTGAAACACTTTTAAGCTGCTCGGCAACTTCCAAAGGAATGGAGGTTATCTCTCTTTGTACCTTTCTAGGTGCTTTTAGTATAGAAGCGCCATATACTTCTCTTGTTATTTTATCTTGAACAAAAGCTATGATATACAAATTATCCGGTTCGTATATTTCGGTATCTATCTCCCAATCAGCGCTTTGTGTCTGAGTAGTGCCTGTCGTCCAGGCTATATCAATGGTTCTTCCCTCCCCTCCAAACAGCAGCTTCTTCAAAATATTCTGATAAGTTCTACCTCCTAGTGTTACATCGTCTTCCACCACGGCTGCATTTACCACAATTTGATCTGTAAAATTAACGTTTGAGGTCGCACCGATATTAACTGAGATCACATCCTCAGAAGTATCAACATTCTCAATTGAAAGGTCAAATAAAGGGTCTTGCAATGACCTACGATCTATTTCAATTTCGTCAAAGCTCAAAATATCTACGGCTACCCCGTCAGAGACTGTTGAAGGAGCTCCCGATACGCCATAATACGTTACTCTAGCGGAAGGATCATTAGGATTATCGGAATTGAATGGATCCACTCCTGAGAAATCTACATGATACTGAATTGTGGTAAAATCTATTTCAGTATTGTTTTGCAACTGTTGTTGAGCAAAATCAAGCAATCTGTCATTGGCATCGTTACTAATTGGAACACCGGTATCGGTAAAGTGCTCGAGTAAAACTGTCCTTCTTTTGTTTCCAACGAAGACATTATCGAAGGCAAATCCATTCAGGTCCGTACCGGTGGGATTAAATTCATCACTGGCGAACCCAATTCTGAAGCGTACAAAGTTCCGGTCTGCAACCGGAATTTCTTCAAGGCTGAATCTAGCGGAGACCCACCCGTCAGTAGGTGTTGTCCATCCCTGGGCGCCAATATTGAAATTTCCGGGTCTGTCTCCAGGCCTACTGGTTATCCCTCCAAGGTCATACCATTCAAGCCCACTCGTCAGATCACCAACATTTTGCCAGCTTACTCCACCATTAGATGAATACTGCAACACCGCCCCATCATCGCCTTCTTCGGTATCTACCCAAATATCCATAGCAACCATTGGGCGGCTCAACCCTGATAGGTCGAAACACGGGCCGTTCATATAAGAATCTTCATTGGGAAAATAACTACCTGTATTCCTTCCTGTCCACCAAATACTATTACCCGGAGTGGAGATGGTAGAACCGTTTCCAACACCATAAACCCAGCTGGTATCACTGCCCACAGATTCATTGGCGGTAGGTACCCAGCCTCCTGTTCCGGCCTCGAAATCCTCAAAGTAACCCACCTCGTCTGAGGGCGATACGATACTAAATGGAAGAATAAATACTGACTGAGTAAAAGAATTTATACAGCCGTTATTCGTCTCAATGGTTAGTGTGGCTGAATAATTCCCAATGTTTACATATTCATGAAATGGAGCATCATAAGTACCGGTAGTCCTTCCCGAATGTGTACCAGCCGGAATAGGTGCACCAGCAGGACCTGTTATGGGTGGATCATCTCCAAAGTCCCATGTATAATTGTTAATTGCACTCAATCCGGGATCAGAAAGATCCATAAACTCAGTTGCATCGCCATTGCATATCTCTGACCATACAAAATCAACAACGGGAACCTCGCCAACCGTTATTGACTGAGTAGTGGTGGAAGTACAGTTTTGATCCGTGGTTACCGTGAGGGTAACAGTATAATCTCCTGGAGTATTATAAGTATGTGCGGGATTCTGAAGGTTAGTTATTGTATTATCACCAAAGTTCCAGTTCCATGCCACGATGTTAGCGGCATTGGGACCTGGAATAGTGGATGTATCGAAAAATTGGATATCGTCCTCAATACATGAGTTGACAACCGAAATTCCCGCTTGAGGGGTCGCCAAAATAATGACATCATCAAAAACCGTGGTTGTTACACTTGCAGAGTTCGTATAAGTGTATTGTATAGTAACTGTATCTGCTAATAAGCCATCTGTCTGAATAAAAAAATCGCTTCCCGATTGAGTAATCAAACCTGGTTTAGCACTGGTAAATTCGGTTGGAAATAGTCCCGTAGATGCATCAGGATTACCATTTAACAGAACTAAGCCCTGATTTGCACAAATCGTTGGGTTACCCAAGCCATCTATAGTAGCTCCTTGAACAGCAAAACTTATACTTGTAGCAGCATTAACTATTACGTCAACTTCATCGAAATTGGCACATCCAGTCAATGGATCAATGTAATCATACCTAATTGTATTGATCGCCGGAAAAAGGTTTGCATTTGAAGGGTCAAATTGGTTGGTACCTGAATTCACACCTGGACCCGTGTAAGTTCCTCCAGATGGAAAACCTTCCATTGTCACAATAGCGTCATTCTCAGCATAAACCGCAGCCAGACCGGTCAATGCCACCTCCGGTAATTCATTAATGGTCAACACAATTTGGTCAGAGATCGGAGTACAAGGGCCCGCGCCGTCCGGATCATCAGAAGTTAACGTTAACACAGCTACTCCGGCCATTATATCAGCTGCGGAAGGAGTATAAGTGGTTATTGGGTTAGTAACGGACCCAAATATTCCTCCTGGGCCTCCTGACCATGTAACCGAACTGGTAGCCCCACTAAAAGAAGCTGCCAAATTAGCTATCTCATCTTCACAAATTTCAAAATCTAAGCCGGCATCAACTCTTGCAGATTCATTAATGGTAATTGTTGCTTCCAAGAAGTCCGTTATACATGGTCCTGTAGGTCCATCGGAATCATTCGTGGTTAATCTAAAAACCAAGGGCCCAAACTCTCCAGGTGTGGGCAGATAAATGGCAGTTACTTCATTTCCAGTTAGACTACTAGCGCTTAGGGTTCCGGTTCCACCTGATTGCAGTGACCAAATACCTGAAGTTGCACCACCTCCAATCAGTCCTCGAAGGTTCACCTGGCTCGGCTCACAGAAAAAGCTACCATCATCATCCACAGAAATTACCATAGGAGCCTCCGTAAATATTATTTCCACTTCATCTGTATCAACGCATCCGCTATTATCTTCTTCCCATTGCAGTATGTAAGCGCCAAATTGATCTACAGTAGCTGTTGCATTTGGAAGCGAGTTATTATTGAAAGCTACATTTCCCGGACCGGAAATTTTGGTCCATGTACCCGTCCCTGTCGTGGTGGAAAAGGTTGCATTTAAGTTTACATCTAAATCGCATTCTTGAATATCCAGTCCGGCATTTGCCACTGGCTGAGCTGTTACATTAACGGTGACGTTGAGAGGTGTTCCCGAACACCCATTGGCAGTTGGAGTAATTTGATATACAACAGAACCTGAATTGGACGGGTTAATAGTCGTCAATACTTGAGCGATCAAATTGCCGGTCCCTGCTGTTGGCCCGCTAAGGTTAGTTGATGATAGGACAGTCCACGTGAATACCGTTCCCAGTACTCCATTTGGGTTAGTAATTGAAACCGAGGTAATCTCGCCACTACATATGGTCTCATCCGTAGCAAAAACATCAGGCGTTGGATCTACCACGACCGTCACACTGGTCACCTGAACCGGACAGCCGTTCGCACTCGCGGTAAAGGTATAGGTCACTGTCTGGGGTGTGCTGGTCGTATTGTCCAGACTCTCGGTGATCGTGCCGCTCGCGCCAATGCTCTGCCCGGTATAGTCCACACTTCCCGTCACTCCCACAGGGTACGTGGCCGTTAAGGCGATGTCGCCGTTCTCAGTGGGCGTATCATAATCAATGTCGACCGCAATCCCCTCACATACAATAGCATCGTTGTTGGTGATCGTCTGCGTTACCGCCGGGTTGACCGTGACCACATAGTTCTGGGTCATCGCATTCACACAGCTCTCAGGACCTGGGCCCGTCGCCGTAACCACATAGGTAACCGTCTCTATGTCGTCCCCCGTGTTCGTTAAGATGTCGGTGATTGCCCCTATACCATCCGTGTTGCCGGTGATGTTGGTCGGGCTCCCGCTCGTCCAGGTGAATACCGTGCCGGTGACATCGCTCGTCGGCGTGAAGTTCAGCTGGTCTCCACTGCAGATCGACGCGGCCGCAGGAAGGTTCGTGAAATTAGGCGTTGGATCTACCACGACCGTCACACTGGTCACCTGAACCGGACAGCCGTTC
>CALBPF010000173.1 GCA_937899105.1 uncultured Flammeovirgaceae bacterium | reverse complement strand
GCTTTAACTGTATCTTAGCTAGAATAAGGCTATTTTCCTGGTTTATGGCATTCACTTCGTTAGTGGCCATTTGTGCCTGCAAATCGAGTAAATTAGCTCTGGGCAGGGCTCCCGCTTCTACTTGTTTCCTTGTTAGCTCTACTTGTTCCTTTGTAGACTCCACCTGCGATAGTGCATTTTCGTATAACTCGCGGGTAAAAAGTACATTAGTGTAAAAGTTTATTACATTTAAAATGACGTTGTTTTTGGACGTCTCTAAGTCTTGCTTGCTGGCTTCAAAAGCATATTCTGTCTGTTTAATGGTGTTTCTTATATTCAAGCCATTAAATAAGGTAACAGAACTATTAAGGTTCGCTCTTGCCGAGTTAATTCTTTGATTAACAAATAAATTAGTATTTGGATTGATTGACCGACCCCAGTTAGGACCATATGAGGTACTTCCATTGAGGTTTGGATAACGAGACCATTTTGCCTGGTCGTAGTTAATCTCCCTGTCTTGGAGGTTTAAAACATTGCGTTGGACGTCTAAACTGTTTTCCAATGCATAATCCACGCACTCTTGGAGTGTCCATTGGTAAGATTCGGCATTCTGGCCTTTAGCAAAGCCAACGATCAGAAGCAAAATGAATAAAAGTGTGTACTGAGTTTTCATAACCTTGTTGTTTGTTCTATAAATCTATATCTGGTATATAAATTACTTCTGTAATCCAGTAAAGGTTCTTAAGATAGTTCAAGGAAACGGGTTTTAAGCCAGAGTCCATTTCAATCACAAGGCAAGCAATGTCATTCTTCCCTTTTCTAGAAACTGACATGGTAGCTATGTTACAATCGTCATTAGATAAAATATTTGCAATATTTGCAATACTACCTTTTGTATCGTGCGCCTTAATAATTAAGGTGTGCAAAGCTGCTGAAAAATCAGCATTGAACCCATCTACTTCAGCGATGTTAATTACTCCTCCACCCTTACTTTCTCCTACTACCTCAACCGATCTTTCTCCCTTTGTCAATTTCATCTTAATAGTATTAGGATGTAATGTGGAGGCGTTTCCAACAGACTTGAATGTGTATTCCAAACCCTGTTCATTCGCATGATCAAAAGCGGTTCGAATTTTGTCATCATCTGTTTTAAAATCCAACAGGCCTGCAATTATTGCCCTGTCGCTTCCATGCCCCTCATAAGTCTTCGCGAAGGAATTATAAAAAGTGATAATCGCTTGATCAGGCTGATCTCCAAGTACACGAATAGCCGCTCGGGCTATCCTGACTACACCTGCCGTATGAGAGCTTGATGGACCTATCATTACTGGGCCTATCATATCAAAAATTCCACTTTTTTCTACCAAAGCATCCGGTTTTATGACGTTCAATGTTAAACATATTTTCTAACCGCTATGCGTATATATGTATAAATGGTTATTTTCCTACTTAAATACCCAAATTGGGTGATCAAATTCAGAAAAGCCATTTCTCATGTATGCATATTATAATGGAGCATTCATTTCTGGTTCAGTAACGCTATCGCTTACGGATCGTGGACTGTTATTTGGCGACGGTGTTTTTGAAACTATGATCTATCAAAATGGTAAAATTAATTACCTGGATGACCATTTAATTAGGCTAACCAGGGCATTAGATGTATTAAACATTGACAAACCAAATTTGAGCGCTTCTAAACTTTCTGCCATTGCCATTGAACTACTACAGAAAAATTCTATTATCGAAACCGCACGCTTTAAACTTGTTGCCTGGAGAAAAAGTAAAAAACAATTTGGTTATGGATCGTCAGATAGAGACTGTAACCTAATGCTTAGTGTACAGAGGTGCGATCCTATTGATTTAAAAATAGTGTCGGAAATAGGGTATGCCCAGTCGATAAGAAACTACCTATTGCCTCATTCAAATTTTAAAACTATCAGCTCACTGTCTTATATAATGGCCGCCAATGAATGTGCCTCGCTGCAGAAAGAGGAATTAATCATATTAGATACTGAAGGGCATTTGAGTGAATGTACTGCTTCAAACCTTTTTTGGATTGAAGATGGCATTTTATTTACTCCTGCGTTAACTACGGGTTGCGTAAATGGCATAATGCGGAAACAGCTGTCAAAATATTGTTTTGAAATTGATGTTTCATTTAAAGAGGTGGAAGAAAAGCCAAAGGTACTAAAACAGGCAGATCATGTATTTTGTGTAAATATCGCCGGCATTAACGTTTTTAATGAAATAGAATCAAATCACTACTCTACTAAAAGTGATTTATTGGACAAAATAATAGAGACGACACTCGACCCAAGATGATCTTAAATCTTGTCGGCCGCTTACTTAACTAAGATAGTTTCCAGCTCCTCCAATGATCGACCTTTAGTCTCCGGTATAAACCTCACGATATAAATAAGGCCTAAGAAGGCAAATAGCCCATAAATCAAAAAGGTAGTTGCACTCCCTAATACTGACAGCTCCCAGGGAAAAATAAACTGCACTCCGGCAGATACTGCGGAGTTTATAAATCCAACAAAAGATATAGCTACACCACGTATCCTCAGCGGAAAGAGTTCGGAGAATAACACCCACATTACAGGACCCAGAGAAATGGCAAAGCAAGCTACGAATCCCATAATACCGACTAAGATCAAAGCCGGGTCCATACTAATAGCTGCAGTGATAAGTTCGGATTCATATTTTTTGGCTTTTTGGATTCCCAATATAGCCCTAAGCTCCTTTTTGTAGCTTACATCATTTTTAAAATTTCTACCCGCCAAAACCGAGATCTCATTTCTTAATTCTGGATCTGAAAGTGTGCTTATCTTGTCACTTGTTAGTGAATAAGTAGCAGAGTCAAAACCATAGGCCAGAAGTGCCATAAAAAATGTGATCCCTGATACACCCACGATCAATAGCGGTTTTCTACCTAATTTATCAATTAAAAGCATCGCCAAAATTGTAAACACAAGATTAGTCAGCCCTACCAGTATGGCTTGAATAAATGAGGCATCTGTACCAATGCCAGATTGTTCAAAAATCATAGGGGCATAGAAAAATACCGAATTGATACCTGTAATCTGTTGAAGGACACCTACGACTACCCCAACGGTAATAATGAGCTTGAAAGCGGGCTTAAAAATTTCAGTCATTGGCACTTTGTTTTTGTCCTTATCTGCCTGGAGAGACTGTGTAACAGCTTTAACGTCGGCATCTACCTGATCTACACTGCCAAATTTGATAAGCACATCTTTAGCTTCCGTTATTTGGCCCTTCATAATTAACCAACGCGGACTTCTTGGCACCCCGTAAAGTCCAAGAAAATAAAATATAGCAGGTACTGCTTCTACGCCCAACATCCAGCGCCAGTTATTTTCCGCTATACCAAGTGATCTTAGCCATTCTGATTGCGAATCGCCCAATGCGAGAATTAAATAATTGCTAAAAAAGGCCAAGGAAATACCTATCACAATATTCAATTGGTTAAAAGAAACCAATCTACCACGCTGGTCAGGAGGCGCTATTTCCGCAATATACATGGGTGCCAGAATCAAAGAGGCTCCAACGCCGATGCCTCCTAGCATTCTAAAGATTAGAAAAAGAATAAAACTTGGCGCTAAAGCGGAACCCACGGCCGATATTGTAAAAATAACAGCGCATGCTTTCAAAAGTACTCGTCGTCCATACTTATCGCTGAGAGGTCCTGAAACCATCATAGCCAGAGCTGCTATAACGGTGAGTGAGCTTACCGAAAATCCAAGTTCAAGATCAGTAAGGTTGAAATCTATTTGGACGTATTTATTTACTCCTGAGATTACAGAGGCATCAAAGCCCATTAAAAGCCCTCCAAGAGCAACGATTAAGGTAATTCTGGTTAATAAAAATGAGTTCAAAGGTCTATTCGGGTTTTTTTTGATATACCCGAACATAATCAATTTCCATTTGCTGCGGCAAATTAGTTGGGTCTATTCCTTTACGCCCACCCCAATTACCACCAAATGCGATATTCATTATAAGATGAAACCTTTGATCAAAGGGCCATTCATTAGTTGTCCTATTTTCATTATGAAAAGTGAAGTACTTGTGGTCATCTACAAACAAATGGTATTCATTTGGCTTCCACTCCAGTATATACTCATGGAAATTGGAGTGGCTGTCGGGCACATAAATTCTATTATTTTTATGTGTCCCATACATCCCGTTGTAGGCACCGGTATGTGCGGCGCCAACTACTGAATCAGGATCATACCCTACGTTTTCCATAATGTCAATTTCGCCACTATTGGGCCATCCACCATATTTCCAATCTGTAGGTAACATCCAAATGGCCGGCCATGTACCCAGCGCTCTTGGTAATTTGGCCCTTATAACAAACTTCCCATATTTCCAGTCTCCTTTGTTCCGAGTTACCAAACGGGCTGAGCTGTATTCCTTCGAACCCATCTTTTCTTGCAAAAGAGATATGGTCAGTTTACCATCTTTTACAAAAGCGTTATCAGCGTCGTTTTTAGTGTAGTACTGAAGTTCATTATTCCCCCAACCGCAAACGTTAGGGCAGCCGTCTCCTACATCATAGCTCCACTTAGTTGAGTCAGGGAAACCTTCATATTCGAATTCATCGGACCACACTAATTGGTAGTCATCCTCGTTTTGAATGTTACCAAAGGCATATACGTACACTATTGATCCTAAGATCAAAAAGCTATAAATAATGTTTTTCAACGCTATTATTTTAAGTTATCAGAAATCAATTTTCTTGAAAAACTCGTACGTAGTCTACAACCATCTGCTGTGGGAATTGAGTGGAACTATTTGGATTACCTGGTAAATTACCGCCAACAGCTATATTAAATATGAAGAAAAATTCAGCTCTAAACTCGTCGAGGCCAGCTGGTGATATGTCTATCGTTTTATAAAGGTTATCATCCACGTACCACTTAATTTCTGTCTCATCCCAGATAATTGAAAATACGTGGAATTCATCAGCAAAAGTACCGGATGATAAAGTAAAGCCATCGCCTTGACCACACGTGCACGCATAGGTACCATTATCATCCCAGTGCAGGGTTCCAAAGACATTATTCTCTCTTCCGGACCCTCCAACCATTTCCATAATGTCTATTTCGCCGCAGAATGGCCAACCTACAGTTCTAAAATTAGAACCGAGCATCCAAGGAGCAGGCC
>CALBPF010000172.1 GCA_937899105.1 uncultured Flammeovirgaceae bacterium | reverse complement strand
AAATTCCGGAGGGGCGGATGTATTTGTAACCTAAATAGCGAAGTTTTGGTGTGCTTTATCCCCGGATGCGTCTTCAACGTTTAGATCCACATTGGACAAACCCACATCTTGATTTTCCGGGGTACCTATAAGTATGGCTGTTCCATCGCTATTATCAGTCAACTCAAGCCAGTTTGGAAGTACCAGCGCTCTAATAATTAAAATATCTCCGGCATCAGGATCGGACGTTGATACAGCATAGGTATAAATATCATCTTCGATGGTTTGTGTTATTGGATTACTGGTAAACGCTGGTGGGTCATTGGCATTATTTACAGAAATTATGAAATACTGATTAACAAAGGCTCAGGAATCATCAGAAACTCTCAGGATTAACGAGTTAGAGCCTAAATAGGCATTGGTAGGTGTACCTGAAAGCAGCGCGGTGCCAGATCCTGTTGCAGAAAAGTTTAACCAGGAGGGAATAGAATTTTGGGTAATAGTTACCTGATCCCCTTCATCAACATCGTCGCCTTGAATAGAATACGTATAAGATACATCTTCAAACGCTGCTGTTATCGGATTAGAGTTAAAAAATGGCACGTCATTAGTATTCGTAATTGTAACTGTAAAGTTTTGGTTAACGTTAGCTCCGATGGCATCTCTCACGTTTAAGACAATACTAAAAGTACCTACTTCATTATTGGTAGGTATCCCGGATAAGTTGGCAGTCCCATCTCCATTATCTACCAGAATTAACCAATCCGGAATGGACAATCCCGATATAGTTCTTGTATCGCCTGCATCCGGGTCAATGGTGATAATATCATAAGTGTAAAGATTGTCTTCCACTCCTGATATTTCAGGGCTACTTGTAAACGACGGTGCATCGTTCGCGTTATCCACATTTATTGTATAATTCTGATCCGCAAATGCTCCGTTGATATCAGCAACTCTTAAAGCGACCGGATTACTCCCAAAATCCGAATTAGACGGTGTACCGGTCAAAACCGCTGTACCATTTCCATTATCTATAAAAGATATCCAACTTGGTAAATTCAGGGCGGTTATAGACCTATTATCGCCAATGTCCGGGTCACTTGTGGAAACATTGTATGTATATTCCAAACCTTGAAGAGCCGCCGTAACCGGTAAAGTTGTGAAAGAAGGCGGGTCATTTGTATTTGCAACGATTATGGTGAAATTTTGATTAACATTTGCACCGCTGTTGTCTCGGACATTTAATACTATGCTGGCGGTACCTACATCCTGATTAGCCGGAGTACCTGATAGCACCGCGGAACCGTCATTGTTGTCAACCAGAATAAGCCAATTAGGCTTTGAAAGGGCTCTTATTTCAAGCAAATCACCCACATCGGGATCACTTGTTATGATGGTGTAAGAATATAACGCATCCTCATTAACTTCAGTGACGGGTGGGGATATAAATGAAGGCGGATCATTCGAGTTATCAACGGTAACTGTGAAGTCTTGATCGACGAAAGCTCCTGAATTATCACTTACACGTAATCTGACTTGATTAGCACCAACGTCATCATTGGTAGGAATTCCACTCAATGTAGCTATTCCATCGTTATTATCTACCAGAGATAACCAATCGGGCTTTATCGGAGCAGTAATGATTAGAACATCGCCAACATCATCGTCATCAGTAGTAATGTTATATATATAGCTAATACCTTCTGTGGCCGCTGTAATTGGAACGGAAATAAAGAAAGGAGAATCATTACTGTTGTTAACGACAATATCGAAAAATTGAGTATCATCGTTGCCATTGTTATCTACCACCCTAAGAACAATACCTTCCGTACCTATATCACTATTGGTAGGTGTTCCGAACAATCGGGCGGTACCATCTCCATTATCATCTAATTGTAGCCATGAGGGTAATGAAACCGGACTGGAAATGGTCAAAACATCCAAAGGGTCAGGATCGTTAGCCACAATATTGTACTCATATAAGACATCCTGTACAGCGCCTGTTACAGGACTACCAGCGAAGACAGGATCGTCTTGTACAGCATTTACGGTAATGAAAAAAGTTTCTATAGCACTTGTGTTATCACTAGGCGCTGCGTCAGAACCATCATCCGATAGAAAGACGTCAACCTCGGCAACACCAAAAGCATCAGGATCGGTATTAAAGGACAGCTGACCTGCAGCTGTCACGGTCGGGTTCTGTGAAAAAGTGAGATTGCCAGAGTTAATTTGAACGTTAGTATTAAAACTGAGTACTTGAGAAATTTCATCAGAGCCTCCTCCTTTTTGAATATTTGTGGCCCATGAATTTATAATCTGGGTACCGGCATCTTCATTAACGGTAACATCCGAACCTTTGGTAAAACTCGGAGGATCGTTAACTGCATTCACAGTTATGACCAGGTTTACAGGATCGCTTTCATTGACACTAGGTAAAGTTGAAGAACCGTTGTCTTTAAGGATAACCTCGAAATTTGCTGTGCCGTTAGTATTTGGTACGACTGCAAAGATCAACGCTCCACTTACAGGATCGATTTCAGGAAGTTGATCAAAACCAAGATTATCCGAAGGGCTTATGCCAGTTAGAATTATCTCGAATTCAAGTGATTGTGATAATTCATCATTCCCTCCACCCTTTGTAATTGAGCCGGCCCAATTTGTAATAGTCTGAAGACCTGCATCTTCGTTTATTGTAGGGTTGATACCACGTGTAAATACGGGTGCATCATTAACAGCATCTACGGTAATTATAAAGGACTGTACGGCACTTTCATTTACATTGGGAAGTACTCCAGGCCCCGAATCAAACAGTTTGACATTAACTGTTGCCGAGCCATTTGTATTTAATGCCGTTCGAAAGCTAAGCTCGCCAAATGAGTTGACTGATGGCAACGTGGTAAAAGATAGATTCCCATTAGTTGTGACAACATCAACCTCAAAAAAGACGTCTTGATCCGCTTCAGACATTCCAGGACCCGGCGAAATATCGGTTGCCCACGCTGCGAATATTTGTAATCCTGCATCTTCATTTACTACCAAATCTGCTCCTTTCGTAAAAGATGGCGGGTCATTAACTGCCTGCAAATCAACTTGGATTATCTCATCTAAAAATAAGCCTCCTGTATCAAAAGCTCGGATCACGATATCTGCCAAACCAGACGCATCTGCATCAAAATCTAAAGTTAGAATATTAGTATTTAGTTGAACCAGATCAAAAATTTCTGGATTACTGTTTGATTCTACATTGAAGGTTAAATCAGTATCATCATCTTCGACATCGTCAAAGAAGTCATATAAATTTATTAAGACATTGGAAGCATCTTCTAGAGCCACTACGGGGGGTATCCCTGGACTAGTAGGCGGTCCATTGACAAACAAAGTAGCGGAGTTGGAACCCTGGTAGTTAAGTTCATCAATGGTAGCTACTACTGAATAGGTTCCCGGGTTAGTGGGAACTGTAGCGCTACCGTTGTAGGTTACGGCTACAGTCAAACCTGAGGGAGTAGTTAATGTGGCTACTGGTT
>CALBPF010000171.1 GCA_937899105.1 uncultured Flammeovirgaceae bacterium | reverse complement strand
GAAATGTTCTTGCCCGAAACCCGCATAGTACAGATCATCTTTGTTTTCTTTGGAAAGGCTCAGAATGAAATAGTTATAATCTTGATATTTCTTCCTCAACTCAGTCAGCTGGGTAAACGACTTTGCCTCCTCGCCACCCAACTCTTGGGCAATGAGTAAGTCGTTGGGCTTGTAGCTTACGGTTATTTGATAGCCTTTGTATTCTTTTGTTTTGGACAGTTCTTCACTTTCCTGAATGTAGGCTTGTAGCTCGTGTTCCGAGAGGTAGGTGCGCGTACAGGCGAGTGAGAGGCACATGCAAAGTACCATAACAAGCCACTGGGTGTATTTCATTTGCGTGGAGCCCATCTGCCGGCCGTTAAGAGTGGCATGAGGTTCTAATTTACTGTCCGGCATATTCGTTGTTCAATCCGTCCAGCACCTCATCGGTGATATCGAGGCCATCGGCTGCGTAGGCCACATTACCGTATTCGGTAGCTGCAATGATGATTCTATAGTTCCTGCTTTCGCCATACGACTTGAGATAGGCGTTGATTTCTTCCAGCACCGCTGAAGTCATTTGACCGTCCTCTTGGGCAGCTTTTTCACCAATGGCCTTTTGGTAATCCGCCAATTGACGCTGTTTGGTACGAATCAATTCCTGGGAAAGTTCCTTTTCTTTCTTTGTTAAAGCCGGACTTTCTTTCTCATAGTCCGTAATGGCTTTTTGTACTTCTTTGGCTAAAGTATCTACATTACCCTGCCATATTTGCGCTTTTTTCTGGTAGGCATTGCGGGCATCCAGCATGCCCTGATAGCCGTTGATCAAGCGTGCCGAATCCACATAGACAATTTTTTGCTCAGAAAAATGAAGATAATAAAGACCTGATAGCCCTACAAAAAGCAAAGCGAATAAAGCCAACAAAACATTTCTAGACATTATTTATTTGAGTCATTTTCAGGCCGCAAAATTAATAATGACATCTGGAAAATAGAAAAGTTTAAAAATCAAAAAAGGTACATTGAACTAATTCAATTCTTTGAAGTTTAATTTAAACGCTATTTACTTCAAAAAAGTAAATGAAAAGTTAGTTTTTACTAATAAAACTTACATTGTTATTTCATCATCTTTAGCGCCTTATATCAATAACCTACCAACCCTAAGTCTAAGATTGGGCCCTTATTTCCAATTACAAAACCCCTCCTATATAAGCGCCTAAGGTTACCGCTTTGGCATAAAAAAACGCGACCCGGAAATGAGTCGCGTTTGATATTGCGGTAAAATATATAATTAGTCTACTACTTCTACATTCACTGCGTTAAGGCCCTTACGTCCTTGTTCTACTTCGTATTGTACGTTGTCGTTCTCTTTGATCTCGTCAACAAGACCGCTCATGTGTACAAATACGTCATCACCGCCATCTTCCGGCTTAATAAAACCAAAACCCTTGGTGTCATTAAAAAATTTTACTGTTCCTTTTTTCATTTTTTTGTTTGTAATAATTATTAATCTTTAGCGCAGATCGCTCTGCGATAAATTCATCTGTTAATTTACAAAGGTGAACGCCTTTCCCTTTTTCCCTGCCCTTCCGGTTCTTCCTATGCGATGTATGTAGCTATCAACGGTTTGAGGTATCTGATAGTTTATAACATGAGTAACATTTGTTATATCTAGTCCACGAGCCGCTACATCCGTTGCTACCAGCACTTGTACTTTACCCTCCTTAAAACGCTTTAACGCCTGCTTGCGATAATTCTGCGTTTTATCTCCATGTATTTCATCTGTGCGAATATTGTTTTGTTTCAGACTTTTGCAAAGCCTGCTTACTGTCCGCTTGGTCTCGGCAAAAATCAATACCTTATCAAAATCGGAATTCAGTAACATTTGATTCAATACATCAAACTTATCCTGATTTTCACCTACTGTAATGAACTTCTGCTCAACTGTAGCCGTAGTGTTACCACCGCTATGTACCTTAACCACTTCCGGTTCGGTCAGTAGCTCGTCAATTAAAGCCTTTTGGTTCTTCTCCAGCGTAGCCGAAAACAGTAAAGTCTGTTTTTTATTCTTCATACCGGCTACCAAAGAATTAATATCTTTTGAGAAGCCCATATCTAACAAACGATCAAATTCATCGAGCACAAGCACTTCAAATTCATGAAGTTTTAACGCCCTTCTTTGGCTCATGTCCGTCAGCCTACCTGGCGTACCAATGATAAAGTCATTTTTCTTGCGCAGCTTGTCAAGATCACGACCGACATTTGTACCACCTATTAAACAAGCGCTGAATATATTGAAGCCTTTCGATAACGATCTGAACTCTGTATTAATCTGTTCAGCTAATTCCCTAGTTGGCACTATGATTAACACTTTGAAGCGCTCCTGGATCATCCTGTTGATCAAGGGGATCAGAAAAGCGGCTGTTTTACCCGTTCCTGTTTGTGCTATCCCCAAGAAATCGTCTCCCGCAGAAATAGAGTCAAATGAACGCTCCTGAATTTCCGTAGGTTGGGTATATTCTTTTTTCTGAAGTAATGCCCTTAAGGGTTTATGTATACCAAAGTCATTGAATGTTTTGGTTACCTCATACTTGTCCTCATCTATCTCTTGCTCAGGTTGAATACTCAGCGACTTCATTAGATCGATAGGTAGCTCCTTTCTTTGTCTCTTATTTCTTCCCCTGGAGTTTCTTCTTCTCGGGTTAGAACCGTGTGAAGAGAATCTCGCATTTCTTTTCTTCCTTGTAGTATTCATTAAAAAAATCTGACTGTTTGCAGTCTTCTACTAAAAATTATTTTCTCTTAATAATGCAGAGCATACTTATGGTAAAGGCTGCAGGTATTTTATGGTATTAGCGTGCTTAACGGGTAGGCTTTCTGTCTATTTTATGCGAAGCTAGCTGAATACACTCTATAAACCTAATTCACGTAAAATAAACAAGTCGAACGACGTAGTTCAATATACCGGAATCGTATTTAAACAGGGTCAAAAAAGCTATTTTTTATGGTTTATCATCTTCTTTTGCCCAGGGTAAACTATTATTTAGAGTTAGGCTGACCAAGAGGGAATTAGAAGAAAACACTTTATTTATTTTATTATTATTGAATAGATGTTCAACCTGGGCTAATCAGAAGGAAATAATATATTTGTGCCAAATTTTTATATATGAGACTTTTGCAACTCGCTCGTAAACTCGGCACCACAACTTATAATCTCATTGCCGTTCTGGAACAGCATCATCATGAAATTGAAAATCAGTCCAACGCCAAATTGACTGATGAGCAAGAGCAAATATTAACTACTCATTTTAATCCTATTCAAGAGGAAGAACAGCGCACTAAAGAAACAGAAATTCCTGAAGCAGAGCCAATAGAAGATGAAGCTGTGGAATCAGAACCGGATGAAGTAGCAAAAGAAGTAGAAGAAATGCTCGAAAAGGAGCCAATAGAAAACGAAGAGTCAAACGAAAAAGTGGAAGTTATCAGGGTTAAAAAAGTAAAACTCGACGGCCCTAAGGTGTTAGGGAAAATTGACCTCCCTGAACCTGTAGCAAAGCCTGAACCCAAGAAAAAAGAAGAAAAACATAGCAGAGGAGTCAAAGGCGGCAGGAGAAAATCAAGTCGGAGGAGCCTTACACCTGAGCAAATAAGACTTAAAGAGAGAAGAGAAAAAGAGCAACAACGAAAAAAGGAAGAACGCAAAAAGAAAAAAAACAGGGTTAAATATTACCAGGAGAACATACAACCCAAACCAGATCCGGTAAAGAAACCTAAAAAGAAAAAAAATACACTAAATAAAGCTCAAGTCTCTACGCATAAAAAGTTGGAAAAACATAGCAATCCCGTTAAGCGTTTATGGGCATGGCTTAACGGTGAGTATGACCGGTTTTAACCGGAGCCCAACCAGGGTGGCTGCAGCTGGCTACCCATAACGTTGCGTATATTTTATTTATCCAGATACCCTCAACACTACTCACTTCTTAAGGCTCTAACAGGATTAGCATTAGCGGCTTTCGAAGTTTGCAGCCAAACGGTTATCATAGCAACCAACAGCACGATTAGGCCTGGTAGCAAAAAGTTATACCACCTGATTTGAACTTGATAAGCAAAACTACTCAGCCATTCGGAGATAATATAATTAGCCACAGGTACGGCCACTATGAAGGCAATTAATATCAATTTGATATAGTCTTTTGAGAAAAGACCAATAATACTATTTGATGAAGCGCCTAATACTTTCCTTACTCCAATCTCTTTAGTTTTCTGCCCTGCCGTAAAAGCCGCCAACCCAACGAGTCCAAGAATGGATATAAAAATGCACAAATATGAGAGTGTACCTACCAAACGCTGCTGGATCTCATCCGCCTCATACTGCTCATTGAAATTTTGATCCAGAAAATGATATTGATAGGGATGGTTAGGGTCGAATTTCTTCCACATGGTTTCTATATCTGACATCGTCCCCCTAAGGTTATTGGAATTGACCTTTAGATGAAGGTAGCCTCCGGAATTATCCGATAAGCCAATAAGAAGAGGGTCAACTTTATTGTGAAGGGAATTGTAGTTAAAATTTTTCACCACTCCTATTACTTCCCCTTCATTTTCACCATGAAACCATTTGATCTTTTTTCCTACTGCACTGTCACCCCAGTTCATAACATCAACCGTAACCTCATTTACAAGAACCCTCAGATTACGATCAGCCTCAGAGTTTTTATGAAAATTCCGTCCCTGGATTAATTCAATACCCATGGTCTCGATATATTCTTCACCTGCCCATATCGTATTGATACTTTGCTGTACCATACCATCTTCTTTCGTCTCAACCCAAAAAACGGACCCTCCATAACCCATACCCGGAACGCCGTAAGCAGTAGTGACCTGTTGAACGCCAGGAAGACGTTTATACTCAGCCTTAATAGTTTCCATTTGATTTACTACTAATGTATCTTGAATAGGTATTAGCATTACATTTTCACTTTCAAACCCTAAATCCATATCACGTAAAAACTCTATTTGCTTTTCCATAAGAAATGTGCAGATAATTACGAAAATGGAAATGACAAATTGAAATACAATTAGTGACTTACGTAAACTTTGCCCACCACTTTGTGATGAGATTTTACCTTTTAGCGCTTTAACAATTGCAATTGACGGCAAGTATAGCGCAGGATAAAACCCCGACAATAAACTAATTATTATTGTAAGTACAATGGATCCGATAAGCAGTGTCGGATTTCTGAAAAAATCTAACTCCAATTGCTTACCAAGCAAATTTTCAAGTGGCGTAGCGTAAATAACCAATACGCATATTAAAAGGGCCAGCAGAAGGGCAATAAAAGCCAAGACAAAAGCTTCGGAAAGTATCGAAATAAACAACTTACTCTTTGAGTGACCAAGTACCTTGCGCATGGCAATTTCACCGGCTCTATTTATCGCTCTTGAAGTGGCCATATTTACGTAATTAATACAAGCCAGTAGAATAATAAACAAGCCAATAGCGGCAAAAGTATAAGTGTAATAAATATTACCTTGTGGAAGGTCACCACCTTTTTTACTTGTAAAGTGTATTTCTGCTAATTGCTCAAGATCCATGTCCACTTTACCCTCTATTTGATCGCCAAACGCTTTAAAGTGTGTTTCATAAATTTGAGGAAACTTATCGTAAAAGTTTTTAGCCTTATAGGCATCGCGAAAAACCAGATACGAGTATGTTTTGGGGTTCCAAAACCCCTCGGAGACCCTAACGGCTTCCTGTCCTCGAATCCACTCTCTGTCCAAAGGCAACTGTGATACGAGAACATCATATTTTAGATGTGTATTCCCCGGAAGTTCCTTAATTACTCCCGTTATTTCATAGGGTTCACTATCATCAATCGATATCTCCTTATTTAGAGCAGACCCATTACCAAAGAAAATACGTGCTACCTTATCAGTAATAATCATTTTATTAGGAGCTGCCAGCGCCGTTGTGGGGTCGCCCTCAATAAATTCATGAGTAAAAACCGAAAGTACACTGGAGTCCGTTTGATATACTTTGTCAACATATTCCAGAGTTTCTTCACCTGTGCCTGAAGTATGTTTAAGCATAGGATTATAAAACCGTTCAAACCGGACATAATTCTTAACTTCAGGATATTTATCTTTAAGTAGTGGCGCTAATTCACGAGCCGTTTGAGCCACATCAAAAGAAGCGCCCGTTGCTTGCAGGTGATTGACCAATCGATGGATCTGCTGATGCCCTTTATGATGTTGATCATAAGTTAGATCATATTGCAGGTAGAGCAAGACCAGGATACCGCAAGAGATGCCTAACGCTAATCCCAGCACATTAAGCCAGGGATAAATACCATCTTTCAAAAACATCCTGATCGCAAACTTGAGGTGGTTATTCAACATATTTAGAATATTAAGCCTAAACAAGATTACGTTAATGTTTTATCTGCCGTTTGCAATATGCAGCAACATGTCCTTTATATGCAGCAACAGGAAAGTCAGATCAGGTTCAACCGTTCAAAAAGAGCTTTTCGATAATTTCTGCTCACCTTAAGCTTTTCACCTTCCTTTAAGTTAAGTATGTACTCTTTCGAGGACAATTGATCGATAGACGAGGCGTACTTGATGTTTACCAGAGAAGACTTATGGATGCGAATAAACCTATAAGGTTGCAATTTTACCTCCAGCTTTTTTAAACTTTCTCTGATGAGATGAAAACTGTCAGCTAAATGGATTTTGACATAGTAATCATAGGCTTCGAGCCATCTTATATCGTCATAGAGAAGTAGATGTATCCTACCTTTATCCTTCACAACCAGTCTCGCATCAGAAGTTTTTTCGATCAATTCGCCCTCTGACAGTCTCTGATCTGCGAGTGAACTCAAAAGAGCTGAATTACCGGAAGCTGCCCGTTCACTTTTTACCTGTGACTTTGCATGATCCAGCGCCTTAAAAAAACGGGAATCACTATACGGTTTTAACAGATAATCAATGGCATGCACTTCAAAAGCCCTTACTGCAAACTCATCATAAGCCGTAACAAAAACTACGGCCTTTGGTTGATTTTGAATACTTCTGAGTACTTCAAAACCATTAATTTCTGGCATTTGAATGTCTAAAAATAAAATATCCGGTCTGTGCCGTTCTACTTGATCAATTGCACTTAATCCGTCAGAACATGACGCTAGCAAGTGAATAGAGTCGTCTTGCTGCAGAAGTAGTGAAATACCGTCTCTGGCATCTTGTTCGTCATCAACAATTATTGCTGTACACTTCATGTTCGCTTAGGTAAGGTAATATCTATAAGCACACCTGCTTCGCTTTGCTTGATTTGAAACACATAGTCAGCGCCATATAGTCTTCTAAGTCTTTCTACAGTATTGGGAAGACCTACACTTTTACCTACACCTGATGGCCACTTTATTTTTTCATTACTTGAGTTAAAAACCTGTATATTAATAAAACTCTCTTTCTCAACTATTTGCACTGATAAAACTGAGGTAGCATTGTTAAGATTTATACCATGTTTAAATGCATTTTCAACTATGGGTTGTAATAATAGTTTAGGTACAGAATAGTGAAGTATTTTCGGGTGACAATCAATTTCAATGTTTATCTTCTCTC
>CALBPF010000170.1 GCA_937899105.1 uncultured Flammeovirgaceae bacterium | reverse complement strand
GCAGAAATGCCTCTGGTCGGAGGCATTTCCAAGGTCAAAAACTCAAAATAAATAGGATAAATTCTAAATTCATCCAATAACAACACTGCCAATATAACAAGAATATCTGAAAAAGGGTTTAACTATTTCTAAAAAATTATCTGGATGTTAACTCACTATATCCTGTTAGTTTTCCGGATTTGTTGTAGGTTTCATTTCTTACCATACCCACACCTTGTGCAATAAAATCAGCGCCAGTGCTTTTTATGTTCATGACCATTTTGGTACTGACCGAGTAGGTAATTTTAAAACATTCAAATGTACCGGCGGGAGTGGTGATAGTCTCTTTACCTTCTACTTTCCTATCGGTTATGTTTACTGTAATATTCATTGGCATATCACCGCTAATAGTAACCGAGCCATCATTCAAGACCATACCGGCCTCCAGCTTCTCCGGGATCTCGATATTGTCCATATCTATTTTCATATTCATGTCCTTATAAGCTTGCATCTGCTCTTCAGAAATCATTCTTGTCATATCCAGAACCACGGTACCATTATCACATGCCATATCTATGTCTTTGTCATATACCATTTCATTTTTCTTATCGTATAATTTCATTCCTAAAGTAGTGCTCCAACCGGTTCCGGTGGTTTCCATTGCTTTGACCTCATTGAGCTGCTTCCCCTGAAATTTTCCCTTAGCGTTGTAATTCGTCATCTCCCATTTGCTACCCACTTTCATGATGTAATACGGGTTACACTGGGCAAAAGAACTTCCAACTACAACCACCAGCGATAAAAGAAATGCGAATAAGGTTTTCATAAGTTTAGTTTTATAAATCAATAACAAGATAGTATTAATTATTTTCTAGGGAAAGATCATACCCTGGTTATTCTAATATTACCTAAATTGTGTTCGATTTCGATCACTCTTGTGCAAAAAAGAACAAATCATGACGTCAAACTGGCCGAAAATGTACATCCTGCAGTTGGCATCATTTTGGACAATATATATCACTCAAACCTAAACATATGGAAAAAGAATCGGGTAAGGTCTTAATGATTGATGATGATGAGGATGTATTATTAGCCGCTAAACTCCTTTTAAAGAAAAATGGCCATCATGTTATCATAGAAAAGAACCCAAAAAAGATACCTTTTCTTCTGAATAATGACACTTATGATGTAATCCTACTGGATATGAACTTCAGCAAGGATATCACAAGCGGAAAGGAGGGTTTTTATTGGCTTAGCCAGATCAAGGAGAAAGATCCAAATGCTGTTGTAATATTAATTACCGCTTTTGGCGATGTGGAAATGGCAGTAAGGGCTTTGAAAGAGGGCGCCACCGACTTTGTACTGAAGCCCTGGCAAAATGAAAAATTGCTTGCTACAATCTCTACTGCGATAAAGCTCAAAAACACTTATAAAGAAGTTGACAAGCTAAAAAAAGCAAAAAAGCAACTCGAAGAAGATATTAACCAACCCTTCAAGGATATCATTGGTAAAAGCGCATCTATTAAAAAAGTATTTGATCTTATTGATAAAGTAGCGAAAACGGATGCCAACGTATTGATATTAGGCGAGAATGGCACTGGAAAAGAACTTATTGCTCGTGCCATACATCAGCGCTCGCTTAGACACGATTCGAGTTTTGTAGGCGTAGATATGGGTGCAATCACCGAAACACTTTTTGAAAGTGAGCTTTTTGGCCACAAAAAAGGATCCTTTACAGATGCAAAAGAAGATCGGGCCGGTAGGTTTGAACTGGCTAACAGCGGCACCCTATTTTTAGATGAAATTGGCAACTTAAGTTTACCGCTACAGTCTAAATTACTTACTGCTATTCAGAATAGAGAAGTCACAAGAATAGGTTCCAATAAATCCGTACCCGTAGATATACGTTTGGTTTCGGCTACAAACATGCACGTCCATGAAATGGTTAATGAAGGATCTTTCAGGCAAGATCTGCTCTACAGAATAAATACGGTAGAAATCAATTTACCTCCCTTGCGAGAACGTTTGGAGGACATTCCCCTTCTCGCTACCCATTTTCTTGATAAATACTCAAAAAAATATCGGAAAGAAATTCACGGACTATCAGAAGAAGCAATTATGACATTACGGAAATACCCCTGGCCAGGAAATATCCGCGAGCTTCAACACGCTATTGAAAGGGCCATTATAATGAGTGACAATCCTAAATTGGAACCTGATGACTTTTTCTTTTTGTCACAGTCTAAATCTGTGTCAAGTGCGGAGAACTATTCTGATAATCTCAACCTGGACGAGGTAGAAAAATCATTAATTCAAAAGGCCATTAATATTCATGACGGCAATATATCTAAAGCGGCTAATGAGCTAGGACTTACAAGGGCCTCGCTCTACCGAAGGCTGGAAAAGCATGGACTTTAATAATACAAAACGTATTGTATTATATAGGATTGGATTCATTATCCTGACTTCCTTTTTCCTGGCCTCACAGCTTTATTCAGATGGATTTATTCTAACTGAGCTGGTAATTACGGCACTTTTGATATTTCAAGTCGTTCTTCTGGTCAAATACACGGAAAAATCAAAGTCAGAAGTCATGAGCTTTTTAAGCTCAATTAAACACGACGACCTTGGGCGCTCTTATTCCACCGATTCAAAGAACAAGGAGGTGAACAAATTGAATGCCGAACTCAACCGTGTACTATTAGATTTAAAAGAGGTACGAAAAGAAAAAGAAGCCGAATATCAGTATTTAAAAAATATCGTTCAGCATATCGGTATAGGGTTAATCACCTTCAATCAGGCAGGTGAAATCCAAATTATGAATACCTCCGCTAAAAAGCTCCTTCGTGTAGGTAATATAAAAAATGTATCTGACCTGAGGACAGTTAATGAGAATATGGTCGATACATTTAGGCGTCTGCGAACGGGGGGCAGAGACTTATTACGTTTTGAGATTGGAGGCGAAATAGTACAACTAGCTATTTACGCCATCGAGCTTACACTGAGTGGCGAGTTGTATAAACTGGTTTCTGTTCAAAATATCCAAAACGAATTGGAAGAAAAGGAAATGGAGGCGTGGCAAAATCTCGTACGCGTGTTAACGCATGAGATCATGAATTCCGTAACTCCCATTTCTTCTCTGGCAAATACTGTGGAGGAAGATCTGAATTTACAGTTAGATTCAACTGAGGATAATCAAACGCTTTCAAACGATGATTTTGAGGACATGCACCTTGCGATTCAAACGATTAAGAAAAGAAGTGAAGGACTTATCACGTTCGTCCAGGATTTTAGAAATCTCACGCACATTCCAAAGCCCAAATTAGCTGAAATAAAAATCAAAGAGCTGCTAGATGAACTCATTGTGCTTCATAAAAATGAAATTAAGGAAAGTGGCGTGATCGTTAATTGCCAGATAGATCCGGAGAACTTAACTATCAATGCAGACAAAACACTAATTGACCAGGTTCTGATCAATTTGCTTAAAAATGCCCTTCAGGCATTTGACGAGCAAACTAACAAATTGGTTCAGCTTAGCGCATTCTTTGATGAAAAGAGCAGGCCAATCATATCAATAAAGGATAATGGCAACGGTATCGATGATGAGGCCCTGGAAAAAATATTCATTCCATTCTTTACCACAAAAAAATCCGGTTCGGGAATCGGGCTCAGCCTGTCAAGACAGATCATGCGCCAACACCAGGGCGTACTTGGTGTGAAGTCAAAAGTCGACGAAGGAACAGAGTTCTTTTTGCGTTTTTAATGCCCTTTACAATCGCTTTTCTAAAAACTATTTAGGTTATTTTCCTAGTTTTACCCAAAGTGTAAAAAGCGCATAATGGATACGCACGAACAGATAACCAAAATACTTGTAGATAAACTCGGGCTCGCGGAAACAGAAGTTACTCCCGATGCGAGTTTTGTTCGCGATTTAGGAATAGACTCCTTAGATTATGCCGAACTGGTAATGGAGTTTGAGCAAACATTTGATATCCGCATTCCTGATGAGGATGCCGAAAAACTTCAAACTATTAATCAAGCTGTGGAATACATCGAAGGCAAGGTAAATACATAGCCCCAAATTAGCAAACATTACATTCTAGCATATTTTAATGTTTGCTTTGTAAGCGGACACTAAATTTCCGCATCTGCTTTACCTATGAAATTATAAAAACAAGTACAGAAGTACGACTGGATTAGCCGTACAAGACGGTTATTCACCTGGTAAGGTAATAATTAACCCGGGGTTACGTGATTAATTACCGCATAAACTGAGAGCAGCGCATGGTCATTTCCCTTTAAACGGTTTAAAACAGAACGCTAAAAGGCGACCTGGAGGATGTTGGTCAAGAAGGCAGCATGGGAGAATATGATAGAGGTTTTAGATACGTTTAGTAAGGCAAGACCTGTTTCAGAGGAAAGAGTAATTTTTAATATAGAAGAATAATTATCGGGTAGTAGGCCATGTAGCTTTTAAGCGAAAGACCATTTGGGTCGTATTTATTGGTACTGATCAAGAGTATGATGAAATTGACCCATGTACAATTCGGAATTATTAATGGAAAATAAAAAAGATCTGAAAAAGAACACAATGCAGCTCTAATGCTGTTATATAAAGTTTTTTCAGCTCCAGAAGGGACACCTGAATATGATCAGTAGTATCATAAAGAATTGAAGGTACCTCTTGATTTACTTATTCAAGAGCATCAGTTAAGGATTTACCTGACTAGAGGTAAAAAGATCATTGATAACTTGAGAACGCTATTGTATATTTTTTGTCTTACTCTGGGGTTGTAATCAGTCTATTTCGTCTTAGCCTTAATAATTATGAACTTCATTATAAAGATTCAGAGAG
>CALBPF010000169.1 GCA_937899105.1 uncultured Flammeovirgaceae bacterium | reverse complement strand
CAAAATTTTGGTTTGGCGTGCTTGCTAGAAGCACTGAACTTCCGATTACCACCAACCCCCTATGTTTTTTAGCTCATGTTAGCTACTGTAGCCCGACTCGCACTGTCGTTTCTTAAACCATTATTTTCTTTTTCATTTCCCTTTTCCCGTGTGAAGGGAAAAGAGATTTTTATTTATTCACTTTATAATTGAATTTCAAAGGTGTTCATGAATGTTTCACATTTGATTTTCAATTCTTTTAATTCGTGTGTTGGCTTTGCTCTTTGCCACCGCAGGAACGAGGATGGCAATGTGCAAAAAGCGTTGGTCATTTAATTCGTATGATAATCAAGATTCACCATTATGTGATAAAGAAGAGTTTCTTTTCCATGCTTAGCAACACCAACCTTAATTGCCGAAGCATTGTACCCAAACTGTTTAGTTACATCTTTCAAAACATTGGATTTCATCTTGTACCCTCTTGGAAAAGTAGATTTTGGTACAATATCATTACAATATGCCTTCCAGTTCTTATCAAAATCAATGTGTCGTTTCAAATAATAGATCAACATAATGAAACTACCTCTTTTATGATGGTAGTCAAATACTTTTTCGATGTGTTCTTTAGCAGTTTTAGGGCTCCTTAAAATGAATGCTTCACAAACCACCAAATCACAAGAGTTATGGTCACAGATTTTCAAGTCCCTTTCTCCTAAACTTTTACCGGAAAACGACTTTCCTCCTCTGGTTTGATCTTTAATTTGCCATCCCCAGGGATTCATTCTTGCTTCAAGAATCAATTGGATTATGTCATTATACTTATCCTCATCATTAATGGTATTGACAGCAAGAACTTTATCGAGCATTTTATCACAAGCAATCGCAATTTCTTTTGTTAGAAATTCACTTAGTTCTTTCTTTCCATTAAGCCTTGGAGGAAATACCTTGATCAATGTAGGAGTTTCGCTGGAAAAAATCTCATGGTAATTGTTTTGAAGTGTTTGAATATAATCTTCTCCATCTACCTTTTTCTTAAGGTTGCTTAGAAATTCCGGTTCTGTACCGTCAGAGAACTTATGATAACCTTCTGCCTCTTTTAAAAGGTATCTCGCTTCCTGATCAAGTTTACTCTCCAAAAGACTTTCAATCCAGATAGAAAGAATAGCGGGAAGCATTCGATAAGGCTTTTCAAGACTTAGGTACAGTTTTTCAACTTTTTCATGTTCCTTCAGATTTTGAAATGCAGTTAATTTATTGACCCACACTTTATCTTGAATGGAATCGAGGTCAACTTGATCCATACGTTGTTCAAAGTTATTCCACTCATCAAGCGCCTCTTGATATAGAGTAGGATTGCTTTCCTTACTTCCCCATGTGATTTTGGCAGCAAACCCATTCAATGCCACAGTAACATTTTCATTAAATCTTTGTTGAAGATTCTTGAATATCTGATATGCTTCCTCCGGCTTTGAATCAAATCGAATTAAACCACGGTAGAATTGCCTAGAATCTTCGGTTGTAAACTCGCTGGGACTAATTAATGTTGATTTTGGGGCTTGAATATTATCGAGAGCGTATTCATCTTTGATTTTGTATGCCAAAATCAGCTTTACCTGATATGCAGCTCGTTCATACTCACCACGGTTGGATGGATGTATATTTTTTTCCCAATAATCGAGTACTTTTTCAGCTTGGTCAATCAGTTCCGGATATTCGATCAGCTTAAACATGGCAAGTTGAATCTCAGGCATATACCGAGATTCAAGAAATTCCTTGATTTTTATCTCTTTAATTTTTGAAACAAAAATCTTCTTTACTCCTTCTGAAGTAATCCAGTCGGCAATCGTGAGCATTCTCACCAAATCACCAGAATCTGCAAGTACGTTAACGATTTCTTCTCTATTTGAAAACCAGTTGATGGCCTGCGCCAGTTGGGGTAACAATTCTTCTTTTGGGCTGTTTTGAAACTGTTTTTCAAGCCTATAATCAAAAATGTCAATACCATTTGAAGATTCAGAATTACCATATTTCTTAACGTAATCGACTATTTGACTTTCAATGCGCAATTGGATTTTTCTTAGCGAATCTTCGTCAAATGTATTAAGGCTTGCAGGTGATGAAAATTTCTTTAGAACTTGTAGTAGTACCCCAATGTGTGTCCGCAATTTTTCTGCGTTGAACCTATTGCTTTGGTCATATCTGTTATCGGTCTTTTTAAACTTGAATCTCGGAGCCAAAAACTCATTTAATTTTCCAGTCTTGTTGATGAAATAAATCGGGTATATCCAGTCAATAAGCTCTAATCTTTCGATCTTTTCACTCCATAAAGGGCGACCGTCCTCCTCTTTTTTGCTTTCATAGTTTATTTTCTTTACTGTCTCTTGTTCTATCTTATCAAGATATAGGGTAAGAAACACTTCCGCTATCTCGTCTTCGGGTAAAGGGTGGTTTTCAAGTTGTTCCTTATACTTATTGTAAGATGAACATTTTAACAACCAAGTAAGACCGTCCCATTGCATCATGGGAAACTGAATCGTTCCGTTTCTAAATTTCGGTCTTGGTGCAAATGATTTAAATAGATCAAATAAGTGCGGTAGAATAATGGGTACAAAATAGTTTGGAATTCCATGTCTCACATTGTAGCCATGCTGCGGATAGTTTTCAATCAGTTCTAAGATTTCGATTTCTTTCTCGGAGTTCTCTTTCCTAAAATCATATTGTTGCTTTTGAGATTTGTAGCTTGAAAGCACACGGTACTTGTCCTTGTTCAATTGCCTAAATATTTGAAAGACCCAAAGTGCCGCCTCCTTATCATCGAATGAGTTTCTTGAAAGCATTGTATCTAAAGCTAATTTCAAACCACTCGTCCATGCTTTTAATCTGAAGGTCCGATGAAAGTCTTGGATCTCGTCCGAAAAAGAAACCTGGTCAGTTAAGTTGATTGATAGCGAGGCAAAATCCTTTTCAATTAATAAGTAGGGAATGATTTCCGGTTTGTTTTGAACTATGAAATGGCAAGTTTCCCATAAGAGAAAGGGTTTATTGATACCCGACTGAAGCAATTGCTTTATTCTTTGATAATGATATGTTACTTTATCACCTGAATCATCTTCTATGGTTTCGTATTCATAATCACCCAAAACGATTGATTTCAGGAAGTAATCCATATTCTCCCTTACCTCCTGTACTCTTAATAGGTTGCTTTGATACTTATCATCCAATTCATTCATTGAATGGAGCAATTCAAAGTAGTTTTGATTGTCAAGACTTTCTTCCTCAAGGGCTAAAGGATTGTCAATAAAATTTATCCCTCCGTGATGCCTGTCATCTAATCGCATTTTAGGAAATTCGCTATCCATATCAGCAAGATCAGAGTCTCCTAAAACCAAGTTAAGTGCAGCGTCCAAATATCTCTTTTGCGATTCACTTGTTAGGTGGCTAAATATGTTGGGCCAAGCAGACCAATAAAGAACTTTTTCTATCCAGATTTCTAATCGTTCTTTATCCGAATCCAAAGAGTTGTCATTGATAAGGGTTTCCCAAATCAAGCCACTTATTTTGTCTTTTAGAGCACTCCAATAATCGGGCTTTACGTTGTAGAAGTTAAGGACATAACCTCGGCCTTGAGTTTTTAGGACACCTTGTGGTGTGAGTTCGCCTAATTCTGGGGTATTTGCAAAATACTTTTTATGAGCGGAATGACCCCTGTTGACATTGCCTTTGGTTATCAAAAGTCCTTTAGCCTCTTGGTTGTCCTTAACCTCTTTAAGAGCATAAATAAAACCGAATTCTTCCCAGCTATCAATCAGAGGTTGATAAAATTTCACATTGCTAATCGAAACTTTGTCCTGTTCCTCCTTGATCCAATGATTTTTGCTCATGCACTCCTTATTGATTTTATGGGAGTGCTTCTTCTCAAAATCTTTTATTGCTTTTTGGAAGTCATCTTTTGCAACTTCTTTGTCACCAATCTTGTTTTTTAATTGAATAAGGAAAGACAGTTCTTTGCGGTAACCTTTGTATTTCCCGTAGTCATAAGCTGCTGATCGAATTAACCCCGGAATTTCCAAAAAACCCAAGATTACCCTTAGCCAATTTTTTGAAATAAGTTTATCAAGGTCAATGGATACCCCATGTTGCTTTTCAAAGTCCTTCTTAAATTCTATGGTCTTTTCAAGATTCCAGAAATATTTCGAAGGCTTGGCATTTGAGATTAGTTGAGCGAAAAAATGGGAAGCATTCCATGAAACATCGGCCTCCAAGGCCTGTGAATCCTTGTATTGTGTCCATGGACTTTTTCGTGCTTTGGCAAGAAATGCTTTTAATTCATTGACTGATTCTCTTTGTTTGTAATCCATCAGGACTATGAGTTAATCTTTTGTAGATACCAATAACTCTCTAACATTAACGTCTAAAGTTTCTGCAATTTCCACTAATGTTTCTAAAGAGGGCTGCATCTCATTTGTACACCATCTTGAAACAGTAGCAGTATTCTTATCTAATTTCTCAGCTAACCATTTATTGGTTCTACCTTGTTCAACTAAGACAACTTTTAGTCTATTAATTGCTTTTTTACCCATTTTTAGTTGCGTATAAATTAAATCTATTTATGAATTAAGCAAATATAATAGATGAGAATTGGATATAAATATGACTTAATACGTATTTTTAAGCACTAATTAGATCAATTTATTTGCGTATTTAAAATTTAAATTATATTTTTACATCATTATTAATTGATGTTATTCGTAAATAAATTTATCTCATGAGTAGAAGATACACTAAAGCCGATTTAGAACAGATCGTTTCCGTTCAACTGGAAAACCTCAATGCCATGCATGATCTACTAAGTATTATGAAGCATCAAAATGAACTACTGAATAGTGCCAACAAGAAATTAAAAGATGAGATCACAGATTTTAAACAGAAGTTATACCCAACTCAAAAACGAAATTCAAATTCTTAAATCTGAGGGTGGGGAGGCAAGCTCTTTGTGCCAATCCCGAAGGGTTGGTGCAATGTGCTTGTCAGTGCGTTGGCAAAAACAAAAAAAATCTCTTGTGCGGTGAGGAAATTACTACTGACCTTTCTTAGGGCTATTGTAGCTAACGCCCGTATAGAACGCTGTGCCTGTCCGGTGCTTAATGGTGATGAAAGTAGTATTTTATGTGTTTCCTTGCAAGTTGCACAGAACTTAGCAAGAACCTTTCTGTGTCATCACCAGCCGGAACCTGCGTGTAGGCCAATCACCAAAATACGCTTTGGGGAGACCTACTTAAGCAGTCATGAAACTCAAAACACAGAAGATACGGACGAGTCGCATGGACTCAACTAAACGTGAGTAAAGGCATGCGGTTCTATACAATGTTACCTGCTGATTTAGTTCTTCTTAACTTTAATAAGTTTGGATGCTTGCACTCCATTACTTCCTATTGTATCTCCTAAGGCAATTATTCCCCAATTCTGAATATAGAAATCTTTAAGGATTGCAGAGTCAATCTTTGAAATTGTGATAGAGTTATTTGGATAGGAAGGGCCCCATATTACTGTATCTTCAGTAACCAATGCTAAGTATTCATATTCAGCATTATCCAGTGATATTTTTATCGAATCACCTATCGAAGTAAAATTGATCTTATCAATTAATAATGAGTTGTTTTCAATCACTCTATCTGTCAAAATGAGGGTGTCAAATTTAACTTTATAGCGGTAACTGGAGTCAATTTGACTTGTGTCCGAAGAGAAAAAGTTTACTAAAAACCCATCGTGATATTTTATAGAGTCCACTGAATAATTCGATTCGGAAATCTCCGAACTGGGTTGACATCCAATTATTCCGAGCGTTAGAATTAAAATTATATACTTAGTCATTTATGTCTCGTTGTGGCAGGTAACGCCAAGCTAGCAGGAGTGCGCCCCGAGCTTGGTAAGTTCCGATAAAACTAATGAATCTGCCGGTGCTTCCAAACTATCCAGAATGCACTGCGTTCAGAAAGATGAAAAATCCTGCGAGCCAAACTCTGTAGAAAGCGACGACCTTTCCTTGCGGCAGATTTCATGGTGAAGTTCGCACTGAAGTCTGTAAAGTGGCAGTAGGCGCATTCGTGCTAGCACTTGTTACCAGTATTTATTCGTTCCTGATCTTGTCACCCTTAATCGGAGAGTAGTCAGATTTAAGATCTCCGTTGACATAAATCCGATCAAAATAGCAACTCGCCCCAGTTGCCTTGTTCATATCTTCGACATTCTGGATATGAAAATGTAAATGTGGTTCTGATGAGTTACCTGAATTACCACAAAGACCCAAAAGTTGACCTTTTTTAACCTGTTGTCCTTGCTCTACCACAATTGAGGCTTGTTTAAAGTGAGCAAAAAACAGAAATTCTGAGTTATCAGTTTTTAGAATTACTGTGTTTCCAGGTATGTATATTGGATTTAATACCCCAGGTTTATTATCCTTAATGCCGTCAACAACTAGTGCCACAGTTGCGTCACAAGGAGCAATTATTTCTTGTCCGAAAGCATAATAATCTTCATTTGTTCTTCCGTCTGTTTTAAAGGATTTTCCTTCAACGTTGGTAATAATCAAGTCGAAAGCACCTTTCTGGGCTCTGTTGTTTACATGATAGTTCAATTCTTCTGTTTCTCCTCCCCAAAAAACTGTCCATTCGTTATTGAATGGCAGTTGAAGGTTAGTCCTATTTCTGGCTAATTCGGGAAGGTTGTCTTCTACATATGGTTTAACAAAAAGACCATTAATCTTGGAATCCCCATCAATTGAGATATTAACAGCAAAGAGT
>CALBPF010000168.1 GCA_937899105.1 uncultured Flammeovirgaceae bacterium | reverse complement strand
TTCAAGGGATTTTTTGAAACTGGTTTTATTAGGGACGCTCATGGCTGCTCCCGTCGTATATTATGCCATGAATACCCTGCTTTCAGGGTTTGCTTATAATGTCGGATTTCAGTAAGTCGTTTTTGGTTACTCTACTTTGGCTGGGGTGCTGGCAGCCTTTTTAACGATAAGTTATCACTCCTTAAAAGTGGCTAATACGAATTCAGTTCGTTCGTTGCGAGAGCAATGAGTTCTATGGGAAAAGTTAAGCAAACTCTTAACCATATTGTTAAGATGTTTAAGTACGTCATCAACCGGGCTCTTAATTAGGTCATAAGCGAATAACTCGAAAAAAGACAGATCTGCGAAAGAATGAGTTTTGATTGACTACAGTCTGGCTTTTTTCTACTTTTACCATCCGAAATAGTAAGTTAGAAATTACACGTTTTTACTAAGGCCCCGTAGTTCAATGGATAGAATAGAAGTTTCCTAAACTTTAGATCTAGGTTCGATTCCTAGCGGGGCTACTACTACTTTTATCTTTCAATTTCTGTTCATAAAATAGTTGCTTTTAAGAAGTAACTATTTGAAAACCAAATTATTAAAAACACAAGAGTACTTTTCTAAACTCTGGATCTAGGTTGTTATCTAAAGGTGTCTGCTTAATTAAAGCAAGTCCTCGACGGATTTTTGATATTCAAGAATCTGGTTTTCACTTAGCCTATCTGGCGAATCAATTGTATAGGTTAAATTTTTATTTCTCACGTTAAGAATAGTGACTTTTAGTATCATATCAGCGTTCATACTAAATCTTACCTTAATTTTAGTGTAGCCAGCAGGTGCAGGATCAATGTTATTAATTTTTATTGTTTGCATTAAGGAATTCTCACTTGCTTTAGGACGAGAACCTTTAAGCACTTTTATTTCTATTTCAGTTTGGTTGTCGGCTTTCGTTTCGAAGTCCCATTCTCTGTCTTGCGGGATTATTCCACCCTTTTCAAAAAAAACATGGTATTTATCATCTTCTAACTCAATTCCATAATAATCTTGTAATACTTCTATCACTAACTTCTCTTCTAATTTTTGGTCGAATATAGCCGCCTGCATCACGGCTCCTTTTGCAACGCAGACTTCCGGATCTATCGGTGTATAGCATTTCAGTTCAGTCCTTTTTTGAACATGCTCTTTGAGACCATATAATTTGCTCGCCCTTCCTAGAAGAAGAATATCTTGAATATTGTATTCTCTTTTATTGAAATAATTGATAGAATTTTCTACTAACGATGTAATTCTTTCGAACAGTGGGACTGAAAGGTCCAAAAACTTCTGCTGAGAAAGATTAAAAGGGCTATATACATCTATTTTCCTGTTTATAGCGTGCAATGGATTATATAACTTGATACTTTCCTGTTCGCATAGTCTAACTTTTTTTTGAGCAATCTCACTTTTAATAAGGTCTTTTAAACTTCTATTAATATTGCTCTCGGTTTTATTAATTCGATCAATTCTCTGTTTGACCCACTTGAATATCACCTCATCAAAATCTACTCCACCTAAATTAGTATGTCCATCTATATACTTAACCTCTAACATTGTCTGCAAGGTGTCATCATCTGTCGATATATGAACTATGGAGATGTCCAAAGTGCCTCCTCCAATATCAACAATCATTACTGGGCCATTATTCTCGCCTTTACTTCTTGAAAAATCTAAGCAGGACGCTGTAGCTTCGTTGATTAATCTTTTAACTGATATGCCGGCAATTTTAGCGGCCTCCAAGGTGGCCCTTCTTTGATATATATCAAAATGAGAGGGTATCGCTATTACAGCTTCTCTAACCTCCTCATTTAAACCCTTAGAATGCATGTCATCTTCTACATACTTTTTAAGTTGTTTTAAAATAAATGCAGCAATGTATTGAGGATGAACGGCTTTATGATTGGAAACTTTTAACATGGCTTGTCTGCCCAAATGCCTTTTTATAGCACCAAAAAAAATCGGATTTCCATCTGCACTTCTATAACCCACTTGAACCTTATTCTGATAAAAATATACTTCAGAGGGCATGCTGAATTGATCATTTATTTTAGTTATTACGGGTTTGTTATCATGCCAATATCCTATGGCTGATTTAGTAGTACCTAAGTCAATTCCAATCGTCATAACCAATTGCAATATGCTCAATAACCATATGTAAATGCAATACCCAACCTTGGGTATTTTGATCTGTAGGTTCTATACCGAACTTCTTCTGACCACTTTTAAAAATCAACCAATTTCTTCGCCTGATCCTTCAAAAGTGTGTTGTAAAGATCATTAGTGATTCTACCCCCTTCCAAGTGCCGGTCTATTTGAGCAAGTTTTGGTTTTAATGCCAGAACATTCGTACCACAGTAGTTGAAGATATCGGTTAAATGACTCAGAGCCAGGCCTGCGCCTTGAACTCCGGAACTAACTCCCACTAAAGCACATTTCTTATCTGTAAAGGTATCAGGGAATTTAAGCCCGTCAATAAATGCTTTTAAAACCCCGGGAAAAGAACCGTTGTACTCCGGAACTACAAAGACAAATTTTTTAGCCTCTGACATAAGCTCTCTGAATTCATTGAACTTCTCATTTTTGCCTGAGTTTTCATACAGCGCACTGGTGGTGAAATCACTTGGTAAATCTTTTAGATCAATAATTACGGCTGCCTGGCCTAATTCCTCGAGTAACGACTTGTAAATACCTGCTATCTCCATAGACACAGAATCGTTTCTGTTGGTCCCACATATTATTACTATTCTTTCCATTTTATTCTTTAAAAATCAAATTTCCGCTTCCTTCTAAGGAAACATCCACCACAGGTGGTATTGTTTTCGTGTAGATCACATTTCCGTTAGAAATAATTCTTCCGGTTAAACTCTCGGTGGCATGCACCACCATGTCATTGGTTCCACGCTGAAATATTTCAACCTCCTTGGCTGCCAGGCCGGAACCATCGAAACGACCATCACCTGAAAAAAAACCAACCACCAACTTTTCAGTGCGACCTTCAAGTTTAAAATTCGACAGGTCGTTGCTTGTTATTTGGACTGAGTTATTGGAAACTATTAAGTCAAAATCTCCGGTTCGATCTTCCGATATCAAGGTAATTTCAGGAAAGGTCACAGCTTGGTCCGATGTGATTAATCCACCGCCATTTTGACGAATTCTAGTAAGTTCCGGTGTTGTTATTGTCACGGCTGGAAAGTTGTAATTACGGACCCAGCTACACCCGTTGCCGTCACTTAATACAAGTTTCCTTTCCACAATTTCGAAACGAATGTTTGGTAGTAGATTTTCACCTGCAGTAATGGAAATACTTCGTTCCGTGCCGGTTTGAATGAATACAATGAATTCATCATTAACCTCTATTTCATTGAATTCCTCTAATTCAGTATTGAACGTTGCTAAGTCACCTGCCTTTCGCAGGCAGTCCGGAGCATCCGGGTCATTACAACTGTAGGACATCGCAATCGCTATAATGAATAAAAGCTTCTTCATTTTAGTCGATATCCAATGGCAAATTCTCCTGCTTCAGCTTTGGCCGCGTGTGATTTTACTGAAACTGATCCAAAGAAATGATCCCCAAAATAGCGCCTTAAGCCTAGCCTTAAGTAGATAGGATCAAAAACACCGTATGGGTCATATACATAATAACCCGCTTGCGAAATAATGGAGAACTCATTGACTACTAATTCATGACTAAGCGCTAATCCGATTCGGTTAAAATCAGGATCTTCTCCCTCAGATAAAAAATAGTCTTCTTCTTTGAAATTCTTTAGTGATTCGGAATAAAACCATTCCAGGCCTAACCCAAGTTTACTCTTTTGATTAAGCGTTTTATCCACAAAGGCCGAAACTACAAAGAACGGATCCGTACCCGTGTTTATTCTAACCGCTTCATGCGCACCGCCTGCAATTGAGACCGTATATCCAATGGCCTTATTTAGTATCTCATCTTCTTCAAGGACTTTATACTCAACAGGTTCAGGATCGAGGTAATATCTAAGACCAATATTTAGACTGAAAACATTAATTCCTGAATTGGGTTTTTTCCAGGCTGCGTTAGAAAAATGGGTCATGGACACTGAGGAATAGAGGCCCAAATGATCAGTGATCTTGTATTGATACAACAGCTCAAATAGTACACCTGCGCTGAGGTCCGTACTTAGTACATTATTCTTATTGTTCGTCTCCCGGTCGTATTTCTCACTATTGTAGGCTAAACCAAGGCCGATTTTATAAGCAAATTGACCAGGCTTCTCCTTATTACGGGTCAAATAGAATTGATAATGTGGGATAATGGAAAATGTACTACCTAATATTTCATTATCATAGTTGATGTAGACTGCGGTCAGCCCAATATCAGGATAATTGTACCGAGCATGCCAGGGTTTTGAACCGTCGGTTTTTTGATTTAAGACTAGCCTTACACCCCACGGATGTTCAGTGATGAGATGGGATATTTGTTCTTTATGTTCAAAAATGGATCCCTGCAT
>CALBPF010000167.1 GCA_937899105.1 uncultured Flammeovirgaceae bacterium | reverse complement strand
AGCTATCGTCTTGCCCGTGATGCTGGCACCCCCGGTTATTTTGGCAGTTGGGATGGTGACCAATGGCGTACAGGTGTAACTCGCAATAAGGTTGGACTCACCATCAATATCTGCAAAGAGCATGGATCTTATGGGCGCCCTCGTTTCCATTTGCGTATGTACGGCATGATAAATTTCTATACTGGCAACCACTTCCTGTGAGTCACTGAAAGGATAAGCTACTTTCCTAAGTGTGGAGGCAAATTCCCCATTGGTTAGACCCGCTACATAAACGAAACCGTTATGATAATCTATGTCTGTAATGGACAAAGCGGTAGCCGGCGTTTCATTCCAAAATGTTAAATCGTCTGACGCCGGATTGTTTATGGACACGCTTGAACTGTTTGAATTATTCACTTCTAAAAACCGGATATCTGGATTAACCGGGCTCACAATAGCGACAACCGATGCTGCATCAGGCTCATGCCCCATTTTGATAGATACATAGGCTTCCTGGCTAACCGGATGAATCTTCATATCGTTGATGATAACATCTCTAGGTTCAAGGTTCAGCTTTTCAGCAACCATGGTGTCAAACCCTTCAAGGTTATATGGAACGGGATCTTTTAGCTCCTGGGCTTCAGTTTGTACGGCAAGTACTTTTGCACCCTTGCTATCACCGATAAATAAAACATTGTCCGGACCAAATGCTAAGATATTTGCTCCGGCTAATTCAGCATCGCCAGAAATTCTCGTTTTTTTCTGAGTTACTGCTACGACATCACTTTGAACAGGCTTATTTTGATTACAACCAACCGCTATTAAAAACAACGTAATCAGTTTAATTGAATAGTTTTTCATAGTACTTATATATTAGTTTGATTAAAAAGTAGAGTTATAAATGTGTAGTTAATTCTTTTAAATAAGGCGCTTAAAACTGCCTCCATATCTTTAGGGGCTTTCATTGCTTTTTGTAATCGTGTTAAGAACCTTCCATGCCCTCTCCTGTCGATCAAAGTCCAAAACGTGGGTGTGATCAACTTCCCACAGCGGACCTGTTATATCTTTATGATGGGGAGTATATGTCCTTCCACTCAAGTAGGTTCTGTCAACGTTATGAAAGACGTCGAGAAATCGCTTTGCCCCGGAGGAAACGGGCTGATTTATACCCATAAGCGAGCCAACGAGAGGCATGACGCTCTTCATAATGAGTGATGCAAAACCTTTCTGATACCTCCCCACATTAGTGCCCATATTTGGGCCTGGACCGACTGCAAAGAATGAAGTTCTATGGCCAAATAGGTGATGCATCGCTGAACTCCACCAGGCTGAAAAAAGCTTAGTTGTCGAGTAATAGCGTTGATTGCTATACAAATCTGGTTTGGTCCCCTGAATGAAATTGAGCATTGCTTCTTCTATTGTAGAGCCAAAAGAACTGGTTCCCTCAAATGCAAAATCGTACACGCGCATACCCATAATAGCAGGGGCAGTATTGTTGGCAGCTGCTGAACCCACGATAATAACGCGTGACCCATTGGCAAGTAATTGGTTTTCTAATAAACCTGTACAGAGTATATGATGACCTATAAGCGAACTGGCGAAAGTGAGTTCAAAACCATCTACACTTTTAAGAAGTTCCTTGCCAGATACAATGCCGGCATTAAGTAAGAGAACATCAATGTCTTTTGCACGCCGGGAGAGTTCATGAACAGCAGCCCTTGCCGATGCAATACTCGATACGTCCACGGCCAAGGTTTCAAAAGGATCCTTGCCCACCCTTTCCATGAGTGCAAGCCTGGCAGTGGTTGCCTTTTCAATATTCCTGCAAGCAAGAATTACCCTGCCATAGCCTGCTTCTGCAAGCTGGGCAGCGGCTTCAAAGCCTAATCCGGAATTCGCACCTGTTACTAAAGCTGATTTTACTTGTTTGGTATCAGTCATGTTTTATCTTGTTTTCAAGTGCGAATGAATTTTGCTAGACCTGGATTTAGATTTAGAATAGGCTGGGTAATGCGATATTAAGTGAAGCTATAATCGCCCAGCCACTTCCAAAATCATTCTGTCGTTCTACATAGTATTCCCCCTCAATAAACCATTGGATAGGTGTGTTGCCAAGGAGAAACAAACTGCCGGCTCCAATGCCAACGGGAATTTCTAATTTATTTCCACTTTCGGCCTCCCAATCAACAGAAACGGTAGGTCGCATTCCAATTTGCCAGGTCGGTGTGGCGCGATAATTTATAATGTATTGAAATGAAGAATTGGTGACGGAGGATCGATCTGAGTCTCCACCGATTGTCCACCAAGTTTGTGCAATCAGTCCAATATTAAAACTACTAATAGAAAAGCTGCCATAGTCAGGAGCTTGGTAAAATAGTAAACCCGCCGGCCCCATGGTAAACTTACCGCTTCCTAAGACGTCATCACTTGCTGTAGGAAAGGTAAATGTTGGACCAAAACCTGAAATTAGCCCACCACCCTCTTTTGGAGCCGGGGCAATAAGTGCGAATAGATTCATGTCCCCAAAACCATTCGTTCGGTCAAAAGGGTCTTCCGGATTGGCGCTAAAGGGCACAGAAAGATGTTGCAACGTCGTTCGGGAGATGAGATTATACTTCCCACCAAGTAAAGGAGCTACAATAACAGGTTGGAGTATAGTACTATTTTGAGGATTATCACTTATACTTTCGTCATCAAAATAGAGCAACTCATTTTTGACGAAAAGAAGAGTAAGACCAGAAGCAGGATTGGAGACCTGCTGAGCAATTTCTCCCAAATCCTGTTCGGACTCATCTTGTGCAGATGCAAAATTGATATAGAGAATGCCAAAAAAAACACTTGCTAATATTTTAATGATTGTTTTCATGATTCTTTCATTGTCATGGTTTTAAGATTATATAGTGGGTATAGACAATTCAGTTAAACAAGGAACTTAATATGGGTCCCAGAGTGAAGACCACGCCGAATTCTTCTCCCTCTGATTCGCTTGATTCAATATAGTATTGCCCCTCTACCCTCCATTTGATAGGTAGGTTGCCAATTTTAAAAAGATCCCCTAGCTCTTCACCAAGGTAAAACAGCGCCGCGGCTGGACCTATCTGATATTTCCCGGATCCTAGTTCGTCCTGGCTGGCTGTCGGAAAAAGGGAGCTGAATCCCAAACCCCATACAAAACCCTTATGCCCTGATTTTGTTGAAAGCAATGTCATCAAACCAGCGTCTCCGAATCCATCAACTCTTTCGATCTGCACTTGATCATCCGAGGAGCCATGCAATTCATGAGGAGCTGAAACAAATTCAAAACTTGCCCTCATAGCAAGGGTAATTTTGTTATTAAAAATTCGAAGCCCTACGATAGGCTGAATCACTGTTTTATTTTCCGGTTCCTCGTCAAAGCCTTCTTCATCAAAAAAAACCGTTTCATTTTCTACCAGTAGAAATGAAACATTCGACACCGGATGACTGGTTTGCTGTGAGATTTCGCCGTTATGATCTTCATGGTTTTCCTGGGCAGCACATAACGTTTTGAAAAGAATAAAAATTAAGAATAACAATTTTTTCATTCCACTATTCAAGAATTGATATGTGTGAAATTTTGCCTAAACAAGTTCTAAGGTTACCGGTTCGAGAGTCTGAATCTACATCTCATATTCATATAAATTTGAGATGTAAAAAACCAGATTGCATTACGATTTCATAAGAAAAGAGGCCTGAAAGATAGATAAGTAAGATCCTTTCCCCATTACAAACATTATCATCAACAGGCCTCTATGTCATTAAGAATTTTGGAAGAGTAAGTAACATTAAAATTTACTGGGATCAACCGGGTCAGTTCCTGCTCTCAACTCTGTTGGATCGTCTACGCCATCTCCATCGGAGTCGGCCTTGTAGGGGAAAATTCCCATTTCTACTTCCTTGCTATTAGGAATGCCGTCTCCGTCAATATCATCGTCTAATTTGTCTTCAATGCCATCACGATCGGTATCCTCCCATCTTGCCGGATCATTTGGAAATCCATCAAAGCCGTCTTCAACTCCATCATTATCAGAATCAACAAAAAGTGGGATATCTACACCTATCCATAGGGATCTTGCATCCGGAATATCACCAGTAAAAATCTTGGCTCCTACTTCCTCATAGAACTCACTCATATGGAAAGGACGCTGCTCGTTAGGCCTCCCGATGTGGATACCTGGTTTCCAGCCAACGGGTGTAAGGTTTCGAAGCGCCCATGACATACTTTCCCGATCTGTAACGGTGGCTTGAGATTGCATGCTATTAGCCAGCCATGCGGTAAGGATAATGTTAGCGATCACCTCCTGGATCTCTCGGTCAGAATAATGTCGTCGCAATTCTTCGATATGGGCTGCTGTCGCACGTGATAATGGTAAGGGACCCGCATCACGAGCCAAACGCAAAGCGGCCTTTTCTGCTGCGGTGAGGTGCTCTGCTCTTTCGAAATCCAGAAGCGCTTGAATTTTTGCAATAATCTCTGGAAAATCTTCCTCCGGAATTTCGTCATGTGGATAATCATCTTCAGTAGTTTCAAAAATCCCATATGCTCCGTGTACCTGACAGTGCACACAACCACTTGTTTGTTGGTATACAAAAAATAGCGCCCACTTAAATTGAATGGTAAGCGCTCGATCATCTTTCAAGAGATAAGAATCCATTCCAATCGTGCCCAGTGAACTTTGACGGGTCCATTCTTCATCAAATTTGTGTCGGTCACTATACGGATATTTGGTCCTTGGCACTATCGGCGCTTTATAATGCTGGTAATCATAGGCGGCAACATCGAACGGCTTCGTCGGAGGATCAGGACGGTTTTCATCGTCCCAGCTTGGTTTCTCCCACTTCAGGTAATCTTCCGGGTAGAAATCAAAGGGATCTTCAACTCCATCTTTATCGTTATCGAATGTGACCGGGGAAACATCATATCCGGTAAGGTAATTCACCCAATCGCTTTTAAATACCGGGGCAGGGGCCGTAAGATCCCCTGGTTGCCAACTGGCCAGCACTTCTTTGTGGGCATCATCCAGGGCTTTGCCAACGAACGCATTGGCTCGTTGTTCTTTCTTACTGCTACTCGCATTTCGTCCAGGCTTCCAGCCAACTTTCGATAAGTTTTTCTCAGCCCATTTGAGGGTTTTCTCATCCGTTGGGATGGGCAAAACGCGATCATGCGTGGCTAAAGCCGAATTGACCGACGCCAGGTCAAAGAGCGCTGCGATTTGCCGATCTGTAAAATGGGTACGGAGCAGGGCATGTGTATCTGCTGTCACCCTGCTAGGATGCGGAGACGCCAATTCAATGTACTTGAATGCAGCCTTCATACGAGGGTTTTCAATTGACTGAATGTAGGTGGGCGACCAGATGGCAAGGATCTCTTCCATGCGAACACCCATCAGTGATAGCTGATAGGCTCTGCGTGCCTGATGATGATTGCTACCTGTCAGGATCATTTGTAATAGCGTCAATTTCCACTTCGACGTGGCATCAAACATGCCGTCCGCATGGATCATAACATCTGCTATCAATAATTTTTCGTAAAGATCACGAATGTTACTTACATCGATTTTGTGTCGATCATAGTAAGGCATCTCCCTGTCAGCCGCCGGTGGCAGAGGGGGATCCGTGGGTAAAGTACGTTGAGCCATCAACAGCTGGCTCATAAAACAAAATGTACCTAATAATATTAATAATAATGTTCTCATATTTTTAATTTTTTTGCTGATGATTTTACTTGTTTTAGTCCTTGGTGATCTTTAAGAACATACCATTCGGGTTGACCGAATACGTGGGGACCGCTTGAAGTACATCCCAATGCTCCAACACCTTGCCATCCGGCGCGTAGTAGTAGAGATCAACAGCAGCTGTGCCGAGGTCATCGGGATCCGTCGTATCAAGGTTGCGAAAATTGACATGGGCCATGGCCCAGTCTCCGATGACCATGATGCGGTGAACATCAATTTCTACGGGATATTGCTTAACTGAAGAAGAGAACACCATGGCAAGACCATTGTAACCGTCAGGAACCATCGTGCTGTGCTGAACGTAATTGTTGGATAAATACTTCTTCAGGTTATCGGGTGTGGGCTCCGTAGACAGAATCTTGTAGATCTCAATAATATCTTGTGCACGCTTGCGTCCTTCATCATCAATAGCAATGATTTCTGTGGTGAAATTTTTCGGAACCACATTAACCTTATCCATCTCTTGATCTTGAGATTTTATTGGTCGTCCATCTTGTGCGTAGGCGCCTATAGAGAGAATAAACGCTCCAAGGAAATACATCACAATTAATTTGAGCTTAGTTTGGTACATTGTTAAAATAGTTAGATCGTTATAAAAAATTACCGGTCTAACTATTTCAATTAGGGAGCCATTCTAACTGGAATAAGTTAATGTTTTGACTTACAGTATTTTATGTTTTTATGAGATGGTTGGAAGTCATTGAAAAACACAATATTTCGTAGTTGTTCACCTAGTCAAATACGAAATGTCGTAGGACGTGGGACTGAATCAACAATATCGTTTTTCGATTCCTAACTTCTTAATTTTTGAATCTAAGGTATTGGGATGTACGTCAAGAAGTTGAGCGGCTCCATTGATTCCCCTAATTTTTCCTTTTGCGCAGTCTAACGCCCTTAATATTATCTCCTTTTCGAACTCCACTAACGTCTTCATGGGTTGAGTGTTATATTCTGACGTATCGCTTAAATGGTGGATAATATTTCTATTTTCATTCGGAGTGATGTCAATCGTAGTTCCTTTGGCGAGAATAACTTCTTTTTCAATAACGTGTTGTAATTCCCGTACATTACCAGGCCAACTGTAATCCAAAAGTCTGGGCATGGTATGCCTTGAAAATTTCAGATTGGATTTGCCTAATTTTTTGGAATATTGATTTAAGAAATGATCAGCTAAATCCGGAATTTCTTCTTTTCTTTCTTTTAATGGATCCAGGGTAATAGGAAAAACACTTAGCCGATGGTATAGGTCAGAACGATATTTTCCCTCCTCAACAAGCTGAAGCAGATCTCTATTCGTTGCTACAATAATTTTCACATTTAATTTAATGGGCTCGGTACCGCCAATCCTAACGACCTCCTTCTCCTGCAGGACACGTAAAAGTTTAGGCTGAAGTTCGAGGGGCATCTCGCCAATTTCATCCAGGAATATAATCCCATTATTGGCCATTTCAAACTTACCAATGGACCTTTTAAAAGCGCCGGTAAAGCTTCCTTTTTCGTGCCCAAATAATTCAGATTCTATTAACTGAGCCGGAAGCGAGGCACAATTGATCTTAACCATGGGCTTGGAAATCCCTGAGTGATTATGGAGTGACCTTGCCACTAATTCTTTTCCTGTGCCGGTTTCCCCAACAATTAAAACCGTTGTATCAAGACCAGCGACCTGCTCTATTTTTTCCTTGAGCTCGATGAGTTTCTTACTTTTTCCAACAAAGCCTGTAGGATAACGATCCGTTTTAATTTCGTCTTCCAAATAATTTTTTTCCTGTACTGCATTATCCCGTAGCATAATTAATTCTTTGAGGTATAAGTTATTTTGTACTGCTACTGATATATGGTTGCCCACGGCCCTAAACACGTCAAAATAAGCCGGGCCGAAAGAGTCTTTTTCCGGAGAAAATATACCGAAAAAACCCAGGTAAGTGCTATTCAATTTAAGTGGTAAGAACATGGAGCTTTGGACACCTGTGCTTTCCAATAAGTTATGAGCATCTTCATTTACAAACATCGTTTTTAGTTCCTCTATGCTGTACATGGTTGGCTCGTCTCTCTCCATCACTTTTTTAAAGCCGTCGGTAAGTGGCATTGGGTTGAATTTTCTCATCTCCCGATCTATATGCTCAATGAAACTTTGATCCACATCAGGAAAAGACGTATCTAATGTGATTGTCAAATTTGTTTTAGCTTTATCCAATATGGCAAAATGCGGAGGTACTTTTATTTCAACCAGTGATCGTAATGATTTGATCACAGCGCTGAAAAATGCATCGCTGTCGTTGACATAATGGACTGCTGAATTGAGTTCGAATAAAAACTTCCTTTCTTTCTCAATTCTCGACATACTCTTATTTTCCATCAGAAGTATTTATTTACATTAGTTATAAGTGCTGATGGGAGAAACCATCAGAAAAGGAAAGATTGGACCTTTAACTAAAAAGATCCAATCTACCTGTCGGTCTTTATTAAAGAAAGATTCTTTCTTCCGATCAGAAGAAGAATCGTCCGACAAAATCAAGCCTTGTCCCTTTACCTTCCGTACCATCCGCAGTCTCTAGGGTTTGATAGTTGTATTCAAGGCCGAATGCAGCCACATCAACTGGGCTCCAAAACAGATTTACTGTGTATCGTTCGCCACCGGAATACAACAGTCCGTTAACCAATTCAGGGGAATCCAACTCGAAAACGCTGGCCATAAATGTGGAGCGCACACGATCTGACCACCAATGTTGATAGGTGGCAAATGCTCCAAAAATCCCGGTGGCTTCAATATCACCATTATCAGCAATGTGTCCGTCAAGACCTCCCACATCGACAAAAGACGAATAGTAATGAACGAATCCTTCGCCAAATTGCGTGGCAAAACTGAAGTTATCCTTATCATGCCAAAGCGGAAGCTTAATGCGACCGGAAAAGTTGAAACCGCCGGTATATACATCTTCTGCTGCCGAACGCAATTGCATGAAAAGTCCGGCAAGACGTACATACCCCCAAGACCGTTCTAACCTTCCGAAACCAATGAAATTAGGCATGGCCTCAGAGCGGTATTGCTCATCGGAACCGCTGTATTCAAACGCAGGATTCTCAATACCAAAACCCCAGTGGGATCCTTCATGGTTGCCTCCTCGCATGTATACGATAGCAGGTTGTCTCAATACCGGTGCAGCCAGCGGGCTTTCCGCGTCGGCTCCTTCTGGCATCGAAAAGAGGTCAACAAATGCAGAATGGTATTGACCGAATCTCCAGTCGCCTAATTCAACCCCGGCATGACGCAGCCTGGCCGTGTAATCATTCGTAAATTCCCCGGTATTCCCATTACCAAACATATCGAATTCAATAAATATTCTAAGGTTTCCCACTTTTGTAGGTGAGCGGTAATCAAAATTTAATTGCGAAAGCCGGGTATGAATACCGAACTGCTGATCTTCATCTTCCGGATCTTCGTCAAGAGGAATAGAGGGCGGTACACCAATCTGCTGAAACCCTTGGTTATCAAAGTCAAAGTTGGCGTTTACCTGTACCATTCCTCCAATCTTAAAGCTCCCTTTAGTTCCAGGGACCTTAATAGCACCGGTGAACTCACCCGACTTTACAAATGCGTCATCCGGAATAACACCGATGTAATGCTCAACTTCTGTTGTGTCTGTTTTCTCTTGAGCAAATGCCTGCGGAGCCAGTATTGTCAATATAAGAGCAATAGTACAAGTGATGTTTATGTTGGACTTTCTTTCTCTCGCCTTGAAGTTGGTACCGCCCGTAGCTACTGAAAATGTCTGAATGTGCTGCTTCATACTTTAAAAATTCATGGGATCAACGGGGTCCGTTCCGTTTTTGATCTCTGTAGGATCGTCTACGCCATCACCGTCTGAGTCCGCCTTGTAAGGGAAGGTTCCTTTAGCTACTTCTTCGCTGTTGGGGATACCGTCGCCGTCTATGTCGTCGTCTTTCGCATCTTCGATACCGTCGCGGTCCGTATCTTCCCATCGACTGGGATCATTCGGGAATCCATCATATCCATCCAGAACCCCGTCAGAGTCAGAGTCTTCGGTCAACGGAACATCTACTCCGATCCATTCAGACGTGCCATCAAAGATTTCACCGGAATTAATTTCACCAAATGCGTAAATGTTCATTTCGGTCATATGAAAGCGTCGCTGCTCCGAGATCATTCCAAGATGCGAACCCGGTTTCCAGCCCGCTGAGGTTAGGTTGTCCAACGCCCACGACATGCTTAGGCGATCAGTCACGGTAAGCTGCGATTGCATGTCAGAGGCTAGCCAGGAAGCTGCAATAATCGTTTCTATGATTTCCTGAATCTCGCGGTCAGAATAATAGCGTCGCAATTCCTCAATATGTGCTGCGGTGGTGCGAGCGGGCCATGAGGCGGCATCCCGGCCAAATCTATACATGGCTTTTTGGGCATCTGTGAACAGATCGGATCGCTCAAAGTCAAAAAGGGCGTGAATCTTCTTAAGTACACCAGGGTAATCAGCGGTAGGAATTTCATCATTATCGTAATCGTCCTTGATATCATTGTATATTCCATATGATCCGTGTACCTGACAGTGGCCACACCCACTTGCCAATTGGAAGACGAAAAACATCGGCCATTTCTCCGACATAGGCAGAGCGCGATCTTTTATTGAGAAGTGATCTTCCATTTTGCTCGTGCCCACAGAGGCCAGACGCGTCCATTCAGTGTCAAACTTGTGACGGTCGCTATAAGGGTATTTGATTTTAGGAACCACCGGTGCCTTGTAGTACTTGTAATCGTAAGCAGTTGTGTTAAAAGGCTTTGTTTTAGGGTTCGGTAGATTGGCTTTGTCCCACTCAGGATTTTCCCAACGGAGATAATCATTTGGATAGAAGTCAAATGGTTCTTCTATGCCGTCCTGGTCGCCATCGAAGGTGACAGGAGAAATAC
>CALBPF010000166.1 GCA_937899105.1 uncultured Flammeovirgaceae bacterium | reverse complement strand
CCCGATCAAAACATCCAACACTTTAACGAAGCATTTCTTTTTTCCTCGTGATATTTGAAAATCTTGAGTGCTCCTGGTCTGCACCGTAGCGTCAAACAGCGAACGTGACATTAGAAATCTAAGTGACACTTCTCGGCCCCTTTGGGCCGTGTATTTCTGTCGTGAGCCCTTCAAGGCGAACACCGCTTCAAAAGCCGCGGTAATTCTTGCAGTCTGCTTGAAAAAAAACTCTTGTGCCCAACTCCGGCTACCACGCAGGCCGACGATAGGAGGCTTGTCGCTGGTAGCAAAGTTGGGCACAGTCTTTATTCTATTTTTCTCAGTTCATCAATTAGAGTTTTTGTTCTTTCTAGCATTTCTTTTGTTTCATTTGGGTATCTTTCCAAGGCACTTTGTCTCATCCATTCAACTCTGTGTAAGCCAATAGGATGCCATATTTCTCTGATTAAATGATCTTGAATTGTACTATCACCTTTCAACTTATTTATTTGCCATGCTATTTTAATTACATTCCAAACATTCATAGAACACTCAAATCTATCATCAAATATTATCCTTTTCAGGAGAATTATATCTTTTTCCTGGTCAAGACGGTCAATAAAGTTATCTATCCTTTCTTTATTCCTTTCATTCAAAACGTAACTATCATAAATCCAATCTAAAATAAAGTCAATTTCTTCAAGATATCTTCTATGCCATAATTCAGCATATAGTATCGCTCTCTCAAGAGCTTGATATTCACCTTCATACAATATAATACATGACTTTAGATATTTGGCAGCATTAACTTCATCAACTCGTGCCGCAGCAATATGCCAAAACGGAAAACTCAGTATTGTTCTTGTATTCTCCCTTTCATATTTAGCTCTCTCAAGAAAAAATGAAACATCTTCTTCAGAAAAAATCTCTTTTGCGTTTAATAGAATCCACTTACACATATTTCCGTAATGGTGAAAGTAAGCTGTTTCATCTCTAATTCTCTGCAAATCCGGGTCATTGCTAGGTGGTTGCCTCATCAAAATTAACTTTGCACGTTCTCTACCTAAAAAGGTCAACTCGGTTAATAATTCTTCTTGAGAAAACAACTCATAGCGATCAAAGTCCGCAGACAAATAAATTCTATAAATAGCTCTATCAACCTTATTGCTAATACTGTCAATTCGATTTCTCAATTCCCTTATCAATGGTTGTCGTTTTTCCTCAAGAGGCGATGTCATTCCTCTCGCTTTGTTTTCCAATAACCGTAAAAAACCGACAGTATATTCTAGATTACGCCGCTCTTTTAGGAATAGATTCAATTCCTCGTCAAAATCACCAAGTATCGATTTTTCAAAGTAAAACTGTAGGATGGCTTTCGCAATATCTGCTACAGTTAAATACTTTGCTTCTTCTAACAGTTTGCTTCGCTCCCTTGCTCTTCTTCTAGCTTCAGCTTTAGAATCAGGTCCGTTAGCGTACGGATACATATTTACAAAATGAGGATACCTTTTAAAGCAAATGACAGAATCGCTCAAAAAGTCGGCCGTTCTAAGTAGGTGGATTTGGTTGTCTGATTGGTATAGACTTATTAAACCTAGAGCTCTTACTTTAGGATTTCTATCATCAAGGCATTGTTCAATTTCATCTATTGATAGTGATTTTGAAAAGTGCAAAAAATCACCAAATGACAAACGTGATTCTAGTGCGGTGTCCGAGGGATAAAAACTGTTGGTTAGGAATTCATAAACCAATATAAATTCAATCTCTTCAGCGAATTGTTGAACTTTATCAAAATTTTCATTTTGACCAAGGCATAAATTTGAGAGAAAAAATATTATTATTTTGATTAAATGTTTCATTCCATATTCTATTGTGCCCAACTCTGGGCTGAGCGCAGGCCGACGCAGGAGGCTTGTCGCCCAGCCTAAGATATGCGCTGAACTTATCTCTTTAAATATTGACTAGCTGTCATCACTGGAATCTTTGAACTTTTGAAGTCCTTCAAATTCCTTGTAATCAATATATCTACTTCATTCTCTAAAGCTGTGTAGTATTGAAGTCCATCTTCGAAGTCTTTAAAGGCCTCGTCATTTAGAGATAACTCAATAATTTTATCATTTAGCTCTACTACGACAACTAGCACTTTAAACTTTATCAAGATTGTCCTAGCTTCTTTAGCCGACTTAAGTTTTGATAAAACATAGTTAGAATTGGCAATCGTCAAAGAGGACACATATAACTTGACTTTTCCACGATCTGCTAGAGAAAATAGCTTTGCCGCATCTTCATAAAAGGGTTCCCTATGTCCCAGTAGGTCCAGGACAATATTGGTGTCAATAAATATCTTTTTCATTTATACTTGTCCATTAGATAATCCGTATAATCATTCTTGTAATCAAGATCTAGTGGAATATTCACAACTCCACTTAAACTCTCAACTAATGGAGTTATCTCTATATCATCGGACTTATTTTCTATCAATGAATTCAAATATGATTCGATTAGCTTTGATAGACTAATTTGATGATCCCGTGCATATATTTTAGCCTTTTCGATTATTCTTTCGTTCAGGCTAAGCGTGAGCTTTTTATCCATTTCAATAACATTTACGTACAAAAATAAATAAACTATACGTAAAAAGCAATAATAGTCCAAACCATATCTGAATAGGTGAAGAATTCCCAGTTTGTGGAACCCTAACATTCATGGTCAGAACGGTTCTCACTCTTCGGCCCTTAATGGCCGACATATCCGTGGTCAACAATAGTGAACGCTGTTTCATGCCTCACTAAACCACTATCACGAATTAACATCGTTATAAATAGCAAATTATTCCGGTCCCGCAGGGCCGTGTATCTCAGTCGTGAGCCCTTGAAGGCGAACACCGTTCCTCTCTTTATTTGGTCTTTGCGCCGCAGGCATTCTTTCTTTTCTAATGAATCAGAAGTTGATCAATGAGTATTATGATCGACTGACCAATCAACAAATTATCTTCTTTTCTCATTGATGGTTGCGGATCAAATAAACTGAAAATTATCATTTTAACTCTCGTCTCCCTGGCCGTGTATTATCGGTTGTGAGCCCTTGATGGCGAACGTCGTTTATCACTTTTTCTTTCTTGCCATCTAATCCTAAGCAAGGGAGATACTGCCAAGATATAGAATACCAATAATCCAAATGGCAGTGGAACCTACAGCCAAACCAATAGCTTAAGCTTCAAAAAACTAGGCGAAGGATACACGGGCTGTTCATACTGCACAAATTCGCTCCACATTCAACATTAAAATAGCTACAAGAGAAGCTGCTAAACCGCCAGTTTTGTATTCAATTAACAAGCGAAGAATCAAATAGCTGCAGGGCCATCCGCTGAACCAATAGTTCTGTATTCGATGAAGAAACGAAGAATCCCCAAAATGTTCCCGCCCTTCGGTCTTTGATGGCCGAAATATCTGGGGTGAGCGAAGGCGAACGCCGCTTCAAGTTAAAGCAGTTTCACATTCACTATAAGCCACAAAAATGGAATGGACAAGATAATATTGGTGATCATCAGTTCTCTACTTTTATCTCTATTCACCATCAAAGCTATACAAGACAAGATCGTTGTAGCAAAAAGAACAAAAATATATCCTATATCACCTAGACCATGGCCAAAACCAACACTACCAAAGAGAACCCCCAACAAGATGCCGAGTAAGACAATACTCAATAGGTACGAGTACCATTTACTCACTTTCGTAAAATCGATCTCCATCTATTTTTGCGTTTATCTATATTTCTTAATCTCTTTACTAATGGCGCATATCTCCTAGGCTGTGCGTCAGCCTGAGGAACGAAGGTTGTCGCACAGCCTAAGTTGTACGAAGACCTTTTATTGCTCTTTACCCCCTTGGATTTTACGCTAGATCTTTATACGATCAGATCAATTTAGCCTTTGAGTAACTTCATTATTACCCTTTCAAGATAAGATTTTATGGACGCTCTTGATACTATTACTCTTCTTTTTTGACCCTCCAATAGCTTAATTTTGTAGTACCTATATACCTCTTCCCGAACAAGTCTTTCATTGTTCTAGTTTCAACCCGCCTAGCTGCCGATCAACTACTGTCCTCTAGCTCTATTTCTAACTGCTCCGCCTTCTCATATAAAATCTCAATCAATACTTTCTCCTGATGACAATCATAACAGTACAGCGGATCCCGACCCGTCTTATACAACATATACTTGCGATAAGATCGTAAGTCATCTCCGACAACCTGCTCCTCTAACAAGTCAAAATCTATCTCATCATATTCACTCGCATCCCTTAATTCATCTTCCGGTAAATGCATTTGCTCACTCGTCCCATAAATACCGTAATACCTCACTACCTTATATCCAGGCGGTGGAATATGTTGTAACAACGCATCTAAAAATTCAGCCACTTTATATCTACGACGACTTTCTTGCGGCTTTGATCCTCGAGCACTGTTCTTATAATCTTTGTAACTAATCTCTATATAGTCCTCCTCTACTCCCAAGATCCGACGCTCACTTATGCACGAACGCTTCGTATAACGACCTACATAACGGATCAGATCACTTACATTCGGTAGCGATTTCTCAATGTGCACTATCCAATTTTGATTGCCTCCTATATCCCTTAACCACTTGCCTAACTGCTGCATATCAGCTAAACGTAAAGCTACTTTTAAATCTCCTCTCTCATATAATTTCAATAACTCCTCAATAAAGCGCCTTTTAAACTGACGACCCAACCACTTCGCATTACACAAATAATCTCCCGATAAGCGCTCCAAATGACCTCCTTCATCCAGCCCGCCAGCCGTAACTATCATATGTACATGCGGATGATAATTCAATTGACTGCCATTCGTATGCAAGACCGACACTATTCCACATCTCAAACCATGCTTATGCCAAAACCATAACTTGATCACTTCACTACTTAATCGAAATAGCAAATTATGTAACAAAACACCGTTTCTTTTACTCAACCAACGTAAGGCCTTCGGAAGCGTAAATACCACATGATGATGCTTCATCTCCAACAGACGACCCAACATCCGCTCCGCCCATCGGTGCGTATCCGCCTGACCACAACGACTACAAAATCGGTGCTTACAACTCCTCGCTAAGGCATGCGTATCTCCACAACTCTCACAGCTGTAATGATAAATCCCTAGACGCGCCGTGCGACAACTCCTAATCTGATGTACGGCCTTTAAATGATAATCTTCCAGACATAACTTACGATCTGAACTAACTAGATAGGAAGAAAAAAATCTTTCCAGTATAGCCTGCAAACTATACTCGTTTTCTTTACTTATGAGAACGCACATTCTTCCAAGTTAGGACTCTTTTCACTCACTTCCTAACTTGATATTTATCGTTGCTTTTGACTTTTTCAAATTACTCGACTAAACACTTTATTTATTTATAAATTTCGTACAACTCCGGCTACCACGCAGGCCGTAGCTTGCGGAGGGTTGTCGCTGGTAGCAAAGTTCTGCGCAGATTTATATTTCTATCTTCCGACCCCAGTCTTTTTCAAAATCTTCTCGAAAATACTTCTCCAACTTATCTATAGCATCATCATAATTTTTTGCATCATGCACTTCATAAACTGTGCCGCCTAGATTAAACGCTCTAATCCAACTCGTAAAAAACTCATCATTGCCAAATGAAATATAACCTTCAGTTTCTATGAAAGATGAAATATATGGGTAAGAATCAGAGAATTTATTCATCTTATCAAGCCTTATGCCGTTAGTTTAAAACTCAGTTCATTTTTCACTCGCTTGTATTCCTTTACCCTCTTTTCAGAATCGCTTTTTATTTCTTCTTCTTGTTTTTTTGCGAAAAGACGATACCAATAAGTTGCCGGAATCATCATCCCGCTATGATGCTCCAAGCGATACATTAATTCTATATTGGGATTTTCTCTGTTGTTTAATAGCCTACTGAGCTTAGTCTTATGAATATCTATATCATTTGAAAACTCAACCATCGTTTTTTTCAAAAGTGAAATATATTTTCTCAATTGATTAGCAAAAGAATACTCTTCAATGAAGCTTGGCTGATCAAAATAATCCTTGATTAGTAACCTCATCCTCATTAACTCTCCTTTCAATATCTGTTCGTCAGACATATTTTTTAATTGCTCAAAGCGCAACCGCTTGAACTCTTCATCTGCAGATTTTTTTTCTTCTGCTGACATACTACTTCTAAAAACAAAGCTCTCAGCTATTTCTTCATCACTATATATCTTGCTAAGATCCTCGTATGTTGGTTCTTTTTTACTACCCATTTCCTAGATATTTATTTACCAGATATTGCGAAGTGTCACCTTCAATCCCTAAGTAACGTCCATACTGTCGAAACCCGTAATGATCTTGGTAATGATCAATCAATTTGGTTTTTGGTTCTAAGGATACAAACCCATAATACCCGCGTTTAATAGCTGCACTTGCGGCAAAAGCAATAAGACATCCTGCTATCCGATCAATTTCTTTTTCTTTGCCTTGGTGCTTCTTATTGATTTCTAATAAATTAAGATGAACTCTGTATTCATCTTTTCGGTCAATCAAGGACATCAAACCTAGAATTTCTTTCTCATCTGACAGTAAGTAGATTTTATAAACTTCGTTGTTTTTTTCTATCTCCCAATCAAAAGAGAAAGCTTTGTTCTTCTTTATTGCCTTGTAATCCTTCTTTACTAACTCTGATATTGTAGCATCAAGGTCTTCACCACTTGGCTTATGCTTTAGCTTCATTAGTTTTTGTTGTACGCTAAAGATACGCAATAACGTTTACAAAATCAATAAACTAAAGACACAATTAAGATAAACGTCATTTCTCTGCGCAGAACTCGGGCTACCACGCAGTGCCGACGCAGGAGGCATTGTCGCTGGTAGCTAAGTTAGGCACCGTTATCAACTTATAATTTGTCTCTTAAGGAGTTGACGATCTTTGCAGTAAAATACAACGTCTACTTGGAATCTATTTCGTTTTTGTTCTCTGTAAAATCGGACCTCAGATGCCCAATAATACCAGATTACTCCATATTCTTATTATCCTTCTTTAAATACTGACTTGCTGTCATCACTGGAATCTTTGAACTCTTGAAATCCTTCAAATTTCTTGTTATCAATATATCTGATTCATTCTCTAAGGCCGTATAATATTGTAACCCATCTTCGAAATCTTTAAAGCTATCGTCATTTAAAGACAAGTCGATAATCTTATCATTTAATTCAAGAACTACTACTAATATCTTGAACTTTACCAGTATCACTCTAGCCTCTTTGGCAGACTTCAATCTCGACAAGACATAATTAGAGTTGGCGATAGTCAAAGAAGAGATATAGAGTTTTATTTTCCCTCGGTCAGCTAATGAAAATAGCTTGGCGGCATCTTCGTAAAACGGCTCTCTTTTTCCCAGTAAATCTAGAACAATATTGGTGTCTATAAATATCTTTTTCATTGATATTTTTCTAGTAAGTAGTCTGTATAATCCTTCTTATAATCAAGGTCTTGTGGAATATCGACAACACCAATAAGGCTTTCTACCAATGGCGTGATCTTAATGTCCTCTGACTTATTATCTATCAAAGAACTTAAGTATGACTCGATCAGCCTTGATAAGCTAATCTTATGATCTTGTGCATATATTTTAGCCTGCTCAATTACTCTTTCATTGAGGCTAAGCGTGAGTTTCTTATCCATTAAATATGATTTACGTACAAAAATACAAATCATATACGTAAAAAGCAATGGTTACCTTATTCTCTACACAATACAAATGACTAACTACTTAAAAGGCTCTAATCCATAGGGTCACTTCCGTCATCAATATAAAATGCTTGCTCATCCAAGTAATCCAAATTCTTATCGTAAATATGACCGAATGGCACTCCATTAGATGTTTCTCCTACTATCAAAAATC
>CALBPF010000165.1 GCA_937899105.1 uncultured Flammeovirgaceae bacterium | reverse complement strand
ACTTGATTCTTGGGAATACCAATCCCAAACCCTTTACCATTTATGATGACGTTTCCGGAATAGCTTTCGAGGGAAACGTGATAAACGAAGAGTCAGAGCCTCCCTTCAACCTTGGGTTCGAAAAAGTGCCATTTGCACTTTCAAATAATAAGTATGGGCTAATGGTACCAAGACAAGATCTGATAGATCGTATTGAATTTGGTGAAGTAAAACCTCCAATTTCAAAGGAAGGGGTTGGGGCCACTTACTACTCAAAAGATGGGGCCGAACGAAAATTTAATTCGGGTAAAACGATCAAGGTGGCTTCAGGAGTTAATACCATTCTTGATGCACTTGAAAACAGTTCCACTGGAGATATCCTAGAATTGGAAAACGAAGGAGAATATTTGATGACTAAATATGCCTTCATTAAACATCCTATCTCATTAGTAACTGCCAGAGGAGAAAAAGCAAAGATACTGTCAGAAAAACAGAGCTTTTTCAAAATTGAAAATGGAGGAGCACTCTATGCTAATAACGTACTGTTTCATGGAGAAGAATCTCCGGATCAAGCTGGAAATAATGTTATCAGTACCAGCAAGTATTCGATGACAAAAAACTACGCAATTCATATTGAGGATTGCGAAATTTTGGATCTCGACAAGAATCACTCTTTTGATTTTCTAAAAAGCTATAAGCACACATTTGCTGATTCGATAAACATCATTAATACAACAATGACCAACGTGACAGGCGCTGTTATGACCCTGGACATGGAGGTAGAAGACCTGGGAATTTACAACGTGGAAAATGTGAAGATCATTAACTCTTCATTCACCGATGTAAAACATGAGATTGTGAATGTGTATAGAGGAGGTACCGATGAAAGTACTTTCGGTCCAATCATTACACTACGGGATGTCGAAATTCTAAACTCTGGAAAAGGGAAACGCAACAAAGTAGGAGCAGTATTGCGCTTTCATGGGGTGCAAAAATTGTTAGTCGATAATGTAAAAATACAAGAGAGTCAGGGCATTGATCTCTTCATGACGAACGGTGAGCCTATTACGAAACTGTCAAATATCACCTTCACTAATTCAGAAGGTTTAAAAACGAATGACCAGCCTTACGAAGCTGTAAATATTAAATCGAATCAATGAGAGTTTTGCCGATGATATTGATTCTATTATGGGCTACTGAGGCCAACACGCAAGATCATCCTAATCTCATTTTGACGAATCAAGGTGTACAAACAATGCGGTCAAGCATGGGTGAGGTGCCATTATTTGATCAAACAGTTAGGAATATCAGACACCAAGTGGATATCCAAATCCAGCAAGGCATTGACGTTCCTATTCCCAAGGATCTTGCTGGCGGTTATACGCACGAAAGACATAAGGCTAACTTCTTTACCATGCAGAAGGCCGGTGTTTTATTTCAAATAACTGGTGACGAGAAGTATGCGGTTTATGTGCGGGATATGCTTTTAAAATATGCCGAAATGTATCCGACTCTTGGAAAACATCCAGCCACCCGCTCTTATGCTCGAGGTAAGTTCTTTTGGCAATGCCTCAATGACGCCAATTGGCTTGTATACACCAGTCAAGCGTATGACTGTATCTATGATTGGCTGGATAAAAAAATAGTCAAAAAGCTCAATAAGGAATTATTCAGACCTTATGCTGAATATATCTCTATTGAGAACCCCCAATTTTTCAATAGGATTCACAATCACAGTACTTGGGGAAATGCAGGGGTTGGTATGATTGGTTTGGTGATAGGTGATGAAGAACTTGTTAAATGGGCACTTTATGGTTTAGATGTTCAAGTGCCTGGTGATTATGTAAGAGACAATGACGGGGGTGCTATTCAACTCAAAGGGCAGAAGAAGGCAGGGTTCTTGGCACAGATTGATAATGCTTTTTCGCCTGATGGATATTATACCGAAGGCCCTTATTATCAGCGATATGCCATGTATCCTTTCTTGATTCTTGCGCAAGGTTTGGCAAATCAAAGGCCTGAATTAAACATACTTAATTATCGCGACGGGTTGTTGATTAAAGCTGTTTATGCACTGATTAATCAAACGAACTCAGCTGGGGAGTTTTTTCCAATCAACGATGCCCAAAAAGGTATGTCGCTTGCTTCACGTGAATTGGTAAATGCTGTAAGTATGGCCTATCATTTCGGATGTAAGGATGCAGAGTTACTTTCTCTTATTGAAGATCAAGGTCGAGTACCTTTGAACGATTCGGGCCTTTCGGCTGCTAAAGATATTTCCCTGGGTAAAGCCCAACCTTATATTCTTAAGAGTACCGAGCTTTCTGATGGTGCTAACGGTGATGAAGGGGCAATCGGAATTTTAAGGCAGTCGGACCTAACCTTGATGATGAAATATGCCAAGCACGGTATGGGGCATGGGCATTTTGATCGGCTTGGGTTTTTGCTTTATGACGGTGCAAAGGAAGTTATACAAGACTATGGTTCCGCCCGATGGGTGAACATAGAACACAAAGATGGTGGCGGTTACTTAAAGGAAAATACTTCCTGGGCTAAGCAGACGATAGCACACAATACACTAGTCATCAATAAGGATTCGCATTTCGACGGTAAAGTGGACGCCGCGGAAGAATCTTCAGGTACACCTTATTATTTCCTATCCAGTGATGATATTCAGATAGTTAGCGCTAAGGAGCTGAATGCTTACGAAGGTGTTGAAATGCATCGAACGATGGCACTCGTAAATATCGAAGAATTAGAGAAGCCATTGGTTATAGATCTCTTCGCTGTTCAGGCCAGTCAGGGAACGCGATATGATTTACCCATTTACTATTTAGGAGAGTTAATGTCCACTAATCAAGAATTGCTACTTAATAAGGATTTGTTGCCAATGGGTGAACATGACGGCTATCAGCATTAATGGCAAGAGGGACACACGGAGCTTAAGGGTAGTAATTTTAAAATGACCTGGCTTAATCAGAGAAACTTCTATTCAGTAACCTCAATAGCTGAAGAGGGAGATCAGGTAATACTAACACGTATTGGAGCTAATGACCCCAGTTTTAACTTGAGAAGAGATCCAGGGTTAATTCACAGAAGGAAAAGTGGCAATACACTTTTTGCAAGCCTCTATGAAATGCATGGTGAATATAGCTATTCGACCGAGATCCCAATCAACTCATTTAGCTCGATAAAAGAACTCCAGGTTTTACAGAGGTCAGAAAAATATATAGCCATTCAATTTGAATTACAATCTGGCGAGAGATATCAGTTTGCTTTTTCACTGGCCGATGATAGTGAAGAAAGCCAACACACATTGAAAACTCAAGACGGCGGAGTACTAAGTTGGACAGGAGTATACGATTTTAAGAAAACTGAAGACTGAAAAAAATGAATAAGAGCGACAAATACATATTGACAGAAGCGATCGAGTGGGAACAGTTAGGAGGAGGTGTTTCAAGAAAAATGCTTGGGTATGATAACCAAATCATGATGGTTTTGGTAAAGTTCGAAAAAGGTGCTATCGGATCTCCTCATAGCCATTTTCATACTCAAACTACCTACTGTGTTTCTGGCAAGTTCGAGTTTGAGATTGACGGTGTTAAACAAGAGATTAAAGGTGGTGACGGTGTATACATTGAACCAAATCTTTTGCATAGTGCAGTTTGCCTGGAAGCGGGAATGCTGATTGATACGTTTAGTCCGGTTCGAGAGGATTTCCTGGATGGTTCCGGAGTGTCATATTTTGGAGATAAGGACTAACCAAGTATGAAGATTAAAGGACTAAGGTGGTGGGTAATTGGACTAATAGCACTTGCGACTATTATCAATTACGTTGATAGACAGTCAATTAATGTGCTTTGGCCGGAGATATCTGAGGAGTTGTACCCAGATAAAACTGTCGACGAGCGCAAGGAAATATACTCTCTGATCTCTGTAATTTTCGTTTTCTCTTACGCTTTTGGACAAGCGCTTTTCGGAAGAATTTTCGACTGGGTTGGAACACGTCTGGGTTTTACACTATCTATTTCAGTGTGGTCAATAGCCACAGCCTTACATGCCTTGGCAAGATCATTTATGAGCTTTGCCATTTTTAGATCCATGTTAGGTATAGCTGAGGCCGGCAACTGGCCTGGGGCTGCGAAAGGCAATGCTGAATGGTTCCCAACCAAGGAACGCGCATTTGCTCAGGGCTTGTTTAATTCAGGAGCGGCCATCGGTGGTATTGTGGCAATACCTATGATTGCTTTCTTATCCATATATTTTAACTGGCAGATAATCTTCGTTTTAGTTGGTGTTGCCGGTTTGTTGTGGCTTTTACCCTGGATGTATCTGGTAAAATCACCACCTAAAGATCACCCCTGGATAACAGATGAGGAGCGTAAATATATATTGGTAGGTCAGATCAATGAGGACACTGATGAAGCTAACGAAGTTGCTGCACCCGCTGCCAGTAATATTCTGAACCGAAAGCAGAGCTGGGGAGTAATTATTGCCTCAGCGGCAATAGATCCTATTTGGTGGCTCTTTGTTTTTTGGATTCCAATTTATCTTTCGGAAGTCTATGGTATGGATGTCAAATCTATAGGTATCTATGGATGGGTACCTTATTTGGGAGCTATGCTAGGAGCCTGGTTTGGTGGCCTCTTTGCCCAAAACAGAATGAAGGCCGGCTGGGATGTGAATAAAACAAGGAAGACAGTTATCACAATAGGTTGTTTAATCATGCTTCCAGCACTCTTGGCTATGGCCAACCCTGGTGCCCCCATCACTGCTGTGTTGATTATGGCCGTCATTCTATTCGGCTTTCAGACAGCAATAGGTAATGTACAAACGCTGCCAAGCGACTTCTTCAGCGGTAAGTCGGTAGGTACCTTATCCGGATTTGCAGGCATGGCAGCGAAGCTCACGGCGGCAGGGCTAACCTACTTAGTACCCTGGTTGACCATGGGAGGTAACTATACTCCAGCATTTATTATAGGAGCTGCACTGGCCTTGATAGCGCTTGCCAGTGTATGGATATTATGCGGAAAGATCGAAGCGCTAAAAACTATCAACTAAAAATCACCTAGAGCAATTCAACATTAGAAATATGGAAAGAGAACTAAACAATAAGATCGCCATCGTAACAGGAGCAACCGGAGGTATAGGCTTTGAAGTCGCCAAGAGGTTAGGCGAAGATGGCTATACAGTCATATTAAATGGTATTGAAGACGCGGCAGGCGCTGAAAGGGTAAAAGAACTGAATAGTGCTGGAATAACCGCCGAGTACTATGGGTTCGATGTTACTAAAGAAGAAGAAGTGACTTCAAATATTACTGCCATTGGCGAAAAATACGGCCGCATTGATGTCCTAGTGAATAATGCCGGTGGATTAGGCGGAAGATCGAGGTTTGAAGAAATGACTACCGAATTTTACAGAAATGTCATGGCTCTAAATCTGGACTCTGTGTTTTTCGCATCAAGAGCAGCCATTCCATTCTTGAAAAATGGTGAGCATCCTTCCATTATCAATTATACTTCGAATGCCGGATGGAATGCTGGTGGACCGGGTGCAGGAATTTACGGAACTTCTAAAGCAGGGGTTCATGCGATTACCAGGGCTCTTGCCAAGGATCTGGCTGAGTACGGGATTCGTGTAAATGCGGTTTCCCCAGGCACAATAGATACACCTTTTCACGCCCAGATTAAATCAACTAAACCGGAAGTGTTTGCTTCATGGAAAAACAACATTTTGCTAGGAAGGCTGGGAGAGCCTCAGGAAGTAGCTTCGGTTGTCTCTTTTCTTGCCGGCAAGGATGCATCTTTTATTACAGCCGAAACCATACAAATTGGTGGAGGTCAGGCGCTTGGAATATAGAGCATAGTTAAAGATGACTTACCACCTACGAAATAAATTATTTTAAATAACCCCAAAATCATGCTTAATTCTAATTATCGAAAACCGATTGCATTAGGATCATATTCATTGCTGATCATGATCTTAAGTATATTCATTGTATCCTGTGATGATGACGATGAGGAAACGATTGTTATACCCGTTGCTAACTTTGATTCTGAGATTAACTTCTTAGAAGTAGCGTTTACAGATGCATCTAACGACGCTGAAACCTATCGATGGGATTTTGGTATAGAAGGCGATGAAGATATATCCACAGATGCATCTCCGTCATTTTCCTACAGCGAAGCCGGTACATATACGGTCACCCTGATTGTAGCCTACTCTACAGGTGGATCTGATGTACAGCAAGAAGATATTACCGTAAGAGCCGCAGTACTTCCTACTGCTAACTTCACCTTTGAGTCAGCTACCGGGTTAGACATAAACTTCACGGATGGTTCTGAAAATGCTGATTCATATCTCTGGGACTTTGGAATTGAAGGTGTAGATACAGATACTTCAACGGTAGCAAGCCCAACATTTACATTTCCTTCTGAAGGTGATTTTGATGTTTCTCTCACGGTTACCAGTACGGATGGTTTCACGGATACGGAAACCAAAACGATTACGGTCTCCAGAGTCGCAGTAGTTCCAATGGCTGAATTCTCATTTGCCGCAACTGACTTGTCTGTTACTTTCACAGATGCTTCTTCCAATGCTGCTTCCTATCTCTGGGACTTTGGTGTAGAAGGAATAGATACAGATATATCAACTGAGGCCTCACCTTCATTTACCTATCCTACTTTCGGCACATATGAAGTTTCATTAACGGTTACCAGTACTACAGGAGATACTGATGAAGAAACCATGAGTGTTACGGTATCTTTGCCTGCGTCTGTGGCGGATTTTACTTTTGTTGCTTCAGACCTGGCAGTTACCTTTACCAATACATCTACAAATGCGGAAACATATTCCTGGGATTTTGGAGACGGTAGCTCCGCCAATACAGAAGAGTCTCCAATGTATACTTATGCAACTGGTGGCGAATTTACCGTTACTTTAACGGCGACTACCGCTGATGGTCAGACTGATACACAGGTTATGCAGGTGGAAGTTATTGATCCTACTGCTAATGATCCTGTTGCTGGTTTTTCGTTCGTTACGAATCTTTTAGAGGTTACGTTCACAGACCAATCTCTAAATGCGGTATCGTACATGTGGGATTTTGGTGATGGCAATAACTCTATGATGGCCAATCCTGTCCACACCTATGCTTCTGCGGGTACGTATACTGTGAGCTTGACTATTACCAATAGTGAAGCTGTAATGGATACAGAAACAATGATGGTTGAGGTTACGGATGGGGCCGCGACGTTTGCAGCTGTATTGCAAAACGCTGACTTCGAAAGCTATCCAACTGCAGAAATGAATAATAATGACCTGGTAGATGCGTGGACGATAGACCCTGATAACACATTTAATGATGGTTCAGATACGCCATTTGACTTTTGGAGAAATGATGATTTAGAAAGCTGGGTTTCGAATTCTGCTAATACGGGTGGATCAACGGACAAAGCAAGCTCATCCGGCACTGATGCAACATCTGCCGGCGGTAGTTCTGGCAGATCTCTGAAATTTGACAGCCCCGGTGAAAGAGCCTATCAGCCATTTGAAGTGGAACAAGGAATTGAATACACCATTTCTGCCTTCGTAAAGTCAGAAACCACAGCAATGGGAGATGTAGAAGGCACCTTTTATATTTTGAGAGACGAACCGGCGGATGAAACGAATTTGGCATCTTTCGCAATTACTACTGTACCTGTTTCTTCCCTAGGGCCAGATACTTGGCAGCAAGTTACCTTCAGCTTTACCGTGGATGGAACCTTTAGTTTCCCGCAAAGTAGAGTAGATGAGAATGCTGCAGATATTTTGACATCCGAGGATCAGAATTTTGTGATATTCTATTTTGCCCCAACAAGTACTGTTAATTCGAGTAATGAGGTGTTCTTGACAGACGTGGTAATCACCACACCTGGATTTTAAGTAGTAAGCTGAGATAAAGAACAATTATAAAGTCATCCGATCGCTTCGAGTGGTTGGATGACTAATTTCATTGATAACCGTTTTTTTAATAATTGGATTAGTGATCATAAAGGAGTTCAGAGTTTATAATTCTCACTTAATGCCAAAGATTTTTAGCGTCATATTTTTACTTGCTTATCAGATTGGGCTCGGTCAATCCAGATTTGACGTAGGTTCGGTAGCTGAATTCCAAAATGCTCATAATACGGCAAGTGCGGGTGATTCAATTGTATGGAAGTCTGGGAATTACTCCGATATATTTATGGACATTACCAAAGATGATTTGATAGTTACAGCGGCTTTCCCAGGAACTGTTGTTTTTGATGGAGCTTCTAAGGTCGAGATTGATGGAGATCATGTTACATTCAGCGGCTTGCAGTTTATTGGAGGAAATATAGGAACAGATCATGTCATTCGGATTTGGGGTGATGACGTGTTAGTAACAGAAGTAAACATTGCGAATTATACCTCCTATAAATATCTGATTGTCGATGAAGAGTCTCAGAGAACCACGATCAGTTATAGCAATTTTGAAAATAGAATCAATCTCGATGATCAGAACATTTTATCCATCCTTGTTGATGAGAATGTACCGGGGTATCATACGATACACTATTGCTCATTTAAAAATTTTGAGGGGACTGGTAATGATATGGGGATAGAACCCATCAGAATTGGAGTTAGCACACAAGCACGATTCAATAGCCGCACTATCGTTGAATACTGTTATTTTACCAATTGTGACGGTGATGGCGAATTGATCTCCAATAAGGCTTCACAAAATGTGATCAGGTACAATACATTTGAAGACAATTCGAAGGCGGAGCTTGTACTCCGGCACGGCGATGAAGCCATAGTCTATGGTAATTTCTTCTTGAATAACATGGGTGGGGTACGCGTACGAGAAGGATCCAATCACTTCATTTACAATAACTACTTTGAGGGGCTGGATCGGCGTTCTATATTTCTTCAAAATGAATCCTCTGATCCGTTATCCGATATTCATGTGTATTTTAATACAATTGTTGCATCGGCAGAAGTAATTCTTGGCGGTGATGGAGGTAGTAATCCACCGGAGAATGTAGTGATAGCCAACAATATTTTCGCGGACCCTGAAGATCAATTGTTTGAAGAATCCACAGGAAGCGAAACCTGGCTCGGTAATATTTCAAACGGAAACCTGGGTATAAGCAGACCTAGTGGAATTGAAGATACAGACCCTGGTCTGATTGCTAATGCAGAGGATTTTTATCAAATAAGTACCTCAAGTGCTGCTATAGATAATGCTCAATCAGGGTTTCCTAGCATTCCTAGCTTTCCAGGATTGGATTATGATGCAGATCTTTCGTTGGATCTAATGAAGCAGAACCGACCTGTTCCCATTACATCTAAAGATGTAGGCGGTATGGAATTTACAAGTGATTTAAACGTGCGTCCGCATGTCACAGAAGAGAATACTGGACCTTCCTATCTTGGAGTTCCACAAATAGCGTCAATAGATATTGCGGAAACTTTTGGAGGCGGAATCATATTGGAACCGGCACTACAGGAATACAGCATAGGCTCAACCGTGACTGCAACCGCCATTGCCAATGATGGATATAAATTCACAAATTGGACACTAGGTCTTTCGTGTATTGAAAATCCAATTGAGTTCGTTGTAACAGCTGATATGACCATTAGCGCTGAGTTTGAGCCAAATATCATACTCAGCTTAGAGGAGGAGATAGACCCATTTTTGATTTACCCTAATCCATCGAATAAGATCTTGACCATTGATATGATGGGTATTTCTTATACAACCGCCACATTCGAGGTATTGACCCTTGAAGGCAGATTGATTCTAAAAGAGATAGTAACTTCTTCCAATCCCACTATCTCTATTGATATTTCAGAAATCCCCGATGGACCATACATACTTAAGTATTTTCTGGGTAGCGATCAGGGTTTTATAAACTCTACTGGCCTATTGAAGTTCATTAAGAACTAGGCGGCTAGCGGTACAAGTCTTAAAATATTTTATATTTTTCCGGTACAAGTAGTCT
>CALBPF010000164.1 GCA_937899105.1 uncultured Flammeovirgaceae bacterium | reverse complement strand
GTAGTAACCACTCAGGGGTTTGACGGCTCTACAAGTAAAAGCCTGTTGGTAACGCATAAGAACAGAGGTGGAACGATGGTCCCTTTTAATTCGGTAGTTGCCGGCGCAAAAGGAAAAGGAATGGCCGGTCAACGCGCCATGTTCGCTTCGGGGCTGGAAGGTATCCAACAAATACCCACGGCCAATATCATGCAACTAGATGTTCAAAATCCGCAAATGCTCGGTGTTGTGAGACGAAATATTGAGACCGGTGAAATTGACCTGGTTTCAGAACTGACAGGTACATTTCTCCGGTTAAGTGATTTTATTTCCGAATACGATTTTCCTGATTATCAGTATCCTGAAGTACAGGAGGGTACAAAACAATACCATGACATGGTCAAACAAATGGAGGGATATCCTCAATTGACCTCCAAGGAAATGGGTAGGTAATGACCTTAAGGCTTCTTTTGTCGAGTGTGTTATTTGCGAGCTTGACGGCTTGTCAACTATCAAGGGAAACACCTGAGGTAGAGGCTGTTTATCCCTCTGCCGATGTGCTTCCCGAAAATTTGCTACGTATGTATGTGCAGTTTTCAAAGCCCATGAAAACGGTAGGTAATCTTGAAAGGATCAAACTTATAGACGAAGAAGGCAATGAATTGAAATATGTATTCTTCAACAATGTCTATGAGCTCTGGAACCACGAACAGACCCGGCTGACACTCTTGTTAGACACTGCCAGGGTCAAATCCGGCCTGTTGGTCAATGAAACGTTTGGGCGTGCCATAAAGCCAGGCAAAAAATATAAGCTGGTTATAGACGGGCTGGAAGCTGTCAACCACAAAAAAATGCAGGTCCCGTTTGAAAAGTGGATATGGATTGAAACCGCGGACCTGCTAAAGCCTGATATAAAAAGGTGGAAGCTGGTTAAACCCAAAGCAAATACTCGAGAATCTTTTGCCATTCACTTTCCACAAATGTTGGATCTTAATTCTTTACAGCAACGACTCGCCATTACAGATTCAGAAAGTAAACCGGTACAAGGAACTATTGTCATAGAGAAGCAAGAAACCGAATGGCGGTTTCAACCTGAAAAACCATGGAGGCACGGAAGCTATATTCTTCACGTAAATACTCGCCTGGAAGACCCATCAGGAAATAACGTGAACGGATTATTTGATCATAAAATAGGGGCATTAAGCATCAAGAAAGAGGGGGAAATAGTACGTACACTTTTCAATATCAAAAATAATGAATGAATCATTCCAAGATAAAGTCGTTGTAATTTCCGGAGGAACATCCGGTTTAGGTTTGACAACTGCAAAATTGTTTCTTGAAGCAGGAGCTATTGCAATTGTGGCTGCAAGAAGCAGAAAGCGGTTCATCGCAAATCTCGGCCAGCCTACTTCACATTTAATGTTCATAGAAACTGATTTCAATGATATGAAATCAGTAAAAAGCCTATATGAAGTTATCGCTGATAAATATAAAACCATTGACATAGGAATTAATAATGTCGGTGTTATGGACAGGGGACCTTTTACAGAATTTAAAGAAAAAGACTTTGATAGCTCTATTAATATCAACTTCAAAAGTGTTTGGCTATGCATGCAGTATCAAATTAAGATGATGCAAAAAGATGCATTATCTCAAAAATACATTATCAATGTGGCCTCCTCTACCGCCCTGGGAGGTACGGAATTTCAATCGCTCTATTGTTCCGCAAAGGCTGGCGTAGTTGCATTAACCAAATGTGTAGCACGCGAGTTTGCTCAATCTAATATTACTACGAATGTAATTATACCAGGTCCACATGCTACACCTATGATTCTGAATGCAATAAAAAATGAATCAACCACGGATTCTCATGAAGCAGAAATAATAGAAAATAAAATTCTGGAAAGTATTCCTATGGGTCGATTAGGACAACCTGAAGAATTTGCAAAAACCGTACTATGGCTTTGTACGGGGGAAAACAAATTCATTTCCGGGCATACCTTTATTATGGATGGGGGCATGAGTTCCAGATATAGATAAGGACAACTAAAACCTTAAATAACAAATAACCACCAACTTAAAAAGCATTAAAAATGAACCCTAAAAAAGCTTACTCCAGATTTTATCTTTTTCTGTTGCCATATCTCTTCAAACCCCCGGACTGATCCTGGTGAGTTTGGTTTTAGATTATCGGTAGTGGCATCGCTGTAAGCTTTTTGTCTTTATGAAATAGGAATTTACAGTTTCACAGGAGCTAGTTTGAACCCTGGAAACCGAAAGTATATAGATCCGGTAAAAGATGTAGAGCAGCTTTTGGGCGCGTTGTCTGCACAGCAAAAGTAAATTTACATTCTTTTTCTATCGGGGAGCATTACCAGGAAGAGTTCTTAGACTCGGCAAATACTGTCATTCTGGGTGAAGCAGCCACTATAACCAAAAACATAAGACTTGGGGTGCGTTTTGAACTGCTCAACTATGCTCATCTGTTTGAAGAGAAGTTAGAATTGTAATTAAAAATTCATGATAACGAGGGTGTAACCTAGCATAGCAATTCCGATCTCCTCTTAAAAACCAAGCTGTTTAACCATATAGGGCAGGAACGCCTTTAGGCTCAAGTCAGCGATGAAAAAATTTATATTCAATCAAGTGAGTCAGGCGGCTTTAGTTGTGGGAGACCCAATTACTGTGGCCGAAAAATTATTCGCCATAGTGAGACTTAGACGGCATTAACAGGTTCATATTCAACATAGACAATATGTTACTTACGCATAAACAATTCCTAACCTGTATCGAGTTAATTGGTAAAGAAGTAGCGTCCAGGATAAACTAAAATCCGAGTATCCCGATGGTATTATTTGATACGGATCAGCACACGATTATAAAATCTGACTGGTAATAATTCGAAAGCCGATTAATAGATCTAAAGGCAAGAGAACCAGCGATTACTGTGAATAAGGATCAGGGAATATAAGAAATAGTAACTCTGAACTTGGCGTCAATGGCGCCCAATCGTTTATATGCAGCTTGAGAAAGCTTGATTAAAACATTACTATTCGATGTATTGTCAGGAAGTTTTCCCAATACACGTACAAATACTTCCTGATCATTCATATCATTCCTAACCTTTAAAATAGTACCGGCTTTTGCAGTGCGATGCAGTGCCAGATACTTTCGTGTATTATCTGTTCCTTGTATTACTTCCGCCACACCCGATTCTATAATCTCTTCAAAATTCAGCGGCTTCAGCTCTTCTTCATATTTCCTGGCAGATTCTACCGCCTTATTTATAGCGTCGCGATCCTCATCAGCAGGCCCTAAAGCAGACTTTAGTAATGTAGAATCGGATTTTTCCGTCATTGCTTCCGGTTCTATTTTACCACTGATCACCAACTCCTGTCCAATACTTATCTCGTTGGAAACAAGACCGTTAAATCTTTTAATATCTTCAATGGAAACATTGAACCTTTTGGACAAAGAATACAAGGTCTCACCGGTTTCCACAATATGAACCTTATTTCCAGTGTGAGAGGGCATCCCAACTACTGGTTGCTCTTCTGCTTTATGCGACTTTTTAATAATTAGGACCTGTCCGATATCCAGTGAATTTGAACTCAGATTGTTCCAATTTCGAACTTCTTCTATAGTAACTCCATAAAGCCTGGAAATACTGAAAAGGGTTTGTTTAGTTTCTACAGTATGTCTGATAATATCCAGTTCTTTAAAAGAAACGTCTCTGCTATCTACATCAGACTCAGACTCTGGTTTGAGCAACTGTTCTTCCTGCTCTGTACGGCTTTCAGCTCTTTTATTATTCCTTATTGGCACATTAATAGTAGTTCCTATCTCAAGGCCGAACTCTGTTGGAGGATTAAGTTCAATTATCTTGTATATGGGCACATCATATTTCCTTGATAGCGAATAAAGCGTCTCTTTTTCCTGAACACGATGTTCTATAAACTCCTTACCGTCAATCGTTTTGATTCGGGTGGAATCTTGGGCATGCCCGCAGATAAAGCCAGACAGGTATAGGACAAATAAAACAATTAAAAAAAATCTCATTGTCGAGAAAGTTGATAGCTAAAAAAATCTGTGTAATCCTTCACAAAAATAAGACTATCGCCATAAACAAAGAAAGGCCGGTCGGCAGTTCCTTTTAAATGATCACCCAGCTTTTCTTACAGTAAAACGTGCCTTTCCGTATCCATAACAATCAATCTGTTTTCCAAGTGATCAGCTTTTAAATAATAAGAAAGTATCACTACTCCAGACACCTCGAGATAATCTATGCCATGACCACTGTCAGCATCCATGCCAATCATACGCAGGAAACCACTGACAGTATTATAATGATCAGTGTCGGGCACATAATGAAACGGTAACCCGATAGGTTTATTTTCTACAAGTTTCATAAACTCCTGCGTCATTTCCTCCTCTCCTGTTTCCATGTTTATAAATAGGGGTTCATCATCCCTCCTTGCTTGTATATACCTGTCTCCAAATTCAACAAGTGAAATATCTGTTTTCGCCCAAATCACCTTTTTCTTTTCTACATCCCAGGCAAAAAAAGACTTATGCTGAGGGTTTTCGGTATCTGTAAAGGCGTGAAAGATAATCACCTTACCCACAGCCCCGGTTATTCCTACCCACCAGGTTTCTTCCAAAATTATGGGACTTTCTGACAAACTATTATCTAATGAATTGTAAGTAAAAAATGAGGCGGTCAACGTGTCTTCATTGCGAACTTCAATAACTAAATAGTCGCCATTAACTTCGGATTCAATATTCCAAACCTTGCCATCGAAGGAATGCGAAAAGTTTTTTTGAAGGTTTCTCACCAACCGGAATTAAGTTAACTTAGATTGAAATTAATGAAAAACTAAAAGTAAGTGTAAAGTTGACATAATGCTCAAAAGACTGCTACAATTAATAGTGTTAGCCTTGTCGATTCCACTAGCCCATGCCCAGACGAAGCAAGTTATGGTTATGGAAATTAGATCTGACATTGATCCGAGAATGTCAAGATATGTGGAGTTGGCGCTGGAAAATGCGAGAGAGATGGAGGCCGATATCTTAATCGTAGATATGGATACTTATGGCGGCATAGTTACTGACGCCAAAGACATTGTCGAAAATATCATGGATTTTGAAAAACCTATCTGGGTGTTTATTAACAATGATGCTGCCTCAGCGGGCGCTCTTATTTCCATTGCATGTGATAGCATTTACATGGCTCCGGGAGCCAATATTGGTGCAGCTACTGTGGTTACCACCGATGGGACTGCAGCGCCCGATAAATACCAATCTTATATGCGCAGCACTATGCGATCTATTGCTGAGGAAAAAGGACGGGACCCCAAAATTGCTGAGGCCATGGTGGATCAAAGTATAGCCATTGACAGCTTTACCAAAGAGGGTCAGGTTATTACAAATTCCACTTCTGCAGCTCTAAAGTATGGTATTTGTGAAGCCAAAGTTGGGTCGATAGGAGAAGTACTGGAAAGAAACGAAATAAAGGATTATGAACTCACTACCTATACGCTATCTTCTACAGAAAAGATCATCGCGGTATTTTTAAACCCATTTATTAGCGGTATCCTCATTCTGGTGATCATAGGAGGCATCTGGTTTGAGCTGCAAACTCCCGGGGATGGGTTTCCCATAGCTGCAGCAATCCTTGCCGCCATACTCTACTTTGTACCTTACTACATGAATGGGTTAGCTGAAAACTGGGAGATCATCGCTTTCTTTTTGGGTATAATACTGATTGCTGTTGAGGTATTTGTGATCCCGGGTTTTGGAGTGGCCGGAATATTGGGAATAACACTAACCATAGGCTCGCTCATATTGGTAATGGTAAATAATGATACTTTCGATTTTTCATTCGTACCGTTTTCATCCATACTGACCGCTGTGGTGGTAGTAATTACCGCAATGGCAGGGAGTGTGGTCTTATTTATTGTAGCGGGAGCAAGTTTTGCTACCACAAAGGCCTTTTCTAGATTCACTCTATCGGACACCATGCAGAAAGAGGAAGGTTATACATCCAGCTTTTACAAAGATGACCTGGTGGGTAAAGAAGGAATCGCCAAAACCATCTTAAGGCCTAGCGGAAAAATAATAATTGATGGCGAACTTTACGATGCGTATACCCGCGGAAATTATTTAAATAAGGGGGATAAAGTTATTGTGACAAGCGCAGAAGGCACATCTTTAAAGGTTAAGCTGGCATAATGATAAGAATTTTAGGCGTTATTCCTGCCAGATATGCTTCAAGTCGCTTTCCTGGAAAGCCTTTGGTGGACATCAAAGGGAAAAGTATGATCCAGCGGGTTTATGAACAGTGCTTAAAAGCCAAATTACTGGATAATGTTATCGTGGCCACGGATGATGAACGCATATTTGAAACTGTAGTGGCTTTTGGCGGAAAAGCAATCATGACCAGCTCCAGTCACCACAGCGGTACAGATCGGTGTTTTGAAGCGCTTTCCAAACTTAACTCAACTTATCAGTATGTCATTAATATCCAGGGGGATGAACCGGCGATAGATCCCGGACAAATAGATCTTTTGACAAACTTACTGGATGGGAAAACAGAACTTGCCACACTAGTAAAAGGTTTGGAAAATATAGAAGAGCTTCATGATCCAAATGTTGTTAAGGTAGTCTTCGACGTCAATAATCAAGCGCTACTCTTTAGCCGATCAACTATACCCCATGTCCAGAACACTCCTCAAAATCAATGGCTTAAGCATAACACCTTCTATAAACACATAGGTATTTATGGCTATCGCTCAGACATACTCACCAGCATTACCAAACTGAAGCCCTCTACCCTGGAGCTTTCAGAATCACTGGAACAACTCAGATGGCTTCAAAACGGGTATACCATTAAGGTAGCCGAGACCCACCAAGAGTCCATTGGCATAGATACACCTATGGATCTTGAAAAGCTAAAAGGGCTTATTTAGGCGTTTGGAAAAATTCATTTATCTTATTTTCGCAGTTCTAAAATTTGCATGTGAAACGCCTGATTACATTCATTTTTTTCCTTGCCCCACTCCTGCTGTCGGCTCAGTTTCGTACGGGTGGGAAGCAGGTCATTAGCGTTGATTATATGCAGGGATCCATTTTTGAACATAAAGAACAAATATCCCATCTCATCACTGAAC
>CALBPF010000163.1 GCA_937899105.1 uncultured Flammeovirgaceae bacterium | reverse complement strand
GGGATAAAATAGCTGTACTCAGCCAGGACAGTTTAGCAATTACTTCATTATTTCAGATATTAAACGGCGAAGCCGAAGCAGATACGGGTGACTTTAAGTTCGGGCAAACCATTACTACGGCCTATTTACCCAACGAGAATGAAAAGTACTTTGAGTCAGATGACAATCTCATTGATTGGTTAAGACAATATTCGGATGGTGAGAAGGACGAAGTTTACATTCGAGGCTTCCTGGGCAAGATGCTTTTTTCCGGGGAAGAGGTTTTTAAAAATTGTAATGTACTTTCCGGCGGGGAAAAAGTGCGGTGTATGGTATCGCGGATGATGTTACAGGGCGCCAATCTATTGATGCTGGATGAGCCTACAAACCACCTGGATCTGGAATCGATTCAAGCCTTTAATAATGCACTTCGCGATTTTCCCGGAACGGTTTTGTTTACTTCTCACGACCACACTTTTACCCAAACTATAGCCAACCGAATTGTGGAGATCAGCCCTAATGGCGTCATAGATAAGCTTATGACCTATGATGATTATATTGCCGATGAGCGGGTGGTGGCACAGCGGGAGGAGATTTACGCTTAGGTGAATGTCATAACTCACGAAGCACAACTTAAATAGGGAATTTAAGGAATTAGATCTGGATTCCTGCGCGCACATTACAGAAGCTGGATGAGGAAGAAAGAAGTTACTTCTTTTTATCTTTTTTCTTTTTCTTCTTGCCTTCAGGGGCACCGAATAGTACATCATCTTCGATTACGGTAGCTATTATAGAAGTCTTCCCATCATCCATGCGAGTCCAGACGGCAGCAACACGGCCGTCATGGGCGGTAATATTTGTGTAATCACCAAAAAAATACTCTGCATCGGGGGTAAAGGGAGTTTCACTTATCTTAACGTTCTCAAAGGAGACCCCACCGTTGTTTGAATATGCGAGATAAACATCTGTCTGGTTATCGTCATATGCCCTGCGATCATAATAAAGGATGTATAGATAGCCGGTTGTATAATCCTGTGCCATCCAACTTAGAAACTGGTGTTTTTCGCCTTCATCGTCGTTTACCTTTTTTGGAATTGACCAGGTATCTCCCCCATTCGTTGATCGCATAAACCAGATGTTTGTATCATTTTCTCCGTTTTTCTGATCTGACCAATTTAAGTAGAGCATGCCTTGATACTGGGTAGGGCTATTATCGGCAATAAGTATAGGCATGCCGTTGGTACGATTAATCCCCGGAACATCAAAAGCCCAGCCACCCGGTTGATCTCTTACCACAACATCATTTCGCAGCCAGGTCTTGCCTTTATCATAAGAGCGGTCCAAATACAGCTTTTCGTTAAACGCCCAGATTATGTACAGATAACCCTGCGGACCGACAGCCGGTACAGCCCCTTCTGTAGTTTTATCATCATCGATACAATCACCCGGAAACTGGTTAAGCTGAATAGGATCTGACCACTTCTTACCTCCACCTGACGTAGATAGCAGGATATTACTCTGGCAGGCCGGGTCTTTGGAACCGTATTCATCGAACTGGGTCCAGGTTACATAAAGGTTATTGGTTCTTGGATCAATAACGGCCCATTCTTTGTCCTGGTCTTTTGGGTGGTTAAGACCTATTGATGCGCCGTCGTCCCAGGTGAGGCCGCCATCTGTAGATTTCTGGCTTACAATCCTATCCAGAATTTCCTCGCTCTGCCAGTTTGTGCCAGCCGGATCCGACAGATGAAAATAGTAGAAATCACCCTTCTTATCGGAGATCACCACCGGATCGCCCCAAACCCCCATGGAGGATTCGAGTTTTTTGGTGGTCCAGGTTTCACCGCCGTCCTCAGTGATGTAGACTTTATCCAAAATGGCCGCCGCTACAATGTTATCTCGGTCCTTCAAACTAATGGCAATACTGGGTTCGGCCGGGGCACGCTCACCTTCCTGCTGTACATCCAGCACAATATTTTTGAATTGGGCCGAAACAAGAGCCGTGATAAAGGAGAGCAGGATGGAGAGGGCTATTTTTTTCATGATTGAGCATTTCATACAAATATAAACGGGAAGCGGATTCTACGTCCAAATGTTTATATTTTATTCCGATCGAAGCACTAACCTTTTTTAGTCAAATAGAAGTGTTTAATAAATGGATAATTCCTATACTGCTTTCTGCTAATATAAATCCGAGGGGTTAGTTTTAAGGGAATTATCGTTATCCGCAAGTTGAGCTTCATAGAAACAATGACCTATACAAAAGAGCAAATAAAATACGGATTCTGGACTCTTGACTTTCTTGAAGATTTCTTTAGAGAAAAAAGAACAGAGGTAAGAGAGATATGGTGGCAAGAGGAATCTAGGAGTATCCTGTACGCAATTGCTAATTCTTGCTAAAGAACAGAATCGGCCTCAAAAATATTCAGAACCTATTGCCGGCATAAAACCAATATGATTGATCAAAGAGCTGAGAGACATTGGTAGGCCCACTGCCATGAAGATTACTGAGGACATCTGTAATGGAAATCTTGATCTGAATCGAAATCACATGTAGTCTGGAGAAAAGCCTGTCGTTTAAATGATTTTATAAATTGAAATATGATTTACAGAAGCTTCAAAAATTGAAAAGAAAGAATCCATTCGAGCAGATAAAACTTTACAAGAAACTCTTTTCGGTAATGC
>CALBPF010000162.1 GCA_937899105.1 uncultured Flammeovirgaceae bacterium | reverse complement strand
AGAACGCATAAGAGGCAAAGTAATTATTGAAGGTGTAAATAGTCAGGGAAGAGAGGGGTACTATTCATTTTATTTGAGGTAATTAGTAAAATGAAGGTACACTTTGATAACCTAAGAGCCACTAGAAACAAGATGCTCTATTTTGTGGAGACAGCTTCGTATGCCTACCTGAATACAGTACCTTCAGGTTTCTCAAATAACATTTTTTGGAATATCGCTCATGTGGTAGTTACTCAACAACTTCTGACCTACCGGCTCTCGGGAAAAGACGGGTATTTGGAGCAGTCATTTATCGATAGGTTTAAAAAAGGAACTAAGGTAGAAGAAGTCTATGGTAAAGAGGATCTGGAAATAGTTAAAGACAATCTTTTCGCACTAGTGGACAGAACTGAGACTGAATACAATAACAATGTTTTTACTTTTTTCAAAGAATATGAGACGAGCTACGGCATTACCCTAAATTCTATTGAAGATGCACTTATTTTCAATAATATGCATGAAGCGCTGCACTTGGGTTATATAATGGCTATGAGAAAGTCAATAGCCGTCTAACAGAAACCTATCAGACGGCTATATGGAGATGATTACTTACTAATTCTCGCCGTGCCAGAACCGGTAGATATTCTTATTCTAATATCTTCTGAACCTAGCTTAGCTGTTTTTTTGACAACCGTTTGGTTCCAACGACCTGACCCCTGATCTATTTCTTCAACCTCGTCAAAATCAAAAGGGGCTGAAATGCGGCCATTTTTCTTGTTGGCCTTCATCTCAACTAAACCTGAAATTACGTTTCCTGAAAAGTCTACTTCCGCATCTCCTGAACCACTATTAACATTTATATCATGCTTGAGAGAGGTGTTTAGTGTAACTATTGCATCTCCTGAACCCGTATTAAAAGAACTTCTTCCGGTTAACGACATATTTACAGCATTCACATTTCCACTACCCGTGTTTGCGCTTACTGAAGCTATAACATCTCTCAGGCGCACGTTTCCTGATCCGGTGTTGAATCTCAAATCGCCCTTGGCATCGGTTACCTTGAAACTTCCGGAACCTGTATTGGCATCAAACTCACCATCCACTTTTGATAGTGTAATATCACCCGAACCCGTATTGAACTTTAATTCGCCTTTCACAGCGGATAATTCGATATAACCGGAGCCCGTGTTCATGTCCAACTCAAAGTTTAGATCAGATGCCTCCAGGCTACCCGACCCACTATTGAAGCGGATATCCAAATCATCAGGAATGGTCAGTGTCCAGGTGCCTGACCCCCTGACGGAAGAATTACGCTCGAAACGTTCTTTAATAACAAGCCTGTTCCCCTCTTTGTATATGTCGGGATCATAGGACCCTGAATAGTTATGCTCAAGATCAACCTGAACCGCATCACTTGCGCCTTTCTTAAGAATACAATCGCTGGAAGAAGTGCTTATTGAGATCTTCTCAATACCCGTAAATGTTTCTGAGATGTCCTTCTGAGAAAAGGAGGCTGAACAAGCCGCAGCTACGATAATAAGGGATAAAAAAAAGCGTATCATTTATTTTGAGTTTTAGTTATATCTACATAGACCGTGTGACCGGCAAAAAGTTGCATTGAGCGCTATTCATTTTTCAATGTATCTGCAGGATTCGAAAAAGCCGTTTTTAGCGATTGATAACTGGTGGTAATCAAGGCAACAAACAGCGCCGCCAGCCCGCCTAAAAGAAATACCCAAATGGGCAGCCCTACGCGATAACTAAAATTGTTTAACCATCCCTCCATAACCCACCAGGCGATTGGCGCAGCCACCAAAGAAGATAGTAATACCTGGAAAGCAAAGGTCTTTGAAAGTAGTAAGAATAGCTGCAATGAGCTAGCGCCTAATACCTTCCTTATACTGACCTCCTTGGAGCGCTTACGCACAACAAAAGAGGCAAGACCGAACAGGCCCAGGCAGGCAATCAGGATGGTGATACCAGCAGATAATGTAAATATATCCCCAGCCTGCCGTTCAGATCTATAAAATTCATTTAGCTGGTCATTTAAAAAGTGGAACTCCATTGGAGTAGAGTCGTCAAAATCTTCATGAACTTTTGTTGCTGACTGAATCACCTGCCCCAAATCGGTATTGGATTCAATATTCAAAGAAAAATAGTCGATCACGGTAATGGTATTATACCAATACCCTATCATTAATGGAGCTACCTCTGAATGCAGAGACTGGAAATTAAAATCCTTCAAAATACCAATTACCTTTAGCGGGTAGGGAGCGCTGGCAATCGTTAAGTTCTGACCTACTTCAACTCCGCCCAGCTTCCTTGCTGCGGTTTCATTAAGAAGAACAGCCGTCGAATCTTCTGCCAGTTGGCCCAGGAAATCGCTTCCCTGTATCAATTCAAGAGAATATGTCTCCACCATATCTTCATCGAAACACATAAAGTAAGATTGTATGGAATCTCCTCCTTCCGCCGGCTTAATGATGGTTTCACGTATGTTTTTCCACTCTCCAGGTACCCGAGAAGAACTCGCTACGCTCTTGACACCACTGATTTTGGCGAACTCATTCTTCATGGTTTCAAAGCTTTCCCTTACATTTTGATTGTTAATATCGATTACCAGCATTTGATCCTTATCAAAACCTAAATCCGCTTGTTGTATATACTTTAGCTGACGACTAACGGTAAGTGTAGTAATGATCATTATGATCGAAAGTGTAAACTGTAGAATAACTAAACCTTTTCTAAGACGTGCACTTCCATCACCCGTGGCCTTTTCTCCCTTAAGACTTTCAGAAGGCGTTAGTCTGGATAGGTAAAATGCAGGATATAAACCGGATAATAAACCCACTAAAATGGCTAGTAACAGTATTGATACAAGGTAAGGCAAGGTTATGATCTCAATGGTAAGTGCAACGCCGGCCAAAATGTTGAAATAGGGTAATATTAAGTCAATTAATCCAACGGAAAGAACAAAGGCAATAATGGATACGAGCATAGACTCGCTAAGAAATTGGTAAACCAATTGTCCCCTGATAGCGCCTGAAACTTTCCTTATTCCAATTTCCTTAGCCCGCTCCATGGATCTTGCCGTGGCAAGATTGATATAGTTGATGCAAGCAATAACTAAAATGAATAAAGCTATGGCGCTGAAAAGATAAATAGTAAACCAACTCCCCTTGTCTTCAAAAAGATCAAATTCGATATTCTCAGAGTTGAGGTACGCTGCTGTAAGCGGTTGTAATATAAAATCAGTATCCGCAATATTCTCACCATGGTGAGCATCGATGAATTTTTTACTTTGGCCATTTACATTGGAGATACCGCTTTCACTTGCTAGCTCTAAATAGGTATACGAAAAAGATCTTTCCCATGAATTGACGACTCGGTCCCACCACGGTAACCCCTCAAAGGCAGGGCTTCTTGACAGGATCATATTTAGCTTGATATGTGAGTTAACAGGCATATCTGCTATAACTCCCGTAACTTTAACGCTAAATCCGTTGAACTCCATCATCTCATTAAGCGCCTCACGGTCTCCGAAGAACTTTCTTGCAGTAGACTCAGACAATACGATCGAGTTAGGCTCAAGCAGCGCACGATCCCGATTGCCCGCAATGAAGTTGAAGTCAAAGACCTCGAAAAAAGTACTATCGACCAAAGCCCATGCCCGTTCTTGAATGCGCTCCCCATTCCAATGAATATCAATATGGCCAAACGGTTGCACAAGCCGGACTTGATTGACTATATCTCCGAAATAGTCAGCCATTGCCGGACCAGCCAGATAAGATGTTCTTCCGTAATGTCTGGTTTCTTCTCCGGAGTGATCTACCTGTACTACCCTAGCAATTCTGTTACCCTTGGAGTGAAAAGTATCATAAGAAAGCTCATTCTGTAAGAAAAGAAATAGCAGCGAAGAGCATGTAAGCCCTAGCGTAAGCCCTATGATGTTAATAGCGGTATAGGCCTTATAACGTATTAAATTTCTATATGCGATTTTTATGTAATTCTTTATCATTTTTTACTCAGATTGAAGTGATTCTACCGGGTTGATTTTTAAGGCCTTATAGATTTGAGAACCTACGGTGACCAGCACAATTAAAAGGACTAATACCAGCCCCTGGATTAAGGTGGGCAGCCCGAATTCGATTCGACGGGCATTAGTAGTTAGCCACATATCATTAACGAAGTAAGCAAGGGGCGCCCCAATAGCATACGCGACTGTAATTAACACTAAAAACCCTCTGCCCACGATAAGCAAAACATCTAATATTTCGGCTCCTAAGGCTTTTCTAATCCCAATTTCTTTAGTCCTGTTTTGTATGTGATAGATCACCATTCCTAATAAACCCAGACAGGCAATGGACATAACAACAATGGTAACATAGCCCAAGACAATAGCCAACGCCTCAAAATGTGCATAGCTAAGCCGTAAATCATCCTCATAGTAAGTGTATTCAAACGGACGGTTTGTCAACTCCTTCCATGCTGCATCTAGTTCGGCTATTGTTACTTTGGCATTACCTCCATCAATAAGTACTATGGCGTTATTCGCTTTTTGAGGTCGGTAACGTAGGGCCATGGGACCGATAGGTTCATCCAATCTTTCATAATGGAAATCTTCAATAACCCCTAAGACCTCGACTTGCGTTTCATTAATTTCAAAGCTTTTCCCGATGGCGTCAACCGGTGTGTCCCACCCAAACCGAGCCATGGCTTTTTCGTTCAGAATTACATAACGCTCACTTGCAGGCATGATCTCGGGAAAATTCTTCCCGGCCAGGACGTTCAGTTCCATCGATGGAATGTAATTCTCGTCTACGCCAATGTAGCTAAGTGTGATGGCGCCTTCCTGACCTGGAAGTCTGGCATTGGTTGTATTGTTAGAGCCCAATGCCGGAAGGTGAGTAGCGCTGGCCATCATCTGAATAGAAGAAAGTCGATCCAAGGACTGTTTCAGATCCGAATAGTCCAACCCTTGGAGCCGGATATTCACTATGCCTTCAGTTCTAAACCCATGATCGGCATTCAATACAAAAGTCGACTGACGGTAAAGAGTAATAACAGTGATTACGAAAAACACGGAAAAGGCAAACTGCACAACGACTAGAAGTTTTCTTACATCGAATTTCCTGAACCCTAGTTTATTACTGTAGTTAGCCAGCCGAATGGTCTTTTTTATGGCGTTTAGTGGATTGGTGGCCGATAAGAATAGAGCAGGAATGAGCCCTGCCAGTAGGCCGGTAATTATCATAAAACCCAAAAACCACAGATATAGGTATGGCGTCTGATCAAAAGTGACAGGCGCCCCCGTGGATTTAAAAAAACCGTTCATCATAGGCTCTATGAACTGGACCATAAGATCTGAAAAAATGAAAGCTACAACTGCTATCAGAACAGCCTCAATAATGAACTGACCAAATATGTGTTTCCTAGAAGCGCCTACCACCTTTCTTATACCTATTTCCTTTACGCGATTCATGGCACGCGCAGTAGTAAGATTAGCATAATTGAAACATGCGGATAACAGCACTATAAGTGCAATAGCCAATAAGATATATATTACGAACATAGGTAATCCGAATCCCAGCATATTGCTTAAAAGAGGGCCGGGCGTGATGTCCTTCAATGATTGAATCAAAAATTTGCAGCTAAACGTTTCGTCTGATTTGTAGTGGTCAACTGAGGCTTGGTCAAGAAGTGGTGTGAGATCTGCAGGGCTCGCTCCGGCCTTAAGCTGAAAATAGATATAGGTATTATAGATGTTGTACCAATCGTTAAAACCTGCACTAAAGGTACTATCCCGCTTTTCCAGGCCACTTAAAAAATCAACGCTGGTAAGGGCATCAAACGTAATGTGCGTTTTACCTGGTAATTCGCTCAGCACGCCAGTTACGATAAAGTCACCTTTACCCTCTACAGATACTATTTCATTAATAGCATCCCCGGTACCAAAAATCTTTTCTGCAAGACCCTTTTTAACAACAATACTATTGGGAACCGATAAGGCGGTAGCCATATTTCCATGTTCAAGTGGAAAATCGAAAATCTTAAAAAAAGAGGGTGTGGTATATAAGCCCTCAAAGGGAATCTCTTGCTCTTTCCATGTTGTAATACCGGAAAAGCCATTTTTAATAACGGTCATTTTTTCGATACTTCCATGGGTACTGAGCACGTCACTTAACGGATAGGCGGTAGTAGCCGTTGACCATAATTCAGCACCTGGCTTATAGCGATCAGTGATAACTCTGTAAATACTATCTTTATTTGTATGATAACTATCGTAGCTCAATTGATCCGCTACGATGAGAATAAGCATTAAACAAACTGACATACTTACGGCAAGACCGAATACATTAATATATGATATTGTCCTGTTCTTCCATAAGTTGCGTAGTGCAATAATGATATAGTTTTTGACCATGATGTTATGTTTTTGTATTACTCGTTTCTCAGGTATTTGATGGGATTTTGAGCAGCTGCATTAAGTGTCTTAGAGGCGACTGTTACCAGCGCAATTGCCATGATCATGACTCCGGCTATTAAATAGACAGAGACTCCTAATTCCGCTTTATAGGCGAAGCCTGATAACCAAACATCGGACAGTTTGTAGGCTACAGGAATAGCGATAAGATAAGCGCCCACCACAAGTTTTACATATGAATTGGAAACCAGCCAAATAATATTACTTACATGAGCTCCAAATATTTTGCGGATACTTATCTCCTTCTTTTTAGCTTCGAGTCCAAGCGCCACTATACCCAGGAGTCCAAGCGCAGAAAGCAAAACTGTGATGGCCATAGAATAAAGGATGATCTGCCCCCACCTCTCCTCTGATTCATATTGTGCCTTCATAGTATTAGAAAGAAATTTGTATTCAAACGGAAGATCGGGAGCAACCACATCCCACTGGGTTTCAATGTATTTTAAAGCGTCGGAAGTATTCACGCCTGAAAGCTTAATAAAAATATAGTTAAGGTCCTTTCTTATAGTTTTTCGGATCAACATGGGAAACACATCCAGTTTTAATGATGAGTAGTTGAAATCGCCCATTACTCCCACTACAACAGGGTCCGTGGTTGGCGAATCTGTAAGCTGATTGAACTTCTCATCGGATTCCAGCACAAAATCTTTGGCGCAAGCTTCATTTATGATGACAGCATTTTCCTGAGATTCGGCTATGAACTTTCTTCCTTCAACAAGTTTAATGCCCATCGTAGCCAAGTAATTATCAGTGACCTGTATCATTCCTACTCTCTTATTTTCACCGTTGTACTCAAAGCCAAGTCCTCCAAGACCGGAAGGGCTTCCAAAAGACTGGTTAGCAGATGTGAGTGAATGTATCCCTGAATGCCCGGGCAATGTGGCCTTCAGGTGATCATAGATAGAGCTTTCGCCCATCTTTGCATTTTTCAGCTCTATCACCTGATCTGAGTCGAATCCCAAATTTTTATTAAGCAAATAGTTGGTCTGAGTATTCATTACAAGCATTCCAAATACCAGAATAGTGGCCATAGAAAATTGCAGCACAATAAGAATTTTGGTTAGGGTCCCGGCTGCTTTATGCTTTACACCTGCCAATGTCTCTTTAATGTTAAAACGAGAGATCACAAAAGCAGGATAGAAACCTGCCATAATCCCGACCAGGAAAGTGATAAGTATCAAAATTCCTATCGAATGAAAAGAAAATAAGGCAAAGAGTGTAATCTGTTTATCAGTGAGAAAGTTAAAGGCTGGCAAAAGTAAGTCTGCGAGTAACAGCGATAGCGCGAAGGCCAGGAAGGACAGAAAAACAGATTCACCGAGAAATTGACGAATGAGCTGGCCCCTTTTAGCCCCTATGGTTTTTCGTAGCCCCACTTCTTTAATTCTGTAGGCGGATCTGCTTAAGCTCAGATTCATGAAGTTGAAGCAGGCAATGCCCAATATTGCTACTACAAGCCCGATTAAAATATAAGAGTAAACGGGGTCGCTTGCAGGTACTAACCCTTCAAAAACAGCGGTATTGAAATGTATTTCCTTAAGCGGTTCTAACCGGAAGGACCTGTAATCTTCAGCAGAGGAATATCCTCGGTTAAGAGCACGTTCTTCATATTGAGGATAATACTTGGCCATTATCCCTTTCATTAGATCATGGAGCATTTCAGGGTTAGTTCCATCTTTCAATTTGACATAGGTGATGATGGCGCCATACCGCCAATCGGTGAGCCAGTTTTTCATGTTATCCAGCTGTGAGACAGCTCCAAAGGGAAGCATTACATCGAATTGAACGCTCGAATTAGAAGGTATATTCCTGAACACTCCGGAGACCGTAAAATCAACATATTGGTCATCAATTCTGAATGAAAGTACCTGATCCAGTGGGTCATCTTCACCAAAATACTTACTTGCGGCTCGCTCACTTAGTATTACACTATTATGGTCATTTTTATTTATAAATCCCTTTTCGATTGGAAAATCAAAGACATCAAACAATTGATAATCAGCATAAAGCACCTGGCTGTAAATAGCTTTCTCACCTTTTTTTATGTAATAACCAACCTCGCCATGTGGCTTGTAGAATCTCACATAGTCTTCTACGGCGGGTATTTCTTCTTTTAATACGGGGCCAAATGGAATGGCATGGAAAATACCCTGCCACTCCAGACTCCCGTCAGGAAGTCTGGTGTCTTGAATAACCCGATAAATAGAATCTTTATCGCTGTTGAATTGATCAAAGCTAAGCTCATCATTTACGTATACGTACAACAATATGGAGCATGTCATACCGGCGGTAAGGCCTAATACATTAATGGCAGAAAACAGTTTCTGTTTTAAGAGGTTGCGAATTGCAATTTTGAAATAGTTCTTGAGCATACGTTGAGTTGTTATTGAATTAATCGGCCCTTAGTGTATCCACCGGGTTCATAAGGCCCGCTTTTATAGTTTGAAGACCCACTGTTAAAACAGCAAGCACCAAAGAGGCTATCAGACTTAACAAGAAAATAATTGGGTTAATATCCATGCGGTAAGCGAAATCGTTAAGCCACTGATTTCCAAAAAACCAGGTGAGTGGTGCGGCGATAGCATTAGCTACTACTACCAGCAGGACAAATTCTTTAGATAGCAATCGGGCAATACTTAACAGGCTAGCCCCCAGCACTTTTCTAATACCAATCTCCTTAGTTCTGGAAAGCACTGTAAATGATACCAATCCCAATAGTCCAATACCAGCGATGATCATGGTCAGCACAGCAAATAATATGAACACAGTCATCAGTCGTTCTTCTGAGCGGTACTGCCTGTCAAAATCCTGATCTAAGAAAAAGTACTCGAAGGCATAGTCTCCTAAATTCTCCTTCCAAAGCTCTTCCGTTAATTCAATAAGATCTGCTGTTTGCTGCACATCATATTTTATCGTGTAGTACCTGCCATATTGCTCACTGGCATAGTCCATCGCCTGGGGCCAAATTTCTTCCTGCAAACCTAGATCGTGATAATCTTTGACCACTCCTATTACCGTTCCTGCCGGATGCTCCGAAGGCGACACAATTTTTTTTCCCAGGGCATTTTCAGGGGTCTCCCAACCCATGACTTTAGCAGTAGTTTCATTAATGATCAAACCATCTATCAGGTCTGCCTGATTACTTACGTCAAAGTTTCTCCCAGCTACAAGTTCTAAATCAAGAGCTTGGATATAATTTTCATCTATCGCCATATACTCCGTATCCACATGGCTTTCAGCATCGGTTTTTTCAGGGTAAGCCCACTGACCCAACCACCCTGGTCTTCCTGGTATGGCGTTGGCAAAAGAAACTGCCTCTACCCCCGTTATGGAATTTAGATTGTTTTTGAAAGCTTCGTGGGAAGCCGACCGGGGCACTCGTGTAGCATCCAGAACAAGTACCTGATCTTTACCAAACCCCAGTTCCTTATTCCTCATAAAGTCCAACTGGCCGAGTACCAAAAGTGTTGCCAATACTAATCCGCCAGAAATAAAGAATTGAAATACTACTAATGACCTTCTTAATCTAATACCGCTTATACCGGAACTCATTCTTCCTTTGAGCACCTGTACAGGCTTATATCCTGATAACACCAACGCGGGGTAAAAGCCAGAGAGTAAAGAGACAAATAGTATGAGCCCTACAATTCCTACTATTATCACAGGCTGCGCAAGTGCAGCCAGCGTATAGTTTTTACCCATTAACTCATTAAAAAAAGGTAATGTAAAATCAATGAGAATGGCTACTGAGACCGACGCCATCAATGTAATTAAAAAGGCCTCACTAATAAATTGCCAGAAAAGGGCTATACGTGTAGATCCAACTATTTTCCGTATCAATAAAAAAAAAACAAGGTAAACAGATCGAGCAGTCGTTAAATTAATGATGTTGATGCATGCGAGTATCATTACAAAAAGAGCAATAGCCGATACGAGATAAACTCTATCTATTGAGCCATTAGGGCCAAAACCATTACTATACTCTGACCTTAAATAGACGTCTTTTAATGGAATGAAATCTACCTGAAACTCCAGTCCCATTTCTTTCAGCCACTCACCGGCATTATCCATGTAGAGGTTGCGGGCTTTAACAAGTACATTATCAATGTCTTCACCTTCCTTTAGCAAAAGGTAATTACGAACATCGAAATTGCCCCACCCCTCGCTATAGCTAAACCAAGGCCTGAGCTTTTCATTAGTCGTGAATGAAGTCAGTAGTTCAAATTGAATATGAGACTGTTGCGAAATGTTTTCAACAACGCCGGTGATGATAAAATCCAGGGAATCTCTTAAGGTAATGGTCTTGCCAAGTACTACGTCACTTCCAAAATACCTTTTCTTGATATCTTCCGTGATTACAATAGAAAAGGGCTCTTTAAGAGCAGTTTCCGCATTCCCCTCAATAAGGTTAAAGGAAAAGAGTTTAAAAAAATCCTTGCTGGCGTAATAAGCAGTATGCTGATATCTCTTACCTTCATAATTCACCATCATGTTGGAAGGCATTGCGCGCGAATAAATGGTAGCCTCCACCTCCGGGAAATCAGTAGCCAGTCTGTAAGCTACCGGCCAGGCGTTAGTTTCAAGGCCTCCGCCATCAGGGTTAGACGTAACAATTTTAAAGAGCCTGTCCCTATTGACATGAAACTGATCATACGCCAATTCATCTGCCACAAAGAGTAGTATTAAAATACTGACGGTAAGACCAAGGGCAAGACCCAACAGATTTATAAATGAGTAGGCCTTGAACCTTGACAGATTCCTAAAAGCAATTTTTATATAGTTTTTGATCATACCTGATTTGAATTATTCACTTTTTAACGTGTTAGCCGGATTCATAGTAACTGCTTTTAACGCCTGGCCGCTGACCGCCAGAAGTGTAATAATGCCGGTTAACGAAAGCGCAAAAACAAAGGGGGCAAAGCCTATTTCTATCTGGTAAGGAAACCCTGACAGCCAGTCCTTTATAGGGTAATAAACTACCGGCACCGCTATTAGAAACGCAGCTAATAGACGTAAAATGAACTTCTTATTAAGAAGAAATGTGAGCTGGCTTACCGTAGCGCCCAATACTTTTCTAAGCCCTATCTCTTTGGTCCTTTGCTCTATTGTAAATGCAGTGAGCCCATACAATCCCAGGCATGCCAAAAGAATACTGATAGTTGAAAAGACCATAATCGTATCCAAGAGGGGTGCTTCTTTCTTATACTTTTGATCGAACCAGGTGTCGGCAAAGTAATAATCGAATGGATACCGACTTTCATAATCATTCCAGACTTTCTCAATGTACCGGATGGTCTCACTCACATTTTTTCCGGAGAGTCTCACGGTCACGTTCCTGAAATTTCTCGGAAAATTATACATGACTACAGGTCTTACCTTGCTCTCGTTCAATCCCTCAAAATGAAAGTCTTTGGTCACCCCCAATATGGGTATTCCGGGGCTTTCCGTTGAAAACTTTAAGGTCTTCCCTATTGGGTTCTCCCAACCTAACAGTTCAGCCATCGTCTGATTGATAATTACGGAACCCGAATCACTGGATAAAAGAGGATCAAAAGCCCGGCCGGCAACCATTTCTATACCCATCGTCTCAATGAAGTTGGCATCCGTTCTAAAAATATTAATACTAAGTTGGTTCTCCTCGCCTTCGGGTATGACCGTTGTTCCAAACGTACCACTACCTATGGTTGCCTGGCAGACGGATGCCTTTAAAATGTCAGGGTGAGATAGAAGGCGATTTTTAAACGTCTCATATTTCTCCTCTATAGAGTTATTCAAACTTAGCACAAGGATATGCTCCTTATCAAAGCCTAAGTCTTTG
>CALBPF010000161.1 GCA_937899105.1 uncultured Flammeovirgaceae bacterium | reverse complement strand
GTTAGACTTGAGTTTAAACGATATTAATGGAATTAAGAGATTTAATAGTAACCCCAACACTGTTAATATTACTATACTTTCTAGCCTACAATCTTAGAGTAAAAGTATGTACAGTACATACCAAAAAATATTTTATACCCGCCCTGACTATTAAATTTTTTGGAGCTATTCTCTTAGGGTTGGTATATCAGTTCTATTACGGTGGAGGTGATACCTTTGGATATACTTCATTTGGAGCACATTACGTATGGGAAGCATTTACTAATCAACCGGTAACAGGAATTAACTTGATCTTTGGGGACAATGTTTACACCCCGCAAAATTTCCAATATGCATCGCGGATGTGGTATTTTGATGATCCCCCTGCATACTTCATCGTAAGATTAACTGGTTTATTTGCACTTTTTACTTTTGATACGTACTCTTCTCAAGCCTTATTATTCGCTACGATTGGATTCAGTGGCTTATGGGCGTTGTACAGTTCAATAATTAAAGCCTATCCCAGATTACACTTACCTATTGCGGTGGCCATTTTTGCCGTACCTTCAGTTGTGTTTTGGGGTTCTGGTATTATGAAAGATACAATCACTTTAAGCGCTGTTGGCTGGGTTATCTATGCTTTATTCGAAATTTTCTTTTTTAAGAATAGAAGTGGATTCAATTATTTAATTCTTTTCGTTAGTATTTGGGTTATTTCTGTGATTAAAGTTTTTATATTATTTTGCTTACTTCCAACGGGATTAATTTGGATATACCTTTTATATATAAGGCAGATTAAGTCTATTGTATTAAAAATTATAGTTCAACCCTTACTGTTGATCATACCCGTATCCATTAGCATATTGGGGTTGCTGTACCTAACCGAAGGAAATCAGCGTTATTCCTTTAACAATTTGCTAAAAACGGCTGAAATAACTGCCTATGATAATTCAGTGTGGACTGTTCGCTCTGAGGGTTCAGGATATAATTTAGGCGATTATGATTTTAGTCCAACTGGCTTACTAAGGAAATTTATACCAGCTGTGTGGGTTACATTATTCAGACCCTACCTTTGGGAGTCTAATAGCATAGTAATGCTTTTATCGGCTCTTGAGAGTCTTATACTATTGATATTTACTTTCTATCTATTAGTGCGAATCGGTTTATTCAATTTGGTTAAGACGGTAAAATCGGATCCATTTATTACGGCCTGTCTAATATTTACAATTACCTTTGCCTTTGCTGTAGGAGTTTCGTCTGGTAATTTTGGTTCCTTAGTTAGGTACAAAATACCTGTAATCCCGTTTTACTTGACAGCTTTATTTATTTGCTCGTATCAAAAAGCAGCTCTTAAAAGGAGATAGCCTAAAATATTATCATTTAAAAATGAAAACATTAGTAACCGGCGCAGCCGGGTTTATCGGGGCACACGTTGTTAGAGAACTATTAGATGAAGGTCATAATGTAATTTGTCTGGATGACCTAAGTGGAGGATTTGAAGATAACTTACCTCAGAATGCCACATTCATTCACTGTGACATAATTGATCATAATGCGATATCCGAATTATTTAATAAACACAAATTTGATTATGTATATCATTTAGCGGCTTATGCGGCAGAAGGTCTTAGCCACTTTATCAAGAGGTTCAATTTTAACAACAATTTAATTGGTAGCATAAATCTGATTAATGAAAGTGTCAAGCACAAGATTAAATGTTTTGTTTTCACATCTTCTATTGCAGTATATGGTGATTTACCATCTCCCATGAGGGAAGATATGACGCCTCAACCCGAAGATCCTTATGGCATAGCTAAATTTGCTGTTGAGCAAGAGTTAAAAATAACCAAGGAAATGTTTGGCTTAGACTATATCATATTTCGACCGCATAATGTATATGGAGAGTTCCAGAACTTGGGAGACAAGTATCGAAATGTTGTGGGAATTTTTATCAATCAACTGATGCAAGGTAAATCCCTTACAATTTTCGGTGATGGAGAACAATCAAGAGCATTTAGTTATGTTGGGGACATTGCCCCCATAATTGCCAATTGTATAAATAATAAATCTGCCTATAATCAAATATTTAATATCGGGGCTGATAGGGAGCTTACGGTAAATGATCTTGCTATTGCCATTAAAAAAGCAATGGGTGCAAACCAGTCGGTTCGTCATGTTGAGGCAAGAAATGAAGTTAAACATGCCTGGTCTGATCATACTAAGCTTAGAAAAGTATTTGGCGCCATTTTAGAAACACCACTGCAGAAAGGTTTAGAAAAAATGATCCAATGGGCTAAATCTACCGGAATCAAAAAGGGGCTAAAGTTTAAGGATATTGAGATTACAGAAAATTTACCTCCAGTCTGGTTAGAAGATTAGAATGAAGGTATTATTTGTTGACATGCATAGAGAAGGCAGGTCACCTTCTCAGCGTTTCAGGTATGAGCAATACCTGAACTACCTGAAAGAAGAAGGTGTCGCCTGGGAGCATAGTTATCTACTTTCTAAAAATGGCGATGCCAATTTTTATAAGCCTGGCAACTACTTTCAAAAGTTCAAAATTCTGTTTCAAAGTATTGGGAAAAGATACAGAGATATCCAAAAAGCTGGCGCTTATATTGATATTGTATTTGTTCAGAGAGAAGCATTTATGCTTGGGGTTACATATTTTGAAAAACAATTTTCAAAATCAAAAGCTAAAATGATTTTTGATTTTGACGATGCAATATGGCTGTTGAATGAGTCCAGATCTTCCGCGCCAAATAGAAGCTTAAGTTGGTTAAAGAATCCCGAGAAGACTAAATTCATAATTGGCATGTCGGATTTGGTAATAGCAGGGAATGAATATTTGGCAAAATATGCAAAGCAGTTTAACGAGAACGTAGTCATTATCCCTACTACCATTGACTCAGATTTGTACCTCCCAAAAAATGTTGAGGATTATGATACGAGAACGATATGCATAGGTTGGAGTGGTAGTAAAACCACGATTGATCATTTTGAAGAAGCGATACCTACCCTTATTCGAATAAAGAAAAAGTATGGATCAAGAATAATGTTTAAGGTGATAGGTGATGAGGGATATATGAATGCAGAGTTGGGAATAAAAGGTCAAGCCTGGAAAAAGGAAACAGAAACTCAGGATTTGAGCCAAATTGATATTGGTATCATGCCGCTACCTGACGATGAATGGGCAAAGGGAAAATGTGGATTGAAAGGCTTGCAATACATGGCCTTGGGCATACCCACTATAATGTCGCCAGTTGGTGTGAACTCAGACATCATTCATAATGGGCGTAATGGATTTCTTAGTAAAAGTTCAAATGATTTTGTAGATAAACTTAGCCTATTGATTGAAAGCGTAGACCTACGAAGAGAAGTAGGTGTAAATGGAAGGAAAACTGTAGAGCAGTTTTATTCAGTTAATAGTCAAAAGAAGGTATACCTTTCTGTGCTGAGAGGCTTGATTGAATGAAAAGAAGTGATTTTAGTCTTGAACATCCTTTCCTGCTTATGATTAACATAATGAAAGAAGAATATGGAGAATTAGAACTTGATCAGAAACTTTTCTTGGAATACAAGTCTATGCATAATCCTGGTAACAAACATTGATGACTGGCCAGATTAAATCTCAAATATTTTCTGGGATCAAATGGAATACCCTTGGGCAAATTGTCCGCCAGTCATTCTCTCTTATTGTTTCAATAATCCTTGCTCGGTTGTTAGAGCCTGAAGAGTTTGGTTTGGTTGCCATGTTAATTATATTTTCCGAATTAGCTAATGCGTTTATTGGTTCTGGCCTTTCAGCATCGCTAATTCAGAAAAAAAAAATATCGGACACAGAGTGTTCTACAATATTCTTTTTCAGCATCGTTGTCGCATCATTTTTATACATCCTTTTCTTCTTTGGGTCTTCATACATAGCAGCTTTTTACCGGAACAATAACTTAGAAGTCCTTATCAAGGTTTATGCATTAGGATTTTTAATAAGATCTTTCGAGATAGTACCAAATGCCCTATTTACAAGGCAGCTAGACTATAAGAAAATAAATGTTATCCAGACGGTATCTAGTATTTCATCTGGTGTAATCGCAATACTAATGGCGTATCTAGGTTATGGACCTTACAGTTTGGTAGGTCAGGCTATTGCTTTATCAATGGTTTCTGTGATAATGAGCCATCTACTTTGCGACTGGCAACCAAAGTTGATTTTTAATGTTTCCAGATTCAAGGAAATGTATTCATTTGGTGTGAGAATTTTTTTCGTATCATTACTTGATAAAATTTTTAATTCTATAGATAATGTGATTATTGGCAAACTGTTTGGTGCCGGTGCGTTAGGTTTCTATAATCGAGGAAAATCTACCAAAGACATTCCGGTAAGAAATTTTGTGAACATTGCTACGAGTATAGTTTTCCCTATCTTTTCTCGTATAGAAACTACTCAGGAATTACGTCAGATATTTAATAGGTATTTAGGTCTTATCTCTTATTTGATATGCCCTGTGATGTTGATATTACTTACTACATCGGATTCTGTGATTTATATCTTATTCTCAGAAAAATGGATACCGGCGTCGTCCTATCTTAAGTTATTTTGCCTATTGGGAATAACAATACCTTTAAACAACATTATGGCCTATACTATTATGTCGAGAGGTGATCATAAAAAGTACCTGAAGGTAGAACTAGTAAAAAAAGCTATAGTATTGACTGGGATGGTATTAGGGTTGTTTTTCGATATTTACATTTTTTTGTTAATACTTGTCATTACTAACTATGTGGGATTAATGATAATTGCCAATGCACTGACCAAGTATTTAGAAAACAGGCTATTTGATATTATGAGAATCGTTTTACCTAGTTTACTCCTATCGATCATTGCAACGATACCTGTATATATCTTAGGAGAAATGAGTATCTGGACGAGCTTGTACGTTAAGCTAATAGTTCAAGTGGCGTTAGGAATATGTGGTTATGTGTTCCTATCTGTGTTATTTGGCGTCAACCAACTCAAATACTTATCACAAGAGTTCAGACGACGATTAGGGTGAAACAATTTAAGGTATAATCATCATTTTAAGCTAAGTATGTTACCTACATCTTACTTGAAGAAGCTGAATAAGTTTTCAATAAGCGAACAGCCTTTTATTTTACTATATTCTTTATGTTCCTATTTTCTTAATAGACTTCCGAAGAATATCGTAGAGACACATCTTGTTTTTCGTAATCTACTGAAGAACGGTATCAATGTGCATAGAAAAGGTACGTATAATTTAGTAAGCGGCTTCGAAGGAATTAATATGAGTGTTCTAATCAAAAGAAATTCATCAGATGCCAGGGTGCTCAACCAAATATTTATAGAAGAAGAATATAAGCCAATTGTAAATTTATTCAAGAAATATAAGATAACACCCCAAAAGATAATCGATGCAGGTGCCAACATAGGGTTGACTTCACTTTACTTAAACTCTGTATATGATGGAGTAGAAAGTATTGCTATTGAACCTAACGAGTCAACTTTTTTAAGAATGAGAAAAAATCTTGAAATAAATTCTTGTAGAAGTGTTTTACCACTTAATGTTGGCTTATGGAGTAGCGATACTTACTTATCACCAGCCAACACATTTAGAGATGGACAAGATTGGTCATTTAGTCTCAAGGAAGAAAAAATAATTACCCCTAAGAGCATAAAAGCCAGGTGCATTAAAGGATTGCTCAATGAATATGATTGGGAATCAGTTGACCTTTTGAAAATGGATATTGAGGGTGCAGAAAGTGAAATCTTTAAATCTTCAAATGCCGTCGCAGAATGGTTACCTCATATAAAGATTCTGGCCGTAGAGATCCATGATGAATTTGACTGCAGAGATAGAATATTAAATATTCTATCTTCAAATCAGTTTGATATTGAGTATCATGGAGAACTAGTAGTGGGTATCAACCAAAAATTCACCTTGGTGTAATTTTATTTTGAATAAAGTAGTTAAAATCATTCCATACTTTGGTCAGTGGCCGCCATTTATAAATATCTATTTGCAATCGTGCAATAACAATAGGAATGTACTCGATGTATTATTTATTACAGATTTGAAACCCCTTCAAAATGCACCTGATAATGTAAGGTTTCATTCAATGCTTTTTAGTGATCTTAAAAGTCTAATAGAAAAAAAAATTCAATTAGAACTCCCGAATTTTGCTCCCTATAAGTTATGCGATTTCAGGCCAGCTTATGGTGAAATTTTTGAAGATATTATACATGGATATGACTTTTGGGCTTACGGAGATATAGACTTGGTCTATGGTCAACTTGACCAATTCATCACTGAGGATGTAATTAGCCGTCATGACATACTTGCTTTTAAAAAAGGTCATTTGCATGGTCCTTTTACTATTTACCGAAATGTAGATAAGATTAATAAACTTTATACTGAAGGTAGTTATAGGGAAATATTCCAAAACTCAGAATACCAATCTTTTGATGAGTTTAGCAAGAAACCCTTTTACACTCAAATTACGAATGAAAGTGAGATTCTTGATCTACCAAATAATAATATATCTGTAATTGCCTTTAAGAAGGAATTGGCAAATAGGATTAAAGTATTTAATAAGCAATACGTAAAAGAGGATCTTTCACAAGACGAAGTTATAGTTTACGATCATGGTAGAGTTTATAATTTTCATACAGAAGAAAATTATCTGTTTTATCACTGGGTATTGGAAAAACGCTTTATATGGTATAATTACCCTAAATGGCTCCCCGAAGCTCCGAAAGTTTTTTACATGAGCATAAGTGGATTTTACAACGAGAATAATTTCAAAGACTATACGAATATTCATGAAAATGTTATTAAATATGGAATGAGACAATGGTGGCTACTAAAAATCAAAAACTACATTAAAAGAAGAATTGGCCTCAAAGTATCGGTCGATACTTATCCAAAAAGAGGATGGGTTAAGCCTCTGTAGTAAACTGGCAAGGAGCATGAGACAACTTATTAGATTTATAATTCGCAAATTCTTATCACATACGGCAGGTAAAGCCAAATTCCAAGGTTTTTATACCGTGATACATGACATTGCGCTGCGTGGTATGAATTATCGGAGTGGTGATTTTAGAACTAGTGGCGAGATTATTATTCTTAGATCCGTACTTAAGATTTTTAAAGAGAACAATAACGATGTGATCACCATTTTTGATGATGGCGCTAATGTTGGAAGTTACTCAATCGAGCTTTCGAAGATATTTTCAGATCTGGATTACAATATTTTAGCATTTGAACCCTCCAAAACGACATTCAAAACATTAAAATCCAATACAGAACATATTAGGAATATCGGTCTTTATAACTTTGGCTTTAGTGCTTCAAAAAAACGTACGACCTTATTTTCAGATCAAGATAACTCGGGTCTTGCTTCATTGTATGAACGCGATTTAAATGATATTGGCATTGATATGACTGCTATTTCAGAGGATGTTCAATTAGAGGTGATAGATGAATTTACGACTGGAAATAATATTGAGAAGATCAATTTCCTGAAAATAGATGTTGAAGGACATGAACTGGATGTACTAAGAGGAGCTTTGAACATGATTTCTAAAGGTGGTATTGATATTATTCAAATCGAATTCGGTGAACCAAATATAGACTCCAGGCATTTTCTTAAAGACTTTTATACCGTTTTATCAGCTTATAATTTTTACAGAATCTTAAAAGATGGGTTAACACCTCTAGGGAATTATTCAACAACTAACGAAATCTTTTTAACTGTGAATTTCATTGCTATTCATAAGTCAATATCGGTCCATTTTTAAGTATAACCAGTTAATTGACAATACTAAGTTGAAATAAGAGTTTTATTGAATTTGCGCGACGGGCATGGAGGAAAGTAAGAAAATAAAATTATCGCTTGGAACAGTTTCTCTATCTCAGGAACTGGGTACTTACTACATTGATATGCGACCTGCCATAATACATTATGAAAATAACATTTATGGTGGGAAATTAGATGAACGTGGTGTCCCTCTGATAAACACGAAAATTGGCCTAATATATTCTCCCATTAATATTGCTCAGTATGGCTTTATTATGCATTCCCGTTACTACGAAACAAAGAATAAAGAGGAACTGGAAATATTAAAAAATTGCTTAGCTGTTTTAGAAGATACAAAAACACAAGAGAACGGTACCTGTGTTTGGTACCATCATTATCCAAATGATAAATATGAATTAAAAGTACCATGGGCTTCTGCTATGGCTCAGGGCGAAGTAATTTCTTTTTATTTACGCATGTACCAGATATTGTTGGACGAATCATTATTAGAAACGGCAAAACAGGCTTACAACTTTTTACGAATCTGGAAAAAGAACGGGGGTGTTCGTATATTGGACGCCAAACATAATCTTTGGCTAGAAGAATACCCTACCGAAAAACCACTTCTTGTATTGAATGGATTTATCTATGCCATTTTAGGCTTATTTGATTTACATAGACTAACAGGGTCTACCGAGGTAGAAGCTGATATTAGGGCTTGTATTAATACCTTAAAAAACACGTTACGTGAATTTGATACCGGTTTTTGGTCATTTTATGATCTTGGTGAAAAAGAGTTAGTTCGTTACTATTATCAAAAAAATGTGCATATACCACAACTGGAGATTTTATACATTTTAACGAAGGAGCCAATTTTTATTGAATACAAAGGCAAATGGGAGGCATATTTAAATTTCAGTAATTACTTACTAGTTCAGGTACTTTATAGAGTAAGGTATAGAATGCCTTGGTTTTATAAAGTGATTTTAAAACTATGGAAAAAATAAAGATCTGTTATCTGATA
>CALBPF010000160.1 GCA_937899105.1 uncultured Flammeovirgaceae bacterium | reverse complement strand
TAGCAAATGATTCCAAATTAAAAAATCTATTCTCAGACGCCAGTATCAAAAAAATAAAATAAGAAGTACTTTACTTTCACCTAAAGACCGAGCTCCGGCCTATCCACAACCGACCACTACCATTATGGCCACTAAAACCACATAGTATTTAAGCTTTTGTATTGAGCTTTTTTCTAAAAACGGTTAGCATACCAATTTCTGAGAGTACCAGAAAATCTGTGAGATATGATAGCTCAAACCCAAATTTTGACCAATTTAAAAGGCTACGGAAAGTAGGTGGTAAAGCTAACGATGGTACCGGCAACTAAAGCAGTATCAATTATTTTGTTTTAGTTATATCAAGAATATTAAATTCTTTATCCATTAATGCTAAATTACCTGGTATTCAGGGAGATTATCCACGAAAAGCAACAAATAAATAATGGCCAAAACGAGTGAGCATATATTAATTATTGATGATGACCCTCACATTTTGCTTTCGGCACAACTCCTGCTAGAGGCCAATTTAAATTCAGTGGAAGTACTTGATGACCCCACGAAAGTAAAGGAACGTATGGGGTCAAAACCGTACGATCTGATTCTGCTTGATATGAATTTCACCCAAGGCGAAACTTCCGGTAATGAGGGCATATCGCTGCTTAAAAAAATAAAGGAAGCCGACCCTGGTATTAGTGTGGTTATGATGACCGCCTATGGAGACCTGGATGCAGCCGTAGGTGCAATGAAAGCCGGTGCAACGGATTTTATTTCCAAACCTTGGGAAAATGAAAGGCTACAAGCTACAGTAAATAATGCACTGCAACTGACACAGCAAAACCGGGAGATCACAAAGTTAAAATCACGTCAATTTGAAGTAACGCGTGCAACTAAAACCTTAGGTTCTAAGATGATAGGCCAATCTAAGGTCATGCAAGGCGTTATGAACTTCATTCAAAAAGTTGCCCCTACTGATGCCAATATTCTGCTGCTTGGTGAAAACGGTACGGGTAAGGAAGTGGCTGCACGCGCTATCCATGAATCTTCGTTGCGCAAAAATGAAGTATTCATAACGGTGGACCTGGGCTCAATCTCCGAGCAACTTTTTGAAAGTGAGCTGTTCGGACATAAAAAAGGTGCATTTACCGATGCGAAAGAAGATCGAATGGGAAGGTTTGAAGCGGCTGATAAAGGGACTCTATTTTTAGACGAAATTGGCAACTTGCCGCTCTCACTACAATCCAAGCTTCTGACTGCACTGCAAAACAAACGCATTACGCGACTTGGCGCCAGCCAACCTGTAAATGTAGATGTACGAATCGTGTGTGCAACCAATAGTAATCTCAGGGTAATGGTTGAAGAAGGTGAGTTCCGGGAAGACCTCTACTATCGCATCAACACCATGGAACTCACTATTCCACCATTGCGTGAAAGAAAGACTGATATCGGGCTACTAGCCGATCATTTTCTTAAAAAATATGCTAGGAAGTACCATAAGCCTAACCCTAGTTTTACTACTAACGTGCTACACCATCTTGAAAAATACCAATGGCCAGGAAATATAAGAGAGCTTGAGCATGCGGTAGAGCGGGCTATTATTCTTAGCGACAATGAAAACATTGGTCTTTCTGTATTCAACGTACCGCTCTCATCAAACAAAGAATCTAACGAATTTGAAAATTACAATCTTGAAAGCATAGAATCATGGGCGATTAAGAAAGCTTTATTGAAGCATAATGGTAATGTAAGTCATGCCGCCAAAGAGCTGGGGCTTTCACGCGGCGCCATGTACCGAAGAATGGAAAAGTATCATCTGTAAGTGAGAAATTTCAGAATCAATATTATTATTCGGGTAGGAATAATTACCATTCTAATTAGTCTAATGGTATATTATCTACTTGCGGAACCGCGGTATCTTAGAAGTTTCTATATTCTTCTTTTTCTTTTGATCGCTTTTATCGAGTTGCTATGGTATGTAGAAAAAACAAATAGAGATTTCAAAGCATTCCTGCTAGCTCTACTTCAAAATGATTTTACCACACGCTTCTCAGAAAAGGGCAAGGGTAAATCATTCAATGAGTTTTATGCTGTGCTAAATCAAATCACAGATAAATTCGAAGCGATCAGCTCCGAAAAGCAGGCACAACATATCTACCTGGAATCATTAGTAGAACATGTAAAAGTGGGAATCATAAGCTATGATGAAAATGAAAAAATTCAATTGGTGAATCAGGCTACAAAAGATTTACTAGGTATCCCTCAAATAATTAGCTTGAAAACGATTGAACGGGTCGACGAGGACCTACTTAACGCGATCAGAGATATAAAACCGGGAGAAAATAAATTGGTAAAACTTGTAGTTGAGAACGAACTGCTTCAACTGAATGTACATGCTTCAGAATTCAAACTTCAAAACAAATTTTTTAAGCTGGTTTCACTTCAGAATATTAAAAATGCTCTCGACGAGAATGAAATGGCGGCTTGGCAAAAGCTTATCCGGGTTCTCACACATGAAATAATGAATTCTGTTACCCCTATTACATCACTTACCGGAACCCTTAAGAACATGGTAGATAAGAAGCGAAGAGAAGAAGTACAGTTGGATCCGGGCGCTGTTGAAAAACTATGGATGGGCTTAGACGCCGTTGAGAACAGAAGTCATGGGCTACAGTCTTTCACTGAGTCATACCGAAGACTTACCAAAATTCCCACCCCCGTTTTCGAGACTATCAATGTTAGTGAGCGGGTAAATCGGATTCTTGAACTTTTTAAAAATGAAACTCAGAATGTCAATATTGTAAAATCAGTTTCAGAAGATGTTCGACTGCTGGCAGATCCAGATCTTATAGATCAGGTGTTGATTAATCTTATAAAAAATGCCTTCGAAGCAATGGCTTCGAACCCTGCGCCGCAGCTATCTATTACCTGTGTCCATAAAAACCTCTTATCGATTTCAGACAATGGAACAGGCATAGAAGAGGATAAACTAGATCAGGTATTTATACCTTTTTTCACTACTAAAAAAGAGGGCTCCGGCATTGGCCTTGCATTATCGCAGCAAATAATGCACTTACATAAGGGTAAAATAGATGTCAGTTCAAAAAAGAACATCGGCACTACATTTAGCTTAAGATTTTAGTAATACCAGCAGTATTTTGAGCTTGAAGATTAACCATAATTATTATTCTTAATCCTGTGTTGATAGTTGGTTAATAAGCCTTTAACTACCTTATTTTAAATAATTACTTATATTAGTGATCCGTTTGGACTATGGTTGGTACCAATTAGTCTATTATTTTTTGCGGATGCAACGCTTAAAATCTACTTTAAAAAGTAATGATCTACGGATCATTTTAATCGCCTTGTGCTATTACGTATCAGCGCAGGTAGGTCTGTGGTTGTCCTTTCCAATTTCCAAGGCTGCACCACTTTGGCCACCTGCAGGTCTGGCCTTAGCGTTAATTATATTAAGCGGCTACAGAACCTGGCCTGCCATTACTATTGGATCTTTTATAGCCAACACCCTGGTATTTTTAAATCTGCAGGTTGAATTTTCTTTTGGCCTACTTTCATCACTAGTGGTTATAGCTATAGGAAATACACTAGAAGCCCTTTTTGGATATTATTTGGTATTAAAATTCATTAAAACAAAGAACCCATTCGTTAAAACTATACATGTATTTATTTTTCTTTTGGTAGCTCTTGTCGCATGCCTGATAGGGTCAGTAACAGGTACAGGTGGCCTTATAATGAATGGCATAATAAAAAGCACTGAATTTATTACCAATTCAAGCACATGGTGGATCAGCAATGTAGTAAGTGTATTAGTGATCACTCCTTTTATAATATCATGGTCTACAAGGTTTAAGTTTAAATGGAATAGGCTTCAGGCCATTGAGTGGGGGGTCTTTTTTAGTTGTCTGGCCATCATCATTGCAATTTTAAACTACAATCCCATTTCAGAAACTATGCAACGATCCCTGCCCTTTCTAGTAGTGCCATTTCTACTTTGGTTGGGCTTTCGTTTCAATCTTCAAATCACAGGTACGGGTATTTTAATTGTAGCTTTCGTTGCAATATTCTTTACCATAAAAGGAACCGGACCTTTTTATCTCTATTCAGAGGACAGTTCTCTCCTTCTGGTACAAATTTTTACTGGTATTATTAGCATTTCTACTATCATACTATACGCTACGGTCTATGAAAGAACGGTAGCTCAAAAAGCCATGCTAAAATTCAATGAAAACCTGGAAAGCATGGTAAAAGAGCGAACCAAAGAATTGAACGAAGAAGTTCAGATACGACGCAAAACCGAAGAGAAAATTAAAATATCTAATCGGAAATTACGTAAAGCCAATATTGAGCTAGATAATTTCGTTTACAGTGTTTCGCATGATCTCAGGGCGCCTATAGCATCAGTACTTGGTTTAGTAAACCTGGCCAAAAAAGAGAAGGACGTAGAAATGATGCAAAAGTACTTACTCATGATTGCGCAAAGCGCAGAGCAACAGGACACCTTCATTAAAGATATTCTCGACCTATCAAGAAATGCACGGTTAGAGGTGGGCCAGGAAGATATTTTATTTAAGGAAATGTTTAATGAGATATTCGAGCAACTGAAATACGGAGCTGAAAACAAAAGGGTAACTAAAGAAATCAAAATCAACCAGAAACATCATTTTAAATCAGATTCTAAGCGACTTAAAGTCATATTCAATAATCTTATCTCAAATGCCATTCGCTACTCAAACGGCAAAGATCCGCATATAAAAATAATCGGGGATATAGATGATACCATTGCTAAAATAACTGTAACTGATAATGGCAAAGGCATCCCAAAGAAACATTTAAAAAACGTATTTAAGATGTTTTATCGTGCCACGGAAGATAACGCCGGTTCAGGGCTTGGATTGTATATTGTAAAAGAAACTATTGACAAACTCCGGGGCAGTGTCAACTTAGACTCCCAATTAGCAAAAGGCACTACGGTAACTATTGAGGTACCCAACCTGGCCGAAACGGAAGAAATAGTTTAAAGCATCGCTTGACATTGATTCAGAGATCATGTTCTTCACCCACGAGTACCGAATTACTTTTACTCCTTCATAATTTTACAAAGACTACGGAAACCGGCTTTGAGATCAAGGAAATAGCTTTAATTGAAACTTGGGCATCCCCGCCCGGAATTTTAAGACTAATTTCACTTTCTTTGAGTCAAATGATTGTAGCAAGACCCAAGATAAATACTCTGCTTTCCATTGGTATTTTCATAGCATTATGTTTTGGAATATCCGGATATATGCTCTCATTAATACTCGAATCAGGGCGGACTGTTTGGTATCAGTATGCCCTTGTGATTGTTCCCGGGCCGCTGGCCCTGGGTTTGCTTACAAAAACACTCTTGGGCTATAAACGCGTAGAAATTGGCAAAAACCGTATCGGTATCCAGTTTCCATTGAGGTTTAAAAAGGTATCTTTCACACTGAAAGAAGTAAAGCAATGGACAGAACAAAAAGTAAAAACTGCCGGAGGCACCTTTAAGGAATTGGTGATTTTATTTGACAATGGGAAAAAACTGACTTTGAGCTTACAAGAGCATACTAACTATCTGGATGCGGTCAAATATTTACGGAAAAAATGTGCCAGAAAGTATATTGAACGCTAATGAAACAGGTATTGCTGGTAGGAGTTGGTGGTTTTGCCGGTAGTGTCTTGCGCTACTTAGCCTACTTGTGGATTGACAAACGTTTTGAAGGTGTATTTCCACTAAGCACTTTATTTGTAAATACTTTAGGAAGCTTGATTTTAGGGTTGATCGTTGGCCTGTTTATAAAATCTAATATTTCTCCTGAGCTGAGACTCTTTTTAGGAGTTGGCATTTGCGGCAGTTTTACCACATTTTCAACTTTTGCCATGGAAAACGTGAGTCTGCTGGAGCAAAAGGACATGGTGACGGCTGCAAGCTATACTCTTGCCAGTATTATCCTGGGCATGGTAATGGCTTTTGCGGGATATTGGATCGGCAAATCTCTATGAAACAAAAAAGCCGCTGATCGATGACCAGCGACGTCCTATTATTTAGTTGATTTACTTATTAGTATCGGTAAGAATCAGACTTAAACGGTCCTTGAACCTCAACACCTATATAATCTGCCTGATCTCCCGAGTTTAACACGATTTTGATTTAAAAAACTGACTACCAGTCAGTTAATTTTTTTCAGGCACA
>CALBPF010000159.1 GCA_937899105.1 uncultured Flammeovirgaceae bacterium | reverse complement strand
ATTTCGAAGAGGGTGTTTTTAACACGCACCACGGTCCACTAATGTCGTTCTCAGGGATATTGGGTGAAATAAAAGAAGGTTACCGGGATTTAAAGTATTTGTACGGAAGCTACTTTCTCTCGATGCGATGGATCCGACCACAAAGATTGCAATTTTGGACTGACAGTATGGATCAGGGCACGAAGGTGACTTTACAATTAGATACTTATGTCACCCCAGGATTTTATGGTATTTGGAACTGGAGCCAGGGTCTTTTCTGGGGTAGATTCGGTAGGTGGATGAATCGATCACTCAGGAAGAGAAAGTAAAACTACAACCCTACTCCCTGTGCCATTAAGGTGGCCAGCAAGGGAATAATAATCAAAAGACCCAATTCTATCTGGATAATACGTTTTATGTAGGCAGGTACTTTAACCACCTCGTCTTCTCTCCCCTTTCTGTTTTTGAAGTAAAATACCGTGGGCCAGAAGGATAATACACCTACCAGAATAAATAGCCCAACTTTAGCGTGCATCAAAGGATTAGACGTATAAAATTCAGCGGATTTACCAATGCCGAGCCATAAGTAAAGCCCAGCACCTACTACAACCAGCGAAAAGGCACCGTAGATACCATCAAAAACAAACATTCGCTTAATTACAGACCGTTTTAATTCTTTTTGTACCAATACCAACTCGGCGAGCACCATGCCAAAGACAATGAGTATCCCTATAAAATGGATATAGCGGGTAAAAACAAGCTCATTCATGCGGCAACAGTATCGCGTTTCATATTTATTTCTGCTATCCTCTTAAGGAAATCTAAGCTAATTCTGTTAAAGTCTTTGGGGTTATCAATATTGCATATGTGACCTGCTCCAGACAGTATACTTAGATGCACTTTATCATGATAGTTAGCAAACGCTTTGGCAGCTTTCAGAAAAACATAATCGTCCGAGCCCATAATCACCAAAGCCGGAAAGTCTATCTTTTGATAGTAAAATCGCTTGAGAGTGAGAAAGAAGGTAGAATAAAGTCCCAACCATCGCAGATATTCTTCATTACTAATTTTTGTGGCATGTATTTGATAAACACGCCTCGATAGTTGATGTCGTTCTTTCGGCATAAGGAGTTTGGAGAATACCCGATACATCTGCGGATAACTCAGGAAAAGATTAAAAAAACGGGCTAAGTGTATGAATCCCCTAACCAGAATATTAGCCTTAAATACCCCTCCTGTTAAGATTACACTCTCTACAAGTTCTGGTTTGCGCATACTTAAGTCCTGGATCAATACACTTCCAAAAGAGAGGGTTACGAAGTGCGCCTTCTGAATTTTTTCGAAATCCAATACCTTTAAAATATCATCCGCGATAAGTTCGAAGGTATAACGTCTTTTTGCAGGTTGAATATCTTTTGATTTACCATGATCCCTGAGATCCATGGCTAATACGTTATACTCTTTTTTGAAGATCTCCCACTGACTTTGCCAGGCTGCACTTCCTCCACCGGCCCCATGAATGAAGACTACCCAAGGCTTATGTGTGTTATGCTTAAAAACCTGATAATGAAGCATAGAATAAAAACAGCGATTGCCTCAAATGGTTGTAAGCGCAACCATTTTATAAAATTCTATAGCAAAGAAGGTCGGGTTCGCGAACTATCACTCATTTTTTAATGTCTCTACAGGGCTTGCCTTGGCTGACTTCACAATGGTGCCACTCGTAGTAATTATACCAATGGTGAAAATAAAAAGCCCACAAAGAATAATCGGGATCAACGTGACTGGAATATGCTGTGTATAGATCTCCTCCATCAAAGTAAACGTCAAGAAATATCCACATGTACCTCCCAATATCATAGCTACACCTAGTATAATCGCAAACTCCTTGTTGATCAATTTGACAATGCTACTTACTGAGGCTCCCAATACTTTTCTAACACCAATTTCTTTAGTTCGTTTTTCCACATTTAAACTGGCCAGTGCAAATATTCCCGACACTGACAGTATACATCCCAACACGGTGAGAAATAGAAAAATCTTCTTAAGATTTTGATTTAAATTATTAGCCTCAGCAAAAACGATGTCCTCTTGTAAAGAACTTCTAAACGGCTTATTCGGAAAAATTGACTTCCATTGTTTCTCTAGTTCGTCCTGAACTTCAAAAATATCACCTCCTGCAACTCTGAAAGCCATAAGCTGATACTGCTCAGGTTTAGCCATACGGTAAAAATGATCTTTTTTCATTCCTGCACGATCGGACAGATCACTTAAGTGATTTTTTACCACGCCAATTACATTATAGGTCACCCCTTGAAATAGGATTTGTGTATTTAAAGGATCAACCAGCTGATGTTGATTCATAAAGTTCTGGTCAACAATAGCCGCACTTTCAAAGTCAATTTTGCTCTCCTCTAAGAAATCCCTTCCCTCGACAAACTCAAGTCCCATTACGTCAAAGTAATTTGCTCCTACTTCGTAGACATAAGAAGTAAATTCATTCGTATCGATTTTAAATGGATTTCTATAAGCTCCAAAACCAAAATGATGATCCGCAACCGCTAAATTTTCAATTTTTGCGTTGGTCAGAGCTACGGTTTTAAAAAGTTGATACTCCTTTTCGCCTTCAATCCTTACAATAAAAACATTCTCTTTATCGTAACCGAAAGAAACCTTTTGCTGGTATCCAGCATTCTGGGTGAAGAAAATTCCTGCGACCAGAACAATTACAGAAAGCGAAAACTGCATGGCTAATAGTACTCTTGTAAGCGGATTGGTACCTTTGATTCGTAAATTTCCTTTAAGCAAAACTACAGGTCGAAACTTACTATTGAATAGTGCCGGATAAGCGCCAGATAATATGGCACTCAAAAACAATATAATGGCTAGCGAGATGAACAGATTAATACCATTTAAGTCAGCAAGGCCATAAGCAAGACCCCACATAGCCGCGAATTCCGGCACAATAAATTGGGCGACAAGCAATCCAACCACAATAGAAATTGTTACCGTAATGGTCATTTCCAGAAGGAATTGACTTACAATCTGTGAGCGTGCCGCACCCACCACTTTTCTTACACCTATCTCCTTAAGCCTTTTTACTGTTAAAGCGATAGTAGTGTTGGTAAGATTAAAGCAGGCAATAAGTAAAATAATTGAACCTAGTGTTATAAAGACCAATAGGGGCACAAAAGAAATCGGCAGACCAAAATACGACCAATTTAGCTTATCAGGATCTAGTTTTGCTGAGAAAGGTATAAGTTCATACTTAAGAGTTTTGGCATCTCTTTTAGCCTCATTTCTTATTTTGACGTACTTGTCTAACTGTTGTGCAATTGACTCTCGTTGACTGATATCTGTCAATTTAAAAGCTACGGAGACGTCTCTCCATTGTCCCCAGCTATCTACTTGCATATTGTGGACGTCAATAAAATTCTCAACCCGTATTAGAAAATCGAAATAGAACGTAGAATTTAAAGGAACCTCATTTAGCACTCCACCCACAATCAACTCGTATTCCTTATTGCGCATTTCCACCACCATGAGCTTGCCAATAGGGTCTTCGTCAGGGAAGTACTTGTCAGCCATTTTCGTGCTTAGAAAAATCGACTTTGGATCACTGAAATTTTTAACCGAACCCCACTTAAGATTGAAATTAAAGATCTCAAAGAAGTCTTCATCGGCAAACGATATGGATTCTTGAAACGACTCTTTTCCATAACTCACATACGCATCGTCTCCCAAGTATCGCGTAAAAGTTTCAATCCCGCTTATATCCTCAGAAGCTATAGGAGGCATGACCATAGGCGCCACAAGATTTTTGTCAACGCTTCCATCATCTCGCTCCAGATAGTGTACAAGTTTAACCGTATTGGATAAATCTGTGTTTTTAAAATAGTAGTCAAACTCAATATTGAATGCCAAAAGGAGATAGGCCGTTATACAACAAGCCAAGGCTATGCCCATTCCAAGTGTATTGATAAGTACGTAGCTCTTATTCTTCGATAAGTTTCTTAATGCTACTTTGAAGTAATTCTTAAACATGCCATAATGATTTAATCGTTCAAAGCCCTCTGCAGGACGAATAATACTGGGTCTGAAGAGTAGAAGTACATCTTTCACAAATAGACGGTCAGCTTTTGTCTTACCTACACGCTCTACCCTGTCGTCGTATATTTCTATCAGATCACCTTCAATGTATTTTTTTAGTTGAGGGTGGCAAAACCACCTGAAAAATCTTAGGAATAGTTTAGGAGGACTCGTATTGTTAACCTTCACCTAGTTTGAGTAGGCTATTTTTAAATCAAGCGCTACCTGGGGAATCGCGTCCCATAGGTTATTCCTACTGTTTCGAATAAATTCCAAAGCACGCTTGCCACTCGCTGTTATGTAAAAATATCTCTTCGGCCGACCGGCGCGCTCGGCCGTTGACTCCCCTTCTTTTGACCTTAAGTACCCTTTATTCTCCAACCGCTTTAACGCCGATTGTAACGCACCAACACTCACATTTCGGTTCAGCCGCGTTTCAATATCATTTTTTATGGATACCCCATAGGCCTCTCCATAGAGCACGCCCACCGTAAGCATAACCACTTCCTCAAATTCACCTAACTGATACTTCTTCATCCTGAAAATAAATTCCTATTTGTAGTAATACGAGTTAATCCAATAATAGTTTCCTATTTGTAGTGTTTAATTTTAATCGTCTTTATCGGTGATGCTAAAAGACTTGTTTATATTCGATCATGAGATGGCTTATCTTTTTGACGGCAGCGGCTCCCATCTTCTCGGAAGACCATGCGATCTACTTGTCGCTTGTTGACGTGGACCTTAATGCACAAAAAATCACGATAAAAGTTTTTTCCGATGATCTGGAAGACTGCCTGAAGAACTTCGATCCCAACTATACTTTGCTTAAAGATTCCAGCAGAAATCAAGAGAAATTGGAAAACTACTTTCAGCAAAGGTTGCTGCTAGCTATAAACGGTGAATCTGTAATATTCTCATTCTCCGGAGCTTCAGTAGAGAACGACGCACATTTTTTGGTATTTAGTTTTCAATACCCAAAATCAATATCAACTGTAAAGGTGAAAGCAGATTTCTTTATGGAATTATTTCCTACCCAAAGCAATGTCATCAACTTAAAAAATGGCCAGGAACAGCTCTTCCTCAGGTTGACCAAAGGTGAGTCGGAAGGGCAGGTCGATTTTTAATCGTTAAACAGGTCAATTAAGATAGAACTGGTAACGTTTACGCCAGTCTCAATGGATTCTCGGGGTTCGGGATAATAAAAAGGAGAATGCAACCCTGGTAGGTCATTGTTATCGATTTTCTCCTGTGAAACTGTACCCAACCAAAATAGCACCGTAGGTACCTTGTCCTCCGTACTTCCGTACATGGCAAAGTCCTCCCCAACAAGTTGTGGTTCCGCGTAAACTACATTTTGCTTACCCAAAGATTCTTCAGCAGACTTTACAACTCTTTTAGTCAGCTCCGGATGATTGTAATTGGCAGGAGTAAACTTTTCGGGAATGTTTACTTGTGGCCATTTCTCTTTAGGTAAACCTGCCGCCATAGCTGTTCCATTGCATACTTCCTTTATCCTTCGGTGTATGAGCTGACGTACTTCCTCTTTAAAGGTACGTACGGTAAGTCTTAACTTTACTTGGTCAGGAATAATATTACCCACGGTTCCACCCTGGACTGCTCCGACCGTTACCACCGCATCGTCAATAGGTTTTACATTACGGCTCACAATCGTCTGAAGTTCCATAATGATCATACTGCTGATTACCACTGGGTCGATAGACATATGAGGTGAAGCTCCGTGGGCTCCTACACCAAAAACATCGATATCGATCATTTCCGTATTGGCCATAGTATAACCATCAGCCACCCCTATTTGTCCAGCTTTGATTGTGGGGCTGCTATGCAGACCCAGACCATAATCAGGTACACCGAATTTCTCGTAGAGCCCGGCTTCTAACATCATCCGTGCCCCAGCGCCAATCTCTTCTGCCGGTTGACCTATTAATAGTAAAGTCCCTTTCCATTGCCTTTTATTTGCAGCTAGCGCCCTCGCAGTACCTAACCAGGTAGTCATGTGCAGATCGTGCCCACATGAATGCATGGCGCCCACTTCATTACCATTAAGCAACACCGTTTCCTTACTGGCATATTCTAATCCTGTTTTTTCGGGCATTGGTAAAGCATCCATATCTGTTCGATACAAAATTGTAGGGCCTTTCCCGTTTTTAAGAATTCCCACTATGCCATAACCACCAAAATTTTCCGTCACTTCAAACCCTACTTTACGTAATTCCGAAGCCAGCACTTTGGCCGTTTTTTCCTCTCTTAATGATATTTCTGGAGTTTGGTGTCGCTCTTTATAGAATTCAACCAAGAAGTCAAGGTCATCTGCAATCCAAACTTCAATAGGTCGAATCGGTGTAGAGGCGGATAATGAAAAAAACAGAGACAGTAATAGCAGAAGTCTGATCATAATCAAATCGTCTAATTATTTCTAAATTACGTTTTTCTGAAATTTTTCCCATTCCTGTAATAAACTTAAGTCGAAAAGGTACTAGAGGGTGAAATTGGATAAATAATGACCTTAGCTGCACAGAAAGAGATATTTGAGAACTGGTTGTCAAACCATAAAGGGCTTCTCTTTAAAGTGGTTAGAGCCTATGCCTTTAATGCTGATGATCAAGACGATCTGTTTCAGGACATCTGCATCCAAGTTTGGGCTTCGGTGCCCAACTTTAAAAAGCAGTCTGCTGTTTCTACCTGGCTATACAGAATAGCATTGAATACAACCTTCAAATGGATAAGAAAAGAGAAGAAGTTCAATAAGCAAAAAGACCAGGAACATCCCGGTCACATTTTACTCTACGCCATGACCGAATCAGATGATCGGTTGGATTGGTTATATAGTGAGATAAAAAAACTCGATGAAGTGGATCGGTCAATTACCCTTTTGATGCTGGATGGATACAGCTACAAAGAAATGTCCGAAATGCTCGGAATTACAACAAGCAACATCGGCGTGAAAATAAACAGGATCAAAAAACATTTGATCACTCAATCAGAACACTATGAAAAGCAAGCTAGCTGATAACATCCGGAACCAAAACTATGGGCAAGCTAATAAACCTGATGACCATGGAGTTTAAAGAATTAAAAAAGATTTGGGACACACAAAATAATAAACCTATGTATGTAATAGATGAAACTATGATGCACTGGAGGGTGATCAAAAAAAAGAATAGTGCGGCATTCAGAGTTAATCTCGCTGAATTTATTGGTATAGGAGCTAACTTATTCTCCGCGAGTATAATAGCCAGCGCTATGCTGTACAAAGGGAATGAGAACGTATTTTCTTTTTCTATGATGATAGCCATGTTCGCAGCTGCAGTACTCATTGGAATTTCCAGGTTCAGAAGAAAGAAAAATGAAAATCGATTCGACCGATCTACCATGGGTGAGTTGAAACATGCGTTAGCTAACGCCACGTATCACGTGAGATTCAATACCGGCCTTTTGATCTTTGCGAGTTTGGTAGTAATACTCACGGTGGCGAGTATCTTCGATACAGAAAACAGTCTATGGCTTCTGCCTTTGATAGTTGTGTTTTTTGGAGTAACCGGATGGGGTGCACGCTGGGAACACCGATGTTTTGTTCGAAAGAAAGCAGAACTGGAACAGCTAATGATAAAGTTACAAGAGGAACCTGAATCAAAAACTTGAAATCAAAACTTTAAAAGTGCATAATCCCTAAGTTGGTATGTAGTAACCGTAGTAAGCATGGAGGTAGCTATTTCTACCTCCTCAGTTACGTTTTTAACAGGTACATCCCGACTGATCAACGATTGGCCGCAAACCGTTAGCTGTACGCCAGCCTTCTTTAGTTCCCGAATAAGGGGTAAGTTGGGATTATCGACGCCAAACCTTTTTTTAAAGTACCGATTTTCCATAACGGCATAGGTAGCAGAACCGTGGATAGCCAAAACCACTTTCATTCGATTCATGTCTGCTCCACTGACTGCATGCAGGTTTAGCATACGAGCCACATTATTTAACCCCCAGGCCACTTCATCTGAGTTTTCTGCACCCGTCACTACATCAACTACAATCTTATATTCTACTTCTCCGTCTGCCACTACGGTAGCATCTGGGATCTCGTAAATGCCTCCGTAGTTTTTAATTACCGGATTCACTCTTTTTTGAGCGTGTGACGCTAAAGTCAAAAGCCACAGAAGACCCATTGTGAATAATCTCATAATTCTAAAATTCATAGTATTTAAATGGAGTACAACAAGCGTCCATAGCCACATCATACTTCCCCACATATTCAATTTTATCTAAGGGTGGCCCTAAGGTAATCCCCACTTTAGCGGCATTGGGAACAAGCTTCAAAAAACGATCGTAATACCCCTTACCGTAGCCGATACGATTACCTTCTTTATCAAAAATAATTAGGGGCACTAGCACCACATCAATCTCATTAATATCTGCCATATCTGCACCAATCGGTTCAGGTACGTGCCACTTATTCTTTTCGAACTTGGTGTTAGTGTCAATTTTATAATGCTCTAAAATACCCTTTGGCTTGGTTTTGGAAGTAACAAATTGAACAGATGGTTGAAGCTCCATCAAAGCTTTCATAATACCGAATGTATCTACCTCGTTCTTCTCATTGATCCCCATAAAAAGATGAATGGTTGTACTCCTTTCCATGGGCAGCTTGGCAAGAAGTAAATTGGAAAGCAACTGGTTTCTGTGGTTTAACTCAGAAGCACTGAGAAACAATCTTTTTTCGAGATAAACTTTCCTGAGTGTATGCTTATCAACCATTAACTACATAAAACCGGTAATCAAACGGGTCAAAATACGTAATTAATTGATCAATGAACTGCGGGTTTTCCAAATAAAAATTGAGGAAGTTATCGGTGCGCTCTTGCAGCCCTCCATTAGGAAATAGATAGTCAAGCACCGCTTCTACTTGTCCAACTTTCTCCGATTGACGCCTTTTCTCTGCACGTACAAATTTCTTTTCGATCAGTTCTAATCTATGCTTTGTACGTGCTTGTTGCGCTTCTACATGAGCAGTAAGTGTTGAATCGATGACAGCGGCCTGCTCACGAATGCGGTAAAACATATCTATGACCTCTTGTACCTGCCCATTTAACCGAACTTTATGGTCTGCATTACTCACGACGATATCAGCAAGAAGTGCATGTTTTTCTTTAAACAGGTCTTCAATAGTCAAGTTGGTTTTCTCAAACTTCTTTTGAATATATTTGGGAACAACCATGGCAAAATTCCGAGGCATCAAAATGGGAAATTGCTCCTTGTAATGATCATATATTGGATTCAATTGAAGCCAATAGGCTAGTTCTGATGGACCTCCTACGTAAGCCAGGTTAGGTAAGATAACCTCTTGGTAAAGTGGTCTCAGTATCACGTTAGGGCTGAACTTTTCCGGTTCAGCGTCAATGGCCCGTAAAAGTTCTTCTTTCGTGAGCTTAATAGTAGAATTAAGTACTTCGTAACCTGAATCAGTAGCTTCAATACGCTCCCTAAGAC
>CALBPF010000158.1 GCA_937899105.1 uncultured Flammeovirgaceae bacterium | reverse complement strand
CCTCCGAATTCAATGCATCCTAAAACCGCATAACCTCCATCTGGGGTAGGTAATATAAACCGTGCTTCCTCCTCTACAATATCACCATAGATCTGGGTCCATTGCATGTTCCCGTTAAAATCTATCTTTTGTAAAAAAAGATCCGCTTCATTAGCAACATTCTCAATGGTAAGACCACCTAATAAAAAGCCACCATCATTTGTAGCGGCAATCGTAAGTCCTTGCTGTTCTTCATCCCGATCGAATACTGTGATATTTACCACTTCCCCTTCGCTGGTCAAATTCGCGAAGAAAATATCAAGATCTCCGTTTTGGTTTGTGGTACCCACTACCCCGAAGCCATTAAAGGACTGGGTCATTTGATTTAAAGAATAGCTGGCGGCGCTGCCTGATACCAAATTAGGACCTGAAAGCGCTGAAGCCTGACAATCAGGTAAAACGAAAATCTGGCCATTTGTTTCGTTCGCTATGTTGCCACTAAAAGCTAAACTCCCATCGTTCATTTCAAAGAATGATTTCACGATATTGACATTATTGGCTCTGTATTGAGCAGTACAATCATCCAAGAAGGATCCAGAGGCCTGGTCAAAACGTGATACATATATATTATTACTAGTCGTGTCGCTATCCATATTGGCCACTAACGCTATTTCACCTGTATTGGCCAGCAGTAGTTCTTGACCTAATAGCTCTCCCTCTGAAAGACTAATTACAGAATTTGATATTTCGTTACCCATAAGATCAACCTTTAACAAAAGGAGGGATGTGTTTTCTTCTACATTCTCATCATCCTCAGTACCCATCTGAATACGATCACCAATAACCATGTAACCATCATCTAATGCGATCAGGGACCGACCTTTGTAATTTAATGTATTATTTTCTTCAGGATAAGTTCTTTGCCAAACCTGATCTCCGAAGCCATCTGTTTGGATGAGCTTAATTTTGAAGAAGCTACCATCAGTAGTTTGGACCTCTGTAGAAGCCAGTATCAAGTAACCTGCATCATCAGTAAGCAGCACTTTCTGAGGATCATCCAAATTTCCACCGCCGAAAATCTTTATAAAGGTTTGAGCAGATCCCGGGTCTACATCTTGTTCGCTGTTGCAGCCAGCAAATAAAAGAATACCCAGAAAGAGGGGGAGAAGTCTTTGCATTACCTATTCAATTTTTTTGGGCTGTATTTAGGGAATATTAGCCCTAAAGACACGGTTAAAGTATTCAATCGAATATTGTTCAAGGCCATTCCGTACCTCCAATTCAGTTCATTATCATAATTTTTTTTGGTTATGTTGCCAATACCATAACTATATCGTAGGTCCGCAATGAAATAGTTTTTACCTAATTTTCTTTTGAGTCCTATACCTGCATTTATTCCCAGAAGAAGTGTTTCTCTCATATCTTTTCCGCTGGAAGTCAGGTCAATATCAGGGCCTTGGCCTGGTTCTCCTCCTGTTATTAATGTTTCAGCTCCTACATCCGCAAGGAATAAATATTGGATTGATGGCCCAAACGCCGCCAATAGTGTCATATTTTCATTTTTATATACTTCATATTCTCCCAGTACACGTAGTGCGATCCAATTTTGAGTTTCGACTGCCTCTAGTTCAGCTATTTCTGCTCCACCAACATCATTTAAGAAATTATTGGTGTAGGTAAATTGGTTGCTTGCGAAGGCAAGTTCAGCCCGTCCCGATAGTTTACCAAATAATGGCTTTTCTATGACCAATGCGCCACCAATACTCACATTGCCTTCGTAACTTCCGTTTGTATTACTAAGGCTGTGGAGTCCGTAAAATTCTAAAACATCTATCAATGTATAATTCGCTTCGATTTTTCCACCATATAAGAATACAGGCTTTGTCCGGAAAGTGCCGTAGAGATTGATCAACTCTGCCGGGTCGGCATCTTCATTGATCTGGAATTGAGGATTGAATTTTAACAATGCCAACATGGCTTCATCGGCCTTGGTTGGTTCATCAGTAAATATATGAGCAAGAATCAAAAGCCGATAAGCCTCGGTTCGTTCTTCGTCACTGAACCCGCCTTTTCCTTCTTTTTCAGCTAAACAGCTTTCAATAAGTGCAGGAATCCTTTGGAGCTGCCCTTCATCGTATGCAGTTCGTGCAGAGCGCAGCGCCTGTGCACATTGCCCATAACTTATTTGTTGTACGCCTGTGACGAATAAGATGAGAAGTAGCCATCTATTCACCGTCTGGAATATTCTCACAGGTTTTTTCATATTCAATGTCTTCACTTACGAATAGCGTCCATTCATCTTTAGATAGGTTTCTATCTATCTGACCACAAATTTCATCAGACATGGCTTCTATGGTTGTCGGCCAGGATCTGACAACAGATTCCTGGGTACCGGCTAAAATCTGGTTATTATCCGGACTAAAGGCAATAGTCCATACCCAAGTAGGATGGTCTTTTAGATTAATGGGTTGTGTATTTGGCTCCTTTCGATTCCAAAGCTTTACGGTTTTATCTTTTGAGGCTGTGGCAATAAAACGACCATCGGCGCTGAACTCAATTTGATCAATTTCTGAGGTGTGTCCAATAAGATCTGATGGGGTATCGTTGCTAAAAAGTTTGAATACTTTTATCAAACCATCTACATCGCCAATTGCTACGGAATTGTCATTACCTATTCCGGTAGCGAGCAGGGCTCTTCTGTGCTTATGTATCACCGATGCCGAGTAGCCATCTTCTAAGTCGTACAGTACTACCTCTCCGGTGGCATTGGTTTCGCCTACTTGGGTAACCGCGATAAGCCATTGCCCATCCTGACTAAGACTAAAATCGTTTATGCGATTTACACTGGATATTACCTCAGTCACACTATTAAGATCTGAACGTTTAATGCTCTTTCCGTTGTTATCTAAGGCATAGAATACATTGGAATTACGTTGAAATATCAGTTTCCAAACGGAACCATCAAATCCACTAAGATTACGCTGATTACCTGAACTCAGATCATAAATTTCTATAAAGCTGCATACATCTTAATTATCAGGAAGGTACACAACAGCAACCAGCAAGTTAACATATCAATTTACTGCAAGGCTTCTGAATAAATGTGATTCTCCTCTTGCCATGGCAAGCGTATCCGCTAAACGTTCATTTCCATTTACTGACCATCTTAAAACTTTGCCTAGCGTGCCAGCAGAATATACATGATTACCCGAGGGGCTTGATGTCAATGCTCTTACAGATTTTTTGTGCCCTCCTAGGCTCTTTGCCATAGGGTCATCCAGGTCTCTCAAAGCCTCGTAAAGGCCATAATAGACATCATTGTCATATTTATTGCCCTCGTATTGCGTATTATAGTTATAGGCTTGTTGAGCTAATAAAGACTTCAATACTACCTGTTCTTCACCTTGTGCTTTTCTGAATTGAGTGGATTTCACGGCCATAGCTTTGGCAATAGCTTGAAAGCGCAGTTTATCAGCGCGTTCTTTTTCTGCAAGGGCTTGTCTTTCTTTTTCCTGTGCCACTGCAGCGCTTGAATCTGCTTTATTCTTTTGGATAAGAGCAATGGTCGTTTGCCTCTTGGCATCATCCTCGCCTTTCTCTGCTCTGATTCTTTGCGTTTCGGCAAATTCTTGAGCTGCTAATGCTTCTAATCTAGCGGAGTCGGCCCTATCCTTAGCACGCAAGGCTTCGTCGCGATCTAGTTGTGCAACTTGTGCTAAGGAATCCGCTCTATTCGCATTATCTTGAGCAACTTTTGCATTGTCTACGGCTCTTTCGCGTTGAATATTGGCTTCATTTCTTTGTCTGTTAGCTTCTGTATTTTGTATGAATGCGAACACAAGGAATCCTAAAGCAATGATACAAAGCCCGCCCATCACAAGAGCGGTTATTCTGGCTATGCGCAGCCTTCTTTTGGCCTGGAGTTCCTTTATGCGCTGCTCGGTCTCAAACTCTTTTCTTGAATATTCGAGAAAGATCATTGTACGCTCATAAGCCGGATGATAGCGCTGCCCCCAAACTAAAGTCGGGTTATGCTTCGCTTTCCAGTTGAGCGCAAGTTGAAGGTCCGGCGGTCTCCAAAGACCGGCCTTACCCACCTGGTACATGGCCGCAGCTTCGGAAAGGCGCATATACATTTGAACAGCATCTGCTTCGTCGTCAACCCAGTTCTTGAGCCGTACCCAAATCCGCATTAAGCTTTCATGTGAGATATCAATCATGGACTTTGAGTCCATCTTAACGGTCATTGGCGGGGTAAGCAGTGAACGACCGGGATCCCTGAATTTATCAATGACTCGGATAAGCTCTTCTTCTCCAACATCTGCAATCGCGGCTATTTCTCCTAGTCGGGTAGGGCGCCTAATGCCAAAGTTCTCACCTCGTTTTTCGGTAATTGCCTTAAAGAGAGATTCACATACCTCTTTCTCAGACTCATCCAGCTCATCGTAGGCTTCATTGGCGTGAAGGGATAAAGCCTCAGACATAGTGCCAATGGCTTCATAGTGTTTGAGGTCCAGTTCTTCGCCTTCAATGTCAATATTTTTTTGCCAGTAGCTCCAGGTACGCATGAGCGAATGCTGTAAAATGGGCAACTGGTCAGGATTATCTCCCAGGTCATTCAACAACTGTTGAGTAAGTCGGGAGGTAATGGTTGCACCGCCTACTGCCACGGGCCCTTCAATGGCGCGCCGCTTTTGCTCACGAGTCATTTGAGGGATGAGGTAGTGACTATCGTTTAGCTTTTTGGTAAGATCCGGAAACTGCGCGCAATCACCGATAAAGTCTGATCGCATAGTGATACCTATATAAATAGGTACGTCAAGATAGTTGATTGCCTCCATCAGGAGGTTTACGAATGCCAGGGTTTCGTTTACGGTACCTGTATCCGTACTGTCTTTAAAACGAAATAATTCTTCAAACTGATCAACAAGAATAAGAAAGTTCTTTGATTTCGAACGTCTTGATTGCATCAGAGCCTCAACAAGTCCTAATGAGCTACTTTTAAGTAGCGTGGTAATTATGGTCTTCTTTATTTGTTGCTCTTCAGGATCACTGACCATGTATTCAGCGTCCTTTTGCAAAATGGCCTCTGCTAAGTTGTCAATGGGACCGGCGCCTGGCCTGGTAACAATAACATCCCAGTCCGGGCTCGTATCAGTTAGAAATCCTCCATACAGGATAGGAAGCACGCCACAGTAAACAAATGAAGACTTACCACTTCCGGATGGTCCGATAACTCCGACAAATCTGTTTTTGGAGAGTTTGAGCAATACCTCATCACTCTGACCTTCTCTGCCAAAGAATAAGTGACTTTCATCAATCTTAAATGGCCGCAGTCCTGGAAATGGATTTTCTGCTATTCCTATATCTTTTGTCAGTGTAGTCACAGAACGGTCTCCTTCATTTCTTCAACAAGCGCTTTCATCTCAGTTTCTAAAGAGGTCTTCGTTTTACCAGCTACAATAGAAAAATCCTGATCTTTATATTTTTCTAAATTGGAGTTATTTTCTCTAAAACTTACTATTATTTTTCTCAAAATCGGCTTTTTACGCCCGAAACCGGGAGCTTTCAGTAAGTCCAATGATTTCATATTTACCCATTGTTCGTTTACATGGCTTTGAACAATGATTGCAGCATCTAATCTTCTTAAATTTTCGATATGATGTCGCCTAAGTATGAGTAATTCTCCTTCGAAAGTAGGAACCAGAATATTGACGCCCTCATTTTTCAGGATTGCCTTGATTTCGTCTGCCTCTTTTTGATCTGATTTATCATGCAGAAGATATACGGAAGGCGAGGTATCATCAGGTATACTGGAACGGAGTAGTCTTTTGTCCAATTTTACCTCTATCAACTCTTCCCGAATGATATTTTTGAAGTCCTCCAACGGTGTTTGTAATATTTCTGCCGCTTCTGCAGATGCCATATCACGTTGAATATTTTCAATGAAGGCCAGTTGTTTTTCACTGGCATGGTCAAGGTTCGGCGATATCCATACTAACCTGGAGAACTCTGCTTTATTCTTTAAACGAGAACTTTTTTCCGCAGCTATTTCATTCTGAATATCTACCACGGATTTATCTGACTCTGTAGGGATGTCTCCATAGCTACCTCCAATCAAGTGGATGGATAAACTGCACTCCTCAATTTCTGAGGTGACAATTTTTCTCAGCTCACCAGCTTCTTCAGGTAGCGTACGATCGGGAAGAATCTTATACCCATATCTCTGCAGTTCTCGTTTAATGATATTGCGCTGGATACTGAGATCATGACCGGTTTCTGCCAGGTAGATTGACCTTCTATCCAAAGTACCCTGGGCATCTACTTTCTTATCCTTGAATTTTATTTCGATAAGTCTTTCGTTGATGTCATAAGCGAGGTCTACCAATCTCATCCAGAAATCACGTTCCGCCTCTGAGGTAAAAAAGTTTGTGTAGTCTTGAATTTCATCCGTCTCGATATTAAGGCTAAACAAATCATATCCAATAAGTTCTCTAAGCTTGGTAGGTTGATCAGTAGTACTTAAAGGTCGCTTTAATACCTTGAAAACCCTTGATCCGGCTGATTCTTCCGACACAAAGAAATCCTCCAGGGTATCCAGACACTCACCCGATTCAATAAAAGATGGCGACAATACAGGTACAAGCACAGCAACTTGACTAAGGTCAGCGCCTGATACCGAATCATGCTCTGATTTTAATAAAATGTTTGGCTTTTCACCGAGTACTTGCTGAAGCATACCTTCAAGGAATTTTTTAAATTCTTCTACCCAACCTCTTTCCGTTTCTGTTGGATGGTTGTCTTGATCCGTAAATACGATAAGTACATCGATGTTATATGCCATATACGATTTTATATTATTTTATTGTCTTTGCAATTCTTTTACTCACGTTTTTCACAAACTGCTGGGTTAGTTCATGATGATTTGCCATTATACTATAAAAATCATCTATGGATAATAAAAAAACCACACTGTCTGAAAGTGCTTCCACTTTTGTAGCCTTGCGGATTTCGCCGGACTGGAAAACACTGCCAAAAACATCTCTAATTCCAAGTTTGGTAGCATCGCCCTTATTATCTGTTACCGTAGCCTTGCCATCGGCAATGATTACCATTTGTTCTTCAGTTTCATAATTATGTAATGATACATTATCACCCTTGGATAAATTGATGTTCTTCATATGATCAATCATATCGGCTATCATAGCTCCTTTAATATTACGCAATTCAGGAACTCGCTTCAGGAACATGATCATTTCTATTCCCAGATAGAAGCCGTCCTTAAGACCTTCTTCCAGCTTATTTCTCCCTATTGAGGTCTCAAGCTCTTTTCTGACTTCTGGCTTTAGTCTGTCAGCTACACTATTAAAGGCATTCCTGTCTTTGTGATAAATTACCCATGCTGCCGCCTCTTGGATCATTTCATCCTGGTTGAACAATTGAGCTATAAGACCACGGCTAATACGGAAATCTGGCATAAAGGCAACACTATGCAATGCGCATGCTTTGGTCCATCTATTCGCCTGATTGTAATTTCTATTCAGTATATAGTTTAAGGCCTGTATTTCTGTGTAGCTTTCTCTGGGAAAATGGATTTGTAGCTGTTTCAATTTTTCACCTACATCAATATCATCGACAAGGGGAAAAAGTTTGGGTTTTAACTCAGCGTCTAAGAAAAGATCTAATAGTTCTATGGCATAGGCAGCGCCATCCGCTGTACCGCTTTCTGCGTTTTCCCTAACCAGTTGTACGGATTGAGGGTCATAAAGAATGGAAAGCAACATATAGATCATGTCAAAATTATTGCTGACTTCTTCTTTAAGCGCGTTTCTCAGATATACGAAATGTTTTACATTTGGAAATTCTTCAATAGCCGCCAAATTCCAAATGGCTTTTCCAATTTCATTTTCCAGTAAAGTGATCAAACTGGTCCTTCGTTCGTCTGTCGCAATATAATCGTAGTATCTAAGTGACAGGAGTATTTGTTTAACTACCCGTCCGTCCGGGTATTCGATCTTTTTCCATAGCAAGTCAAGGGCCTCTTCACCACCTATTCTTCCAATGATCTGAACAATCTTAAGCATCACCAAATCAGACTGTCCTGATTTATGAAATGCTGTTTCCAATGTTAAAAGAGCTGGTTCACCAGCTTCGATCAGCGCTGCCGCAGCTTCATTAGAATAACTGGCAGAATCAAGGAAGTCGATCAAAACACCCCATGCCTCTTTTATTCTCAGCTTCCTTGCTGTAGCTATTGCTTCTATCCTGACATTTGGATCTATATCCCGAAGAAGCTCAAGGAGTAAGAAAATGTTCTTTTCACCGGAAACACGTCTTAGTAGCTTTGCAGTAAGGATTCTATCGTCACTTCTGGTAGCTTTGCTCAGCTTTTCCAGCCTTTTGGCATCTACTGAAATTAGATCGCTATCTTCTGCATCTGCAGCCGCTTGCTTGGCCAAACGGCTTATCTCAGAGGTTCGCTCAAATTCAAAATCCAATTTCTTGGCTCTTTCCTGAGCATAATCTCGTATACTATCGGAGCGGCTATCAAGAAGTTTTTTAATAGAAGACTCAAATAAACCTGGTTCTAGCTTTTCCATTATTTTCAAGCCGTAGATGATTTTTGCCTCACTATTACTTTCCACTTGTTTGGATAAAATCCTGTCAACACTTATTTCCTTGTCCGATTCCTGATCTAACTCAGCCTTGTTCCTGGTTAACGAAGATTTGAGCGTATATCGGTAGCCATTATGCATCTTGTTGGTCACGTAGTACCAGAGAAATAGAACGGGTAATGTAGATATTGATATGTATATTAAATCTAGCCCTTCAATGTTTTGGATGGCAATAAGTAAAATACCTGCAATAAGTCCTGCAAAAGCGGTTACTACGCCTTCTATCTTTGTCTGTACATCAAACTTCAAATTGCTGTCAATAGGAAGGAAATAAAGCTTAAAGGCCGGTCCGTCAAGTGCGTCTTTGAGAGAGGCATTAAATAATTTACTCATGGCAATGATGATAAAAAAGAAAATCAATGAACCACTCTCAGGTGAATAACCAAAAGAAAACCCTATTGGAATGGCTATAGCAGTAAATAAACCGATAAGAATAGGGTTGATGAGTAAAGAAACTTTCAGTCCGTAAATGGCAATTATTCTATCCGTAACAAAAGTTTGGAACAGGAAACTGAAAATAACTACTGTACCTTCAAATAGACTCAGAAAGTTTGGAAGGCTCTTTTCATCAAATTGAAGCTTAATAACGTTTAGAAACGAATAATCTACGAAATTAACCGCGATCATAGAGACTGTTACAAAAATAGCCATCAAAGCGATGTATTTATTTTTGAATATTTCAATGTAGTGAATTCGACTACTCCCTGATTGGATGGCTTTTACGAATAGCTTTTTTTGGATAATAATTAAAAACATTAATAGCAATCCACCCATGCTTATTAAACTAATGAATAGCAGGTTGGCTGTAGAAATGTAATTCAAAACAACCGGAATAGAGAACAGGGCAATAATTGAAGCTATGAGTTGTCCCGTATCTATGCTACCGATTATGCGTTTCGATTGTCTTAGGTTAAACATTCGTCCAAACGCACCCCAAAATATGAGCAGTACCAGGAAGTTAGAAGGCACTATGAAGGTGAACGCAAAAAAATACACCTGATCTAATGAATCCAGTGTTCTAAAAGCCCATTCAATAGCCACTAGAATCGATGTAATAATTAGCATGGTGCCAACGGCCAGTGCAGAAAAAGTTATCCGGCCTTGAAGCGCGTTGTAGACAAAAGTGAAAATAATTCCCAGAATACCCGCTGTAACAATTGCTAGCGGCAGCTGGGTTTCCAATTGTTCGCCTTCCAGGTTATTCAAAAACAAACTGGACGCGCCAACATCCAGTGTAGCCAGGAAAATACCCATGAAAAAACCCATTCCCAGAAGAAGAAAGACTTTGGTAGCCTCACTTTCCTGAATATCTAGGAGATCGTATAGTTTTGACTTAAAGGCCATAGACAGATATTATACTACAATTTAATATTAAATTTGAAGAATAGGTGACCGATCATGAAAATTAGAAATCTTGTTCAGCGCCAGGTTCGCCGAAACTAAAACCACTTTTCAAGTTTAAGTCACGTTGTGGGAAGGGTATCTCTACGTTTGATTCCCTAAATTTTTTAAAGATAGCGTAGTAAAGCTGACTTTTTAAAATGTTGGGTCTATTAATATAATCTGTAGTCCAAACCCTTAAATTGAAGTTCAGAGAGCTTTCTCCAAATTCATCAAATAACACATCAGGAGGAGGTTTTTTTAACACACCACTATTCTCATTAGCTACTTCTAACAATATCTTCTTTATTATTCTGGGATCCTCTTTGTAGCTAACTCCCACTGGGAATCGAAAACTAACATTTCTGTCATTATGACTCCAATTGATCACAGTTGAAGAGATAAACTCGGAATTAGGTACAATAACAGAAATGTTATCATTGGTAAGTACGTTAGTGGCTCTGGCTGATATTTTCATTACATCACCTTTAATTTCACCTACTTCAATGCGATCACCGACTTTGATGGGTTGCTCAAAAAGGATAATAAGACCTGAAATGAAATTATTAGTAATATTTTGAAGCCCAAAACCGATACCAACTCCTAATGCACCCGCAAGTATACTCAGTGTACTAAGGTCTATGCCTGCGGTTTGGATAATGATAAAAAAGCCAATAGTAAGAATCAGGTATCTGGTAATGGTAGTAACGGATTGAACCGTACCTGTATTACTGGTATATCTTGTAAGTATGGTTTTAGCAAATAATTTGCTAAAACGGCCTGCAAAGAAGATAAGTGCAATGGCCGCAATTACTAGGTAAAGGATGGTAAGAAAGGATATATCTGATCCGCCAAGGGTAAATAATTTGGTAGTGAATAAGTGACCAAAATCTTTGAAAAAATCGGCCAGTTGATTAAAAAGATCCTTAACAGTTTCCATGGTCTACTGGTTACAAGATAGGCATTTGTTCACTAGAATTTTCAAATTCATTAAGTTTGCAATAATTTTTTGAACTAGACAGGTTATGAAAGGGATTTTTTTTGTTACTACATTACTAATTACATTTTCAGCGTACAGTCAGGACGTAAGTAAGAAGATTTCGAATGCTGATCGTTATTTTAAAATAAGAAACTATGATGCGGCTCTTCCTATTTACTTGGAGGTACTTGAGGCCGGAGTTGCTGATCAGTTAATTCAATATAGGACTGCAGTCTGTTACGAACAATCCGTTGAGATAAACCGGCAGATAAAAGCTATTCCATATTTTGAGAAAGCAATTGAGAAAGGGCTAGGTAACCTTCCTAGCAGAGTTTACAGGGATATGGCTCAAGTATATCATAAAAACGAGCAGTTGGAAAAGGCTTTTGAATTCTTTGGTAAATACAAGGTTACGCTTAAAAATGATTCAAGAGGTGAGGCGGCTGTTGATCGTCAGATTGCTGAAGTAACGAACGCTTTGGCATTGATGGGAAGCCCCAAAGATGTGAATATCATAAGCCTGGGCAGTACTATAAATACAGAGTTTACGGAATATAATCCTGTAGTTTCTGCTGATGAAAGTGTTATGGCTTTTACGGCACTTAGACCAAACACGGGGCGCACCAGATCCAATGAAAAGTTCATTGAAGATATTTACATTTCCTATAATTCTGCCGGCAACTGGACAGAACCTAAGAAGATTGAGGTAATTTCCGATTATAACGTGGGTACCGCTGGTCTATCTGCCGACGGTCAAAGAATGCTGGTATTTATCGGAGGTGCAGAAAATACAGGGAACCTCTTCTCAATTAATAAGTCCGGGGAGGAATGGTCTAAACCTACTATACTAAGCAACAAAATAAATAGTAGAAATTTGGAAACTACAGCCAGTCTGACCCCTGATAGAAAGACCATGTATTTCGCTAGCAATCGACCTGGTGGTTTTGGAGGGTTGGATATTTATAAAATAGAAAAACTCGAATCAGGAGAGTGGGGCTCGCCGGTCAACTTAGGCAGTAAAGTCAACTCCAAGTATGATGAAGACGCCCCCTTCATCCATCCGGACCAATGGACGTTATTTTTCACTTCCGATGGTCATAACACTATGGGTGGTCGTGATGTATTTGTAACAAGGTTGTTCAATGGTGAATGGACGGAACCGGAAAATATGGGGTATCCGATTAATACTACCGCCAATGATAATTACTTCACTTTAACAGCTGATGGCAGAAGGGCCTTTTTCTCTTCTGATAGAAAAGGAGGTAAAGGAGGACAGGATATTTATAGTCTTGATATGCCAGAAGAAGAGTCGAATATACCATTAACAATGGTTAAAGGTCAGATTTTGGATGGAGAGACTAATAAACCATTACCAACCACTATCTACATGATTGATAACGAATCTGGTAAGAAACTCGACTTTGTGTACCAACCGGATCCGGTAACCGGGAACTATTTAATAATACTTCCACCTGCAAAGAACTATGATATGATTATAGAGTCAGAGGGTTTCTTACCTTATACGCTGAATATCAACGTCCCGGGTCAGACCTATTTTTACGAATTGTATCAACGTATTTACCTTAAAACTATTAAACAGTTTGACGTCATTGTGGGTCAGTCCGTAGAAGTAAAGAATGCTTTTTACGATACTCATGAAGAAGCCGTAACTGACATCAGGGAGACGCATGAAGCAGCTCTTGTCAAAAATGATAGTATTGATGTTTACGATCTGATGACTGACCTGATGGCTGCGGGAGACCAAAAAGGGATCGATTATTTAACCAAGCTCATTTACAAGACTAACCCTATAAATGATATCTCCTTTACTGAGACGGGAAATTTAGAGCAGGCCGCGAGGGTTTATTATTATGATGAGAGTGATGAGAGCAAGTTTGAGAAAAAAGAAGTAGATGGTAAAACAATATTCTCTTTGCCTACTATGTTTGTAACCGAGGAGGCGGAGAAACAAAAAGATAAAAACCAGATGCCGAAAGTGGATCCAGCCATTCTAGACGGTATAGTAAAAATATATTTCGAGGTTGGAAAAAGTGACCTGAAATCAGATTATGGTCAGGATCTTGATGCAATCATCGCCAAGCTTAAATCAAACGAGCAGGTTGGTGTGCAAATTTCTGGTTATGCCTCTGCGGAGGGTAATGAAGAAAAAAATAGAGAGTTGTCTAATAAACGGGCCATTTCTGTGCTGGATTATATTAATCAGAAAGGTGAAATCGTCAGGCGACGAATCATCGCACGAGGATATGGAGCCACTAAAGATGAGAGATCTTCAGCAAATGAAAGTAGGAGAGTGGAGATTAAACTGGTGGATCTTAACGATAAGTATTAATGCGCCCTCATCAGTAGGGAGCTATCACCATAGCTCAAAAAGCGAAATTCATTTTCAAGGGCATAATCATACACTTTTCTCCAATCTGATCCGATAAAGGCTGCTACAAGTAGAATTAACGTTGATCCGGGAAGGTGAAAGTTGGTGATTAGGCCATCACAGAATTTGAAGTCATAACCAGGGAATAGGAATATTTCGGTTGATCCGCTGAGCTTTTGCAAACCTTGTCTATCCATATGGGCTATGATCGCCTCGCATACGTTCTTTCTGGACGGCAGCTTCGGATCATTTTGATAGGGTCTTAGCTTCTGAACGTTGAATACCGTATTCCCATGGTTGATCAAATCAACTCCAAACCAGTATAAACTCTCGAGAGTCCGCATGGATGTTGTACCTACGGCAATCACGTTTTTGCTACTAAGCAGCTGGATTACGTTTTGGCGGCTCACCTCTACCTGTTCGTGGTGCATCAGGTGATCCGTAACGTTGTCTACCTTAATAGGCTGGAAGGTACCGGCGCTGACATGTAAAGTAAGATAACTAGTTTCAATATTCTTTTTTGATAATCTTTTCAATACGTCATTATCAAAATGAAGTCCGGCCGTAGGCGCTGCTACCGCGCCCTCTTGTTTGCTGTAAACAGTTTGGTAGCGTTCCTTGTCAGATTCGTCCAAATCTCTTTTGATATAAGGAGGAAGTGGCAGTTTCCCGACCAACTGAAGAATATCAACAAAAGAATGGTCGCCATTCCAGCTCAAATCTATCAATTGCTTTTCTCGGTTATATATGCTCGCCCTGAGCCTTACATTATCATCTAACGCCAGATCCAGCGCCTGGCCATCCTTCCATTTTTTTAAGTTGCCTACCATAGACTTCCAGGTGCACTGGTTTTTAACCAGCATAGCAGAGGGTACATCTGAAGTCGGGAGCAAAGGCTCTAACAAGAAAATTTCAATATGGGCGCCTGTTTCTTTATAAAAATGAAGCCTGGCAGGGATGACACGAGTATCGTTAAAAAATAATGTACTGTTGTCCGCAATATATGCGTCAAGATTTCGGAAAATATCTTTATTGGCAATACCATTTTTATAAAGCAACAGCTTGGAATCGCTTCGGTTTTCCAAAGGACGCTTTGCAATTCTTTCCTTAGGGAGTTCGTAAGTAAAATCTTTTAAATTGATGTCTGTTCTCAAAGGTCTTATTATATCAAAAAACATAGCCGTTTGACCATTAAGAATGATAGACGACTTTTTAAGGAGTTCAATATTTTGGCAAATATAGTATGTAAGTGGGAAGTGATGCCAAGCCATATTATCTTTGATAATGCTTAAGGCTGCCTACCAAAAATATGTACTCCATTTTAAGTTTGATGCAGGAACTTCCAGGGGTATCTTAAAAGAAAAGGATACCTGGTTCATTAAAGTTTGGGATGATAATAATCCTGCCATATACGGTTTAGGAGAAGCAGGTCCGTTAAAGGGGTTAAGTATTGATGATATTGATGATTTTGAAACGAAATTACAAGAGGTTCTAAATCAGCTTGAGGGCGAGAATCTTCCTGATCATGACCAGGGAATCTATAATTTGATCCGGCATTTGGTGTCTATGGAGTTGCCTTCTATTGTCTTTGGTATCGAAACAGCTTTACTCGACTTACTACAGGGTGGCCAAAGAAAACTGTATGATACAGCGTTACATCAGGGAACCGAGCGCATCCCAATAAACGGACTCATTTGGATGGGGCATACCGAATCCATGCTTTTACAAGTCTCTGATAAGATAGCGGCCGATTTTGACTGCATTAAGATGAAAATAGGTTCCCTGAATTTTGAGAAGGAGTGCGACATTCTGGATTTCGTAAGGAGGAAGTATTTTCAAAAAGATCTGATGATAAGGGTAGATGCCAATGGAGCCTTCAAACCGGAAGATGCTCTCACCAAACTCAACCAATTGAGTAAATTCAATCTGCATTCGATAGAGCAACCGATTCAACCTGGCCAGATCGAACTTATGAAAGAACTCTGTAACAATACCCCCGTACCCATTGCATTGGATGAAGAACTGATCGGGATTCATGATCTTGAGGGAAAAAGAAAGCTTTTAGAGACAATAAGGCCACAGTATATTATATTGAAGCCAACGTTGGTAGGAGGATTACGATCTACAATAGAATGGATCGAGATAGCGGAGGAGCTTACCATTGGTTGGTGGCTTACTTCAGCATTGGAGTCCAATATTGGGCTTAATGCGGTTACCCAGTTTGCTTCAAAGATAAAGGCCAAAGGACATCAGGGGCTAGGTACTGGGCAGTTATACACTAATAATATTACTTCGCCATTGACCATCGATAAAGGACATATATTTTATGATCAGCAAGCGGAATGGGATCTTAGTTCTATCCATATGGAGAATCAATATGGGTAAAAAATTATCGGCAGATTCGCTTCATTTGGCAGGAAAACTATAGCTTTTCGATAAAGCATACATTTCGAGTTTGTTTATGGCGGTATTAATGGGGCCATAACCACCTTTGCAGCAGTAGCCGCCGGCCCTAATGCAGATGTATTTTGGGCGCTCATCTTCGGGTCTGCCAACTTAATAGCTTATGGTTTCTCCATGTCTGTGGGTAATTACTTTTCGGTAAAAGCTGAGCGTGATAACTTTGAAAAACACCGGGATATTGAATATTGGGAAGTCGATAATATAAGGGAAAAGGAGGTTCAGGAAATCAGAGACATCTATGCCGAGAAGGGATTTAAGGGAGAGCTGCTCGAACACGTGGTTGAAGTGATCACAGCCAATGAAGACATGTGGGTGCATAAGCTCGGATTTTCTAACTATGCCCGTGTCGATTAATAGGATGAGGTCAATCCCATGATGAAGGAAGAACTTGAAATGACCAAGGAAGATAAGGCGCCTATACATTCTGCCATAGCGACTTTTTTATCATTTAACATCATAGGAATAATACCTATTTTGTCTTACATTTTTTATGCTCTATTTGATATTGGAGGTAATCTTTTTCTTATTTCAT
>CALBPF010000157.1 GCA_937899105.1 uncultured Flammeovirgaceae bacterium | reverse complement strand
CAGAAACGGATGAAAGAGTGGGTAAAAGATTTAAACAGCGCATTAGCAAGTAGACCTAGCTTATTTGGTGAAAATGTAGGAGCCGGTCCCCTTAACAGTGAGATTGTCGAGGAGATTAGTAGGCTTGAACTGGAGGGTAGAATTTTACTTCCCGGCTTGCAAACGAATACGGTAGAATGGCTGTCATGTATGGATATTTTTATGATGACCTCCCAGTTCGAAGGTCTGCCCATTGCTTTACTGGAAGCAATGAGTTGTGAATGTGCCGTAGTTTCCACTGATGCAGGCGGAATTAAGGAAGTAATTCCAGATATAGAATGTGGTGGAGTATTAAGAAATGTGGAAGACTATCAATTGTTATCTGAGGACCTGCTTAGATTGTCCTCAAATTCCCATGAAATAAGAGAATTAGGTGAAAAAGCTAGAAAGCGAGTAGTCGAGCAGTTTAGCCTTAAACGCATGGTAGCCCAACTAGAGAACCTTTACAGCGAGTACACTTTCAATTGAATTCATAATGCAAATTAGGAAAGGAACACATGATGATATCAATGATATTGTGAAGCTGTTAAAGCTCAGTTTGGGAGAGTCTTTGATGCCAAAAACGAATGAATATTGGAAGTGGAAACACATAAAGAATCCTTTTGGTGAATCTGATGTCTTGCTCGCATATGATGGTAATCTATTGGTGGGAGTCAGGGCATTTATGAAATGGATTTGGTGTAAATCTGGCACTGAACTGAAATCTGTGAGGGCAGTTGATACTGTAACACACCCTGAATATCAGGGGCGTGGAATTTTTAAAAAGCTGACTCTTCAACTTGTAGATGAGTGTAGAAACGGTGATGTTGCGATAGATTATAACAAACCTAATCATAAGCGCGCTCCAGCTTATTTGAAAATGGGTTGGAGGAAAGTTGGTAAGTTGCCGGTGCGCGTGTCCTTTAAGAAACCAGTAAGTGTTATAATAAATAGAATCCGTAAGAGTGGAGCAACGAAATTCATGTCCCTAAATGATGTGAAATTTGACCTGAATTTAAGTGACTTTGACTTGGGAGATATAAATTCAACATCGACTTGGACTACACAAAGGTCTAAGGAATTTATTCAATGGAGGTATATAGATGTCCCGATAGTAAATTATCACAGTATAGCTTACAAGTCATCGTTTATAATTTTCAGACTTAAAAAAGGTCACTTAGGTAAAGAAGTGCGAATTGTAGATGCCTTTGGTGATGATATAGATAGAGCAGCCGGACTGGTCAAAATGTGGCGAGAGGTAGATTTTGATTACATGTCCATTGTAGATCTTGATCATATTAAACTACCGGGTTTACTTGGTTTTAAATTAAGGATGGGACCCTTGGTTACTATTAATTGTTTAAAATTAGAAGAGTGTCATGATTCCTTTAACTTCGAAAGTTGGAGGCCATCGTTAGGAGATTTAGAGTTGTTCTAAATGGTATATGGATTAATAGTTATCGTTTTTTCATGGTTTTTGGCTAGTAGGCTTATCCAAAGGAATTACGTTCTGAAAGAATCAAAGGCTGAAAGAAGTTTTATTAAAAAGCTTTTCTTATATCATATTATTCTGGCCGTAGCATATTACGTTTATGCGCTGTTCAACCCATCAGATTCAATTGCTTACTACAATAAGGTTTTGATAAACTTAAGGGGTGAAAACTGGATGGATTTTTACGGTACCAGTACTACGTTTATTGAATGGACGGGATATCCTTTTATAAAGTTTCTAGGCTTTTCCTATGAAGCTGTTATGGCTCTTTTCTCTTTCTTTGGGTTCTTGGGAATGTTTTTCTTTTTTCTTTTTTTCCTTGAGAAAAAACGTACTAATGTTTCCTTCATGGGCTTCCCTTTATTACACCTAGTCTTTTTATTGCCAAATCTGCACTTCTGGTCTTCGTCTTTCGGTAAAGGGTCACTGATATTTTTAGGTATAGGCATGATCTTCTACAGCCTCAATAGTTTAAAGGATAGGTTCGCCCTTGCCATTTTGGGAGGGTTGCTGGTCTATCATGTACGTCCGCACATCATGATGGTTATTCTGATAGCAGTTATCATTGCTTACACATTTAGTTGGAAAAATCTTAACATCGCCACACGCTTTGTAGTATTGCTTCTAGCCGGTATTGCTTTATATTTTGTTTATCAGGACGTATTAAGTCTGGTAGGCATTGAGCAGGAATTACTGCTAACCGACAGTTTTAACTTAACTCATAGGGCATCGGAGCTTTCAAAGGCAACATCAGGAGTGGACATTACTAATTATTCATTACCTGTCCAGCTGTTTACATTCTTGTACAGACCACTTTTTTTTGATGCTCCAGGGGTTTTAGGTCTCATTGTGTCTTTTGAAAATGTTTTTCTCTTAATGTTAACGCTATACTTTATATATAAAGGTGGTTTAAAATTCCTATTGACAGGAGATTTTCTTGTGAAAACTGCTTTTTTAAGTTTTCTGACGACCTCGATTGCCTTGGCACAAATAGCTGGTAACTTAGGTTTGGCAATACGTCAAAAAAGTCAGGTGATGTTGCTGTTTCTATTTGTAATAATGCGGTATCTGGATGAGAAAAATGTTCAGCGTATCACTTATAACTGGCTAAAGTTCAAGAGTAGGCAGCGACTCTCACCTAAAAGCCGTTGATATGGATTTTTTCTTCACTATTTCACTGGACTTCGAACTTCATTGGGGCGGATTTGAAAAGTGGCCGCTGGATCAGTATCGCGATTATTTCCTAAAAACTCGCGAAGTGATTCCAAGAATGTTGAATTCCTTTGAACAATACAAGGTGCATGCGACATGGGCTACAGTTGGATTGCTTCTTCATCAAAACCGAGAAGAGCTGCGGTCTATATTTCCTGAAGAAAAACCTACTTATCACAACCGGTCATTGGGCGTATCTAATTATATATCGCAAAATGAACTTGGAACTGATGAAAAAGATGATCCCTTTCATTATGCTCCCTCATTAATTCAAAAAATTTTAATCACGGAAGGACAGGAGCTGGCAAGCCACTCCTATGGCCACTACTATTGCAACGAACCAGGCCAAAACCCTCAACAGTTCAAGGCTGATGCCTTAGCCTGGAACAGGGCAGCTGAAACTTACGGGATCAAAGCCAGTAGCCTTGTGTTTCCAAGGAATCAGTTTAACCGAGATTACCTCAAGGTATGTAACGAGGTTGGAATTAAGATCATACGCACAAATCCAGTGGATTGGTGGTGGAAGATTGATAGTACTCAAAATGAATCAAAATGGAAAAGGTTGAATCGTGGCCTGGATGCCTATTTTTCCATAGGGGGAAAGACGTCATATCCAATCAGCTCAATTAAACAACAGGAAGGGGTCTGGCACTTGCCAGCCAGTAGGTTATTACGTCCATATGCCATTCGAGAACTTTTTTTAAATGATAAAAAAATCGATCGCATAAAGTACGAAATGACTTTAGCTGCCAGAAATAAAGAATGTTACCACTTATGGTGGCATCCTCATAATTTCGGTGATAACCCAGCGAAAAATATAAAAGGTCTTGATGAAATACTAAGGCATTATGCCTATTTAAAGAATAAATACGGAATGGCAAGCCTGAATATGAGTGAAATTGCTACAAGGTTAGAAAATGGCTAAATTATTAAGAATAACAACTGAGCCCATTTCTCTTAACCTCCTGCTAAAAGGGCAGCTAAAATTCTTTAAAGAAAATGGTTATAAAGTGTACACAGCAAGTGCAGATGGCCAGGAGATAAAGGACATAAAAGAACGCGAGCAGGTAGCACATTTCATACTTCCCTATACCCGAATTATTAGTCCTTTTGCGGATTTGCGAGCTTTGCTATTGACTTTCAAACTCATAAAGAAACTTAATCCTGATATTGTACATACGCATACGCCAAAGGCAGGCTTGTTAGGTATGATAGCAGCCAAATTAGCGAATGTTCCACACCGGTTGCATACTGTTGCAGGTATGCCTTTAATGGAGGCAAAAGGTATCAATCGAAGAATCCTGCAGTTTACTGAAAAATTCACCTACAGGATGGCAACGGCAGTTTACCCCAATTCATACAACCTGAAAAAATGGATTGAAAGTCATCTTAGACCAAAAAATGCGAAAATCAAAGTCATAGGACAAGGTAGTTCCAACGGTATAGACACTACATTTTTTAGAAGGACCCGACTAATTTTGGAACAGGCTAAAGACATCAGAAAGAAGCTTAAAATTACTAATTCTACCACAGTATTAGTCTTTGTTGGGCGTTTGGTACGGGATAAAGGAGTAAACGAACTTGTAGACGTGTTTGATACACTTGGAGAAGAAGCTCATTTGATACTGGTTGGAGATTTTGAGGATCATCGAGAGCCCCTAGAAGAAACCACAAAACAAAGGATTTTCCGGTACGAAAATATACATCATGTTGGCTTTCAAAGGGATATCAGGGCCTACTTATGTGCTGGCGATATTTTTGTTTTTCCCTCTTATCGGGAAGGTTTCCCAAATGTTGTTCTACAGGCGTGTTCAATGGAACTTCCTTGTTTAGTTACCGATATTAACGGTTGTAATGAAATAGTTAAAAATGAATTCAATGGGTTATTTGTTACACCTAAGGACACTGTATCGTTAGAAAGGCAATTGTTAAGATTGATTCAAGATGGACAATTGAGAAGAAAACTCAGTGGGCAGGCCAGACTGGTAGCACTGAAATACGACCAACAAGAATATTGGAACGCATTATTGGCCGAATACAGAAGTATTTTGGATGTATAAAAGTATAGTTAAGCCCTTTTTGGATAGACTTGTTGCCCTGATAGCCTTGGTCGTTACCATGCCGCTGATACTACTGGTAATGGTCCTCTTGTTCATCTTTCAACACAAACAGATACTCTTTACACAACCCAGGCCAGGAAAAGATGAATGGATATTCACATTAGTGAAGTTCAAAACCATGAAAGATGCATTCGATGGGAAAGGGCAGCCACTTTCGGATGCCTTAAGACTGACTACTGTAGGAAAATGGATACGAAAAACATCGCTCGATGAATTACCACAATTGATCAATATTTTAAAGGGTGATATGTCATTTGTTGGTCCACGACCCTTATTAGTTGAATATTTACCATTATATAACGATTACCAAAGAAAACGTCACAGCGTAAAACCAGGTATAACAGGTTGGGCCCAGGTAAATGGCAGAAATGCCATATATTGGGAAAAGCGGTTTGAATTGGATGTATATTATGTTGAAAACCAATCCTTTTTACTAGATTTAAAAATCCTGCTCCTGACTATATTAAAGGTGTTTAAAGCGGAGGGTATTTCTGCGGAAGGGAATGTAACAATGGAAAAGTTTAAAGGGAATAGTTAAATAAAAAAGATGTCATTGTATTTGTTAGGTGCAAGTGGTCATGCTAAAGTTGTACTTGATATTGCTGAAAAAGCAGGCATTAAAGTCGAAGGATTATACGACAGTGATCATTACATCACAGAGCTCAAGTTACATGAGGTTAGACATACTAGTGAAATCACAGATTCAGATGAATTGATAATTTCTATAGGTGATAATCACACTAGAAAAGTCTTAACACAGAAATTCAAGAAGAATAGGTATGGCTTGTTAGTACATCCAACGGCTATCGTTAATTCAGACGTTTCTTTCGGTGATGGTACAGTAATAATGGCCGGAACGGTGATCAATAGTGACTCAAAAATAGGTAATCATTGCATTATAAATACGGCTGCGTCAGTAGATCATGACTGCGACATTGCTGATTACGTTCATATTGCACCTAATTCTACCCTTTGTGGTGGAGTAGATGTAG
>CALBPF010000156.1 GCA_937899105.1 uncultured Flammeovirgaceae bacterium | reverse complement strand
ATAGTGGCAGCGTTACATTGAGCCGATTCAATTTGACCTGTACTACGTTTTTTGAGTTTTATTTTAGAGCTTTCAGGTTGTTCTACGAAAAGGAAATACATCCATGGGAACCCTTTGGAGAGTTGTAGTTGCTTGTAGGTAAGGATGCCCCCATCGGCAGGAGTATGACGATATAAGAAATCTAAAATACCTTTTGTCTTTTACCGTTGATCTCTAGGATTTCATCACCGCGCTCAAAAGAATTACCATCTAAAAAGGTATCCCAAACGTAAATTTTACCATCATTTACAATCGGCGCAAGCGGCATGTATTTAAATTTGTTATTTAAAATTCCCTCGTGTGCCTCGTCCTCCCAGGTGCCCAATCCAAAGTGTCCTTTATTACTTAGTGTGGCTATCTCAGCTACCTTTCGAAATACCTCAAAAGTTGAAAGTTCACCATTCACTGAATTCACCACCTCGCCCGCCTTCTTGCTAAAATCTTGATTATAAGCATATAACGCCGGATTGTAAGTCTCTATTTGCTTAATGAGATACTTTAAATCCTCCTTAACCTGTTCCTGCGCATAGCGCTGGGCAAATACAAATAGGGGACAAAGAAATAGAGGCGCCAGAATTTTAATGGATCCCATTGTACTAATGAATGTATGCAGTAAGAGCGAAAATCTCTTAAGTTTAAACTTTATTTAAGTTAAAGTGAATAGATACGTCGCCTTTTTGAGAGGGATTAATGTCAGTGGCCATCATAAACTTCCTATGGCCGAGCTGAGAAGCAAGTTATCCGCTTTGGGCTATGACCATGTGGTTACCATTCTGAACTCCGGAAACGTTATTTTCAGCGCCAATTCAGAAGATATAGAAAAGATTGAAGCGACTATTGCCAGTCACCTTGAAGAAAGCTATGGTTTTCCTGTGCCTACTATAGTCCGGAAAGCAGAGTTTCTAAAGAAATTGATAACGACTGATCCTTTCAAAGATATCAAGGTAACAAAAGATATTCGCCTTTATATTTCTTTTGGTAAAGGCCACCTACAAACCGACCTTACTCTTCCCTGGAAAAGCGATGACGGTGCCTACCAAATCCTGCAAGTCTCTGAGCATACCATCATGAGCGTTCTTGACCTGGCGGTGTCAAAGACTACGAAAGCCATGGATATGTTGGAAAAATTTTACGGAAAGCATATCACCACACGAAATTGGAATACCATCAAACGGGTTGATCAGAAGCTATAGAAGTACTTACTGTCCTGCACTCATCCTGTATACCCTCCCTTCATCATTCTGATTCTATTCGACACCCAGAGCTTCGTAAGTTTAATCGTCACTTATTTAAAAAGTATGAAGCAACAAGATCTTGACGACGCACGAATGGAACTCTCCATAAAGGCCAAAAATGGCATTGATTTCATTACCTCAGCCAGCATTATCTGGGTAATAATCACTTTCATATGGACACTGTCTTACGCCGCCTACACTAAAAGTGTATTCACCTTGATGGCCAGTGGGCTCATGCTTCCATTAGCCTTTATTTTTTCCAAAGTGTATAAGGCGCAATGGAAAATTCAGGATAACGCGTTGCAGCCTTTAGGTCTTATTCTAAATATAGCCCAGCTATTTTATTTTCCATTCTTAATTCTCTGCTTGATAAAGTTCCCCAATTATTTTATACTGGCGTATGCTGTAATAACCGGAGCTCATTTTTTTCCTTACTCATGGTTCTACAATAAAAAGGCTTTTGGTTTTTTTGGCGGACTCATTTCTCTCGGTACTTTAGTTATCGGACTTATAGCTCAACCTGAAAATATGTTCTACATACCATTATACACATCAGTTTGCCTGGTAGTCCTGGGTATTGCCCTACAATCATCCTCCAGAAGAGATTACAAATAAGATAATGACAGGCTAAAGAACAATTTAGCTTTGAATAAACAGCTTAACCTGGCCGGAGTTCTTATAGTTTTACCCACCTTTTTACAAGTCGCTTATTCTCAAAAAGAAACTCAAGTAAGTAAGCGCCTTTGGGTAAGGTATTCAAGTTCAGTTGCTCGGAGCCCTGTAGTGCATACCTTTGCAAAGCCCTACCATGTAAGTCTTTGATTGTGAGATTAGTAGGCAGTTCTCTGACTAATTCTATGTACAGCGCCCCCTCAGTATGAGGGTTTGGATATACCTTTAGGAAAGTCTTGTTGTCTACGGTAAGACCGGTCACCATTTCTTGGCCTAAGTCTATACTCAAACTAGCCGTACACCCTACATTATCCCTTACGGTTACTGTATAGGTCCCAGATGAAAGCTCTTCTAAGTCTTCCGGGTCATCAAAATCATTGTTCCCGTCAGTATCCCAGTCGTACGTGTAGGGCGGAATACCACCTGTCACAGTAAGGTCTATTTTTCCATCATTCCCGCTCATTTCTTGCGTGGTGGAAGCACTTATTTCGGGCAGTGGGTTTACCGTAATGGTAACATCAACACATGAAACTTGCGCGCCACAGTTACCCGCACTCACAAAATAGGTTGTAGTGGCATCTGGCGTAACCTCCAACGTATTCCCTGCACCTAATAAAGACCCCCCACAGCTGCTTTGATACCACTGCCCTTGACCATCGGCTAAACCCATGGCTGTAAGTAATACACTTTCCCCCTGGCATATATTCGTGCTACTAGCCATAATACTGGAAACTTGTGCTTCGGTACATCGCCTGTAAAAATAGGTCTTATCATCAGCTATAACTGATGCTCCCAAACTGCCTATGGCTACCCTGGATCCAAAGTTATCGAAGGAATCCCGATCAGAAGCCTCAATTTTATCGACAACACTCCAGCCGTTTCCTCCCCTTTCCAGAATATAAGCCAGCCCCGCAAACGCCTGAAAATCTTCTCCATTTGCATTTAGCCCTTCCTGATCTGCCCCTACTATGGCCACGTCCCCCTGAATATCCACCCACACACCAAACTGATCATTCGCGCTTCTGTCCGGGGAAACAATTTTTTGCAAGTTCCATGAAGCTCCAGAGAAAATACCAATGATACCGGGGTGTAATAAGCCGTCATTTAACGCGTCTTGGTCATCAGCACCACTATCATCAAGAGGGTGTTCCGGTATACCCACTATGGCTGTGCCTTCCGATATGGCTACCTGTGCTCCAAACCTATCGCCTGGCTGTAACAGGGGAAAATTAAGGGTTTGCCCAAAAGTACCATTTGCTGTAAAAATGTACGCAGCTCCTAAATTCGGTCCACTTTCCGAACCATCTAAGAAAGGAGCGCCAATGATTATATAGGTTTGGGAAATGTCCAACGCTTGCCCAAAACCCTGCTGTTCTGATGATGGAGGTTTCATTTCCCTATCTTCTACCCATTGGCCGGAATTCCCATCACGTTGGTATGAGTATGCAGCGCCTACAAAGTCATCATCTCCCGGAGCGCCTATTAGCGCCTTATCCTCGTGCATGGCTACGGAAACTCCAAACCTCTGTAGTTGCTCACCTTCTATTTTTTGTACCTCTGACCAGGTATTGCCATTCAATTCAAAAAAATAGGCAGCATTTTCGAATTCTGTACCTACCAATGCATATCCTTCGGAAGAAATGGCTACATCAAACCCAAATTTATCTTGATTCCCCCTGTCCGCAGCTACAATTTTCTGCATGAACTCCCAGTTTCCTGAACTTCCTAACCTATAAATAAAGGCTGCTCCGGCACGGTCAATATCATTTTGACCCCCTGCGTCAGTCTCATTAAAGGGCGAGCCCACGATGGCATAATTGCCATCCATATCCAAAGAAAATGGTTCATTGTCTGGAAGTAATGGAGATTCTATCCATTCTTGTGCCTTAACTGGGAACGTCAAAGTGAAAAATATGAACAGTAAGGTGTATTGATCTTTCATTAGTTTTTGGTTCAGGAGGTGTTTTTTGTTAGTATCAGCACTTTTTTCATGGAAATATCTTTATATATTGAGCTGCTAGTCATCCTCGTAGTGTTCCATCTAATAGCCAAATGCCTTCAATTGGGTCAGCTGTAGCACAATCTCCGGTAAATATTGGAAATGCATCTACTCGTATGGCAGAATCGCTAACTCCTACAAGATCAAAATCATTAGGAGCCAGGTTTACTATGGTAGTATCTTTCAAGTCCTCCATGGCAGGGCTGACATCGGCAGTCTCATCATCGCTACAGGCGCTTACACAGAGCCGGGAAAATATACTGGCACTTAGAAATAAGCTTAAGTCAAATCTTTGCTTTATGATCTGCACATTCATGTTTTTCTAGTTAAGTTGAAAATTGTAGATCAATCCAGTACCCATACACCGGGTACGGTGATAAGCTCCGGGTCTCGACCCCCTATCACAAAGACCTTATCCTTAAAAACATCCGCGGTGTGGACAATACGTGGAGTAAAGTTTGGATTAGATGTATTCTTAACCCAGGTTATGCCATTGATCGATGACCATATCTCATTTGTTTCGCCTCCAGCCACTATCCACATCCTGCCATCAAGAACAAAGGAATCAAATGCACTTCTGGCTGAAAATTCAGCATGTTCGGTTGCTCTTGACCATGTTTCGCCTTCAGCAGAAAACCAAACATCATTAAGAGTGCCTTCATCACTATTACCTCCCATCAACCACAGCTTATCGTCAAAAACAAGCGATGTAAAATACGAACGTTTTCCAAAAGGTGCACTGGCCGTTACTTGTGTCCAGTCAACTCCATTTGGAGAAACCCATATATCACTTAGCCTATTAGCTTGCTGGTCTCGGCCACCTATAAGCCAAAGCCTATTTTCAAAAACTATAACCATATGACCAATCCGATCTCCGTAGGGCGCTGCTTTTTGGGCCAACTGCCAAGTTTCCCCATCATTGGACGACCATATGTCTGTAGGCCAATCACCGAAACCGGAACCTCCTATCAGCCAAAGTTTGTTATCAAAAGTGACAAGTTGATGACCATTCCTGCTTGTGAAAGGAGCCTCCAAATTTTCCAGTGAGACTTCCCAGGTAACCCCGTCCTTTGAA
>CALBPF010000155.1 GCA_937899105.1 uncultured Flammeovirgaceae bacterium | reverse complement strand
GTAGCGCGGTCACTACGTTAAATGGGGATTTTTATTTAAGTATTAATACAGATGGAGTATTCATTAATGGTACGACAGGCGTAGTTGATACTGATATTGATCAGGATAATGGTGTGGTTCATGTTATTGACAGAACCTTAATTCCAGCTTCTGACAACGTTGTAGAAATTGCTGTAGCTGCTTCCCAGGCTACTGAAGGCGCTGAATTTGGACTTTTAGTTGCGGCGCTAACTGCCGTAGAAAATGATATGGATGCGCCTGACCTTATTACTGCTCTCAGTGATGAAGACGGAGCCTTCACCGTATTCGCACCAACGGATGCTGCTTTTGAAGCGTTATTTACTTTGGCAGGTGTAGATGACTTAAATGGGTTAGTAACCGCTGCAGGTGGTCTTGAAGTAATTGCCACTGTGCTTCAATATCATGTAGTATCCGGAAGAATATTCTCAACAGACATTCCAAATGTACTCGATGGAAACATGAATGCTACAGTTACTCCACTTGCTGGTGGTACCTGGACGTTGAATAGTGATTTAACTATTACGGATGTTGATGATGTTCTTAGCTTAGGAACAGAAGATGCTACCATTGTTGGAACTGATATTCTGGCGACAAACGGTGTCATCCATACTATAGATGAGGTGATATTACCTTAAGCATTTTTTAACTTACAACACGAACCTAACTGCTCGGTTCGTGTTGTATTTTTTTAAGTACTCATGTTTAAAGTCAAATACAGATATCTTTTCATATTGCTTCTGGCAATATATTCGTATTTGAATATTCTTTTTACTGAAGGGGATAGACTGTTTGGTTATCAGATCAACTCCCTTGTTTTTTTCTCGGTATTGCTGTTAATGGTAATTGCGGTATGGGAAAGTAATCGTCTTCTTTCTGATCTTGCCAATGAGCTAAAGCTCGGTAAAATACATCCGCTTATTCTTTTTTTTGGTTATAGCGTCGTTTCGGTAACGGTTATAGCCCTTATTGTTACCTGGTCGTTAAGTGTTTATTTTGGTGAAGCGGCCCATAGTACACTTACCCTTAAGCTGGCTTTAGGTTTTGCCTTTAGAGTTAATCTTTTTCTACACTGTGTAAACGCGATCTACTTCTTCATAATTCAATACAAAAACTCCCAGCTGGAAGCTGAGACCTTAAAAAAACAAAATGCAGAGGCGCGCTTTGAAGCGCTAAGAAATCAAGTCAATCCACATTTTCTGTTCAATAGTTTCAATGTGTTGAGTTCATTGGTTTACAAGGATGCTGACACTTCTTCCAAATTTATAGATCAACTAAGCAATGTATATCGCTATCTTCTTTTCAATCAACAAAACAAAATTGTGAAGTTGAGCGAGGAGATGGCATTCTTGGAATCTTACATCTACCTGCTTAAGATCCGCTTTCAAGATAATTTGGAAATAAAAAAAGATATAGCGGATCACCTTCGGGATACATATATTGCTCCGGCTACTCTACAATTGCTAATAGAAAATGCCATCAAACATAATGTGGTTTCCAGGGCTACTCCGCTTTCTATTAAAGTGTTCTCAAATGGTAAGTTCATAATAGTAGAAAATAGCCTTCAACTAAAAGAAGTAAAAGAAGAGTCCACGAACCTTGGTTTGAACAATATAAGAGATAGGTATAACTACTTATGTGGCGAAAATACTGTGGAAGTTAGCGATAACGGCGCTTTCAAAGTCAAAATTCCAATCATTGAGGCAGAAATATGAATGTTCTTATCGTAGAAGATGAACAACTTGCTGTAGAACGCCTGGAGAGATTGATAAAGGATTACGACCCAAGTATCAATGTATTGTATACAGTAGATACCGTGAAGGAGGCGGCAGCCTTTATGCTAAGTCATCAGGATCGACTCGACTTGGTTTTCCTAGACATACAGCTAGCAGATGGAAAGAGCTTCGAAATTTTTGGAAAGATTAATTATTCTAAGCCGGTGATTTTTACTACGGCATATGATGAATATGCCCTTAAAGCTTTTAAGCTCAATAGTATCGACTATTTATTAAAGCCAATTAAGTATGAAGAGCTGGACGCTGCTTTAAACAAGTATAAGGAGCTTGCAAATACAGCTGACTCAAAGCTCACTATTGATAACGACCTTTTAAAGTCCATTTTACTCAAAGGGCAAAAATCGTATAAGCAAAGATTTGTTGTAAAGTTTGGTTCCAGAATTCAATTCAAGAGAAGCAATGAAGTCGCCTATTTCTACGCAGAAGACAAGATCTGTTATTTGATGTCTGCTTCCACGGCGAAGCGGTATGTTATTGATCATACATTAGAAGAACTTGATGATCAACTTCTTGATCCAGCCAGGTTTTTTAGGATAAATCGCCAATATATTATTTGTATAGATTCAATTAAGGAAGTAAAAGCAAGTGATAACCGGTTGGAAGTTTTATTGGCTGTTCCCTGTGAAGACAGGCTTATTGTTAGCAGGGGGCGTACCTCGGATTTCAAAAACTGGTTGAATAACTAATTTGTAATTTTTTTTCCAATCAATTTTTCTTAATTATTGTTAGTATTGATGGAATGAAAAAGCTTCTTTTCCTTTTAATCCCCCTCTCAGGTATTTTCATAAATGTTTCTGCACAGGGAAATTTAGATTCGTTGAAAGCAGAGATACTTTCTATTAGAGCTGATGTAGAAAATATCAACCTGAATCTGGAGAGGTCAAAAAACAAATTTCAAAAAGGTATTTTCGTGGCTACCTTGGGTTATACGGTCACCATAGCCGGAGGGCTGATGCTAGGGAGAGATAATGATGAGCTGGGTCAGGTTTTACTTGTGACAGGAGGTGTTACAGGTGGGATAGGCACCTACATGCTGGTAGATGCTTTTAAATATTTAGGAAGAACCAGACGAAGTAAAAAGTAACTTACTCGGTTACTTCCACACCTTTCCAAAAGGCTACATAATCCTTGATTTGTTTAGCCAGGTCGCTTGTCTCCGGATAGTACCAGGCGGCGTCAGAGTTTACGTTTCCCTCAACATCTACAGTATAGTAAGATGCTGTACCCTTCCATGGGCATACGCTATGGGTACTGGATTCTTTAAAATATTCTTTCTTAATTGACTCCTTTGGGAAGTAATGATTACCCTCTACCACTACAGTATTTTCACTTTCGGCAATAATACGTCCATTCCAAATAGCTTTCATTTCTTTCAATTTTAATTTAATACTTAAAACGCCAATTATCCAATACTGTTATGGTGGATTTACGACATTTGCTACCATTCTTGGTCATAACAACTCGCTAACTCAATGAATAAAACAGGTTTTATCGTTCACGGCAGACGTTCTATTGTAAACAGGTTCAACAAACAGTTTGATAGATTTGGCAAACTGCTTGAGGGTGAATACAATGTTGTATTGACATCAGAAAGCGGCCACGCAAAGGCTTTAGCCAGGGAGCTGGCAAATGATTCATACACGCACGTTGTGGGAGTGGGTGGCGATGGCACTCTACATGAAGTTACTAATGGTGTGATGCTGTCTGATAATACAAATTGTATTGTAGGACTGTTACCTTTCGGCACTGCCAATGACTATGCTAAAAGTATTGGATCTAAAAATGAATTGATTGATTTGATTAATAAAATTAACAAGGGGGAGACAAAAAGAGTAAACCTAGGAAGGGTATCCCTGGCCAGCGGTAAAGTAGAATATTTCATAAATATAGCAGATTTAGGACTGGGTGTAGACGTAGTCCAACGCGTAGACAGGTCAGGCAAACTACTTGGATCAAGTCTTACTTTTTCCAAAGCTATAATACAGTCATTTTTGACCTACAAGAATCAATACATATCCGTGAAGGCGGATAACTGGACTTGGGAAGGAAAAATAAACTCTTTTATCGTAGCTAGTGGTAAGTATTTTGGTAGTGGAATGTGTATCGCCCCTGATGCAAATTTTTATGCAGACGAGTTTTCAATAGTTATCATTGGCGACGTTACTTTGCGTGATTACATTCGCTATCTGGGTCAAATCAAGAGAGGTAAAAGAATAGATCATCCAGCGGTCCAATATAAAAGAGCGGGTGTGCTAACAATTGATTCTAAATTCGGAATCGAAGCCGACGGGGAGTTTATAGGTTTGGAGCCAACGACAATTAAACTAACGTGAGTTCGATATAACAGACATGATTAAATAGGCAAGATGAGTTGTTTGGT
>CALBPF010000154.1 GCA_937899105.1 uncultured Flammeovirgaceae bacterium | reverse complement strand
TTGGTAGTCATAATAATAATGGTATTCTTAAAGTTAGCTGTACGACCCTTATTATCTGTTAGTCGTCCTTCATCTAATACTTGCAATAAAATGTTGAAAGCATCAGGATGAGCCTTCTCAATCTCATCAAGTAGTACTACTGAGTATGGCTTTCTTCGAACAGCCTCTGTAAGCTGGCCGCCTTCGTCATAACCCACATAACCGGGAGGCGCTCCCACCAGCCGGCTCACCGCATGACGTTCCTGATACTCTGACATATCAATTCGCATCATTGCATTTTCATCATTAAACAGGTATTCAGCGAGCGCTTTTGAAAGCTCAGTTTTACCTACGCCAGTAGTACCTAAAAAAATGAAAGAACCTATAGGTCTTTTGGGATCCTGAAGGCCGGCCCTACTCCTGCGAACCGCATCCGATAGGGCAGCTATCGCCTCCTCCTGACCAGCTACCCGCTTGCCTAGTTCTTTTTCCAAGTGCAACAGCTTTTCACGATCACTTTGGAGCATTTTTGATACGGGTATACCGGTCCATTTCGCTACAACTTCAGCTATATCTTCATTATCTACCTCTTCTTTCAATAGGGCATTGTCCCCATGAACATTCTTGACTTTTTGCTGAAACTCTTCTAACCGCCTTTCAGCCTCCACCAGTTTCCCGTATCGGATTTCAGCCACCAGTCCAAAATCTCCTGATTTCTCAGCTTGCTCAGCGTCTGATTTTAACTTATCTATATTCTCCTTTTCGTTTCGTATACCTTGCACTACGGATTTTTCATTCTCCCATTGTGCCTTAAGGTTATTACGTTTCTCAGAAAGCTCGGCAATTTCCTTGCTTAAAGTACGCTCCTTGTCTTTATCTTTTTCTCTGCGAATCGCTTCGCGCTCAATCTCCAACTGCATGATCCTCCTGTTGAACTCATCCAGCGCTTCGGGAAGTGAGTCCATTTCAAGGCGGAGCTTGGCAGCGGCTTCGTCCATCAGATCTATAGCTTTATCCGGCAAAAACCGATCAGAAATATATCGGTTGGACAATTCTACTGCCGAAATAACCGCATCATCTTTAATACGTACTCCGTGATGGAGCTCATACTTATCTTTAATACCCCTAAGAATAGAAATGGCATCTTGCGTGTTGGGTTCATCAATCATTACCAATTGAAACCTTCGTTCAAGGGCTTTATCTTTTTCCACATATTTCTGATACTCCTTAAGCGTAGTAGCGCCAATGGCATGCAGCTCACCACGAGCAAGTGCAGGTTTTAGCAGATTGGCAGCGTCCATGGCGCCTTCACCACCTCCACCGACGCCAATAAGGGTATGAATCTCATCTATGAATAAAATTATATGGCCATCAGAGTCCGTAACCTCTTTGCCCACCGCTTTGAGTCGCTCCTCATACTCGCCTTTATACTTGGCGCCCGCAACGAGCAGTCCCATATCCAGAGATATCAAAATTTTCTCTTTTAGATTTTCGGGCACATCGCCATCTACAATCCTCTGGGCCATACCTTCGACAATTGCAGTCTTACCTACACCGGGCTCTCCCAACAAAACCGGGTTGTTTTTTGTACGCCTGGACAGTATTTGAAGTACCCGCCGGATCTCATCATCCCGACCTATCACCGGATCTATTTTACCGGCATTAGCCAGTTCATTAAGGTTTTTTGAATAGCGCTCTAATGAGCGGTATTTTGATTCAGCGTTTTGATCTTTCACGGAGTCTCCACCCCTTAGCTCTTTGATAGCCGAGATCAGCGCCTTCTTCTCAAAACCTACATCTTTCATTAATGAGGCTACCATCTCCTTACCTTCTAAAAGACCAATAATAATATGCTCGACAGCTATGAACTCATCATTGAATTGCTTCAGCTGTTTTTCTGCCGACTGCAGCGCGGCGGCGGCGGCATTGGAAAGATAGGGCTGCTGACCACTGACTTTAGGATATTGATTTAATATTTCTTCCAATTTAGATGAAAGCAATGTCTTGTTTAAGCCCAGTTTTTTTACTAAATAAGATATGACATTCTCATCGATCATCAGTAGCGCATTTAGTAAGTGTCCAGGCTCTATCGCCTGCCGCCCCAATGAACCAGCTATGTCCGCTGCTTTCTGGAGCGTTTGCTGTGATTTAATTGTGTATTTGTCAAAGTTCATGTCTTAATTCCTCCGCGTGTATTTGATCAAATTATAATCCATAGAGATAAAATTGTCATATTCGGAAATTTTGACATATCATTTAGTTGATTAGAAACAATATCAGGTCACATTGTCATTGCTTAACTTAATTCATTTACCTTTTACCTTATTTTTTTTACCTTTATTGTTTAGTCGAAATTGTAAATAACGGAGTCATGAGAATAATCTTTAGTGCGTTCATTTTGATACTATTAAGTGTAAGCACTACCTTATCACAAAATACTTTTAAATGGCCTGAAGATGAAGCTACAGCTAAGGAAAAAGTGGCGCTCTATACTGACGCACTAAAAGGTAAGAAGTATTTAGAAGCCACTGAACCCCTGCAGTGGTTATTGGATAACGCCCCCGATCTAAATCCTTCTATCTACATCAATGGTATTAAAATCTATGAAGCCTTGGAAAAAGCCGAAACAGATGAAGCAAAAAAATCCGAATACCAACAAACAGCCCTTCAACTCTATGATGACCGTATCAAGTATTTTAACGATGAAATAAACGTACTGAACCGAAAGGCATTTGCGGCATATAAGTTTTACAAAAGGATAAATCAAAATATCAAGAGTTGTACGACTTGTTTAAAACTACGGTTGAAAAAAGCGGTGTAAAGCTAAATACTAATTTACTTGTGGCTTATATGGATGTAGTTCGCAGGTACAACGCGGCCACGAAGTCCTTATCCGATGAGCAAGTGCTAGATGAGTATGATATTGTCTCAGATATTATTGATCAGAAACTAAATGCCGGCCAGGACAAGGCCAAATACTATAAGCAAAAAGATAAGGTAGTTATGCTACTTACGGGTTTGGTGACTGTAGACTGTGATTTTATAGAAAATAAACTTGGTCCAAAGTTAAAAGAAAAGCCTGACGATACAGGGCTTGCTAAAAAAATAATGGGGTTGTCACTAGCGGGTAATTGTAGTGAGACTCTAATATTCCTTGATGCTGCCAAAATTGTTATGGTTGATGAACCGGATTTTGGTATTGCTAAAGTCATTGGAATACGAAGCGCTGCCAACGGAGATTTTGAGGCCGCCATAGACTATTTTAATCAAGCGGTAGATCTGGCGCCGGACAATTCGAAAAAAGCCGATGTATATTATGAAATGGCCTCCCAGTTTAGTAAAAAAGGGCAAAAATCAAATTCCAGAAAGTATGCGCGCGAGGCTTTAAGTGCGGATCCGTCCATGTCTAAAGCGTACACTTTAATCGGCAATCTCTACATGAGTAGTTTTGATGACTGTAAACAATTGAAAAGTAAGGTTGATGACAGAGCAATATATCTTATTGCCTATGACATGTACCAAAAAGCAGGTAATACAAGAGGAATGAAATCTGCGGAAGCGCAGTTCCCATCAATTAGTGAAATGTTTGAACTGGATCTAAAGGAAGGACAATCAATAACAGTGGGTTGCTGGATCAACCAAAGTACAACTTTAAGAAGACGTCCTGAATAATTATTATAGCTTCTTGGTCCATATTTCGTCAATTAGGAGCGTATTAGGTTCAGAACCCGCCGAATCTAATTGATAAACCTGCCCGGTATGTTTCCAATTATTTGGCTCTAGTTTTGCATCTAATTCAGGGCTAGTACCCACTATGCCTTCGCCTTTTGGATAGCAAGTTTGAATGTTCTCCACATACACTCCGGATTTGTTGGTATAAGTGCCACTGGCAGCAGCCATAACTTCATCCCCTTCAGTGTTGTACTTGACCCAAACAAAATGTGAAGGTGAGAATAACTTTATATTGCCAACAAATGCAGGATATTCGCTTCGCAATGAGTCCGTATCTGAAGCTCTGTAAGATTCTAAATTACACGTTCCCATAAGTGCATTATCACCAACATCGGTACTCACTTTTTCCCATATTTCCTCAATCTTTACCGAATCCACTGCTGCCATTTCACCAGCATCTATGTCAAATTCAAATTGCTTAGCATAACCGTTATGATGCCAGAGTCCTTTGTCGTCTATTTCCACATCAAAGGGGATAGACTGGCCTAACTCTGAAGAACCAGTAGGTAAAAAGAACTTTATGTCCTCGGTGTAGGTATTATTTTCAAAGGAATAGGTGCCTCCGCCAATACCGGCAAGATCGTCCTCTGATTTTTGATATTTAATCCAAGTGAAATCAGTAGGCGTCACATGCTTCTCATATATAAAGTCGTCAGAATAGCTTATCCATTCGGAACCACCATTGGCATGATCTATATATTTAATTAGTCTCCACGTACCAAGAAGGGCATCTTTAGAAACAGGTTTTTCTTGCTTCTCAGTAGCACAGCCAACAAACAAGACTGATAATACAACGAGAACAATGAAATTACTTCGCATGATTGTAGATTTAAAGTCGTGGTAACGAATTTCAAAATAATTTACAAGATTTAATCCTCGAAATCAAATATTCACAACTCTGCTTTCCTATGGCCAGAATTAAAATCAGCTTTCCTGTAGACTTTATTTTCAAAACCAAGATCACCATCAGGGTGACAGATGTTAACTATGGCGGCCATGTAGGAAATGACAGTATTCTCAGTATTATGCACGAGGTTCGACTCCAATTCCTCAAACATTTGGGCTTCAAAAGCGAAGTTGATATTGATGAAAATGTAGGCCTTATCGTGGCCGATGTGGCTATCCAATATAAGACACAAAGCTTTCATGGCGATGAGCTGGAAATAAGGGTTGCAGTTCAAGATTTTAATAAATATGGTTTCGATATGCTCTACCAACTCATTAATGTCCGGTCAGGATCAGAAGTGGCCGTTGGTAAAACCGGGATAGTCTGTGTGGATTATACGGAAAAGCATGTCGTACCCATTCCCAAGGTGTTGCTTAAACAAATTTCTTAGTTGCTTAATATCGAAATAATAGGATAACCGCAAAACTTCTTCATGATAGCACATCTAAGAAGCTGAAATAATTACTTAAAAGAATTCAATGAAGGGTATTACTACCAAAAAGCGACGGAGATCCTCGAAAAATTGTAGCTAAATATATTTTTCCACATCGCTAAAACTAATAGCCTGGCCTTCGCTAATAATCTTAAGCCAGGAGGCCACATAATCAAGTAGATCACTTTCGCCTCTGGAACGAATGTACTCCGTCATAAGCTTAACGTGCATGATAATCCACATGCTCGACATCATCCGCCTGGATATCTCGTAGCGGTTTTCTCCTTCCATGTTAATATTGAGACAGAATCCTATACGTGCAAGCTCTTTATACACCTCCTGAAGCGTGGCGCACTCTATTTCATTTGAACTGTAGGTGATACTCTTCATGAATTTAATGAAAGCCTCAGCGGTCAACTTCTCACCTTGCCCAGACAAAAAGGACTCGATCTTATCACAGGCCTCGCCGCATTCTATTCTCTCATCATCCGTTTTCAACACAACTGGATATTCCATATGCCATTAATTCTGAGACAATAATAATTTTTATTAGTCAAATTTAATAGTGATGCTATCGCTTTGAACCGATAGCATCACCCTGAACCTTTGTAAGTTTGCCAAATGACAGAAATAATAGCCAAAAGAGACATCCGTCAACTGAGCCTAGAGCAACTTACAGAATACTTCCTTGCTATTGGCGATAAGGGCTTTAGAGCCAAACAGGTGTACGAGTGGCTGTGGAAAAAGTCGGCCAAGGATTTCGACCAAATGACCAACATCTCTCTGGAAACACGTGAGAAATTGAAGGCTGAATTTGTGATTAATCATATCGCCGTTGATGAAATGCAACGGAGTGAGGATGGTACCATTAAAAATGCTGTGAAGCTCTTTGACGGGGCTACTGTAGAGTCTGTGCTTATACCTACGGATAAGCGAATCACCGCCTGCATATCTTCTCAGGTAGGTTGTAGCCTGGATTGCCATTTTTGCGCCACAGCAAGGCTCAAGAGAATGCGTAACCTAAATCCCGATGAAATATACGATCAGGTTGTGGCCATTAAAGAGCAGAGTGAAAGCTTCTTCAACCGGCCGCTAACAAATATTGTGTTCATGGGTATGGGCGAACCCCTGCTAAATTACCATAATGTAATAGACTCCATCGATAAAATTACCAATCCAAAGGGACTGGGTATATCACCAAAACGCATCACCTTATCCACTGTGGGCATCCCTAAATTGATAAAGAAAATGGCCGATGACAGCGTCAAGTTTAACTTGGCTATCTCGCTTCATAGCGCTGTCAACGATACCCGCTCTAAAGTAATGCCTATTAATCTAAAAAGCTCTTTAGAAGATTTGGCCGATTCACTACAATACTGGTATCATAAAACCAGGAAAAAGGTGACCTATGAATATGTGATATGGCAGGGTATCAATGATGAGGAGGAAGACGCAAAAGCATTAGTTGAATTCTGCAAAATTATACCTGCGAAGGTGAACATTATAGAATATAACCCTATAGATGAGGGTGAATACCAACAAGCTTCCGATGAGGCGTTAGGCATGTACGTAAGGCTCCTGGAAGAAAATGATATTGTTGTAAATGTAAGACGCAGCCGGGGTAAGGACATTGATGCCGCATGCGGGCAGCTAGCTAACAAAAATTGAGAAATTATTTCATATTAAACATTACGTCCCATAATAGGATTATAAAAAAGATAAAACCTTCCTTTTTAGCCTTCTAAGCGACATTTAGCTGCTGGCACTACTTTGGCAAACTGACTTTCCAACCAAAACGAAAGTCATGGATAAAAGCCAATCACATATCAAAAACCTGATCGTACTGGCCTGCGCGGATGGAAAGATACTGGATTCAGAGCTGGACATAATCACTAAGAAAACTCAAGAGTCGGGCATATCGCTGGATGAACTTGAATCTTGGTTAAATAATGCTTATGAGATAGTCCTGGATATACCTCAAGATGAAGCTGAACGCGAAAAGCACCTTCTTGATATGATAAATGTCGGTCTCTCAGATGGTAAATTCTGCCAAAGTGAGTATGATCTCTGCAAAATGATGGTTGAAAAACTGCCGTATTCGCATTTAAAGGAGTCGATGCTTTTCGCTATGCGAAAAGCCAAGCTAAAACAACTTGTGAACAAAACAAGGCAAACCGGTCTAAGCCGATATGAACAAGAGGGGCTTAACAAAGCCGCTAAAGATGCAGGCATAAGCGTTGATGAACTAGCTACCTTGCTTTCAGAAGATAGTAAGCGAGAGTTTAAAGAGAAGAGAGCTACCTTTTTTGACGATCCGCTTAGCGATGTCCCTGTTGAAGATAGTAAAACTGAAAGTAGCTGGAAATGGAAATAAATTACTTTTTACTCGCGTTAAAAAGCTTCTGCTTTTCTTCTTTAGATAAGCTTTCATATCCTCTTTCGGAAATCTTGTCAAGGATAGTATCAATTTCATCTTGTGACGTCGTGCCCGTTGAACTTCCACCGGTGCGGGGTGTTGATGCCCGCCTGGAAGTTTTTCTGGTTTTATCACGCTTATAACTCACCTTAATATTTGGTGATTTCACAAAAAAGCTTTTGACGAAGTTCATTAAACTAATTATCCATTTCCCCCAGTCGCTTCCTTTTTGAAGATTAGTAATGTGTAAATAGCCGATCAAGGCTCCTCCCAGATGTGCCACATTACCCCCTGCATTTCCACCTACCGAACCTAAAAATGATAACACAATATAGAAGGCTGCAATATATTTTATTCTTACCGGCCCGATGAAAAGTAGGTGAAAAGTGTAGTTAGGCAACAATGTGGCTGCCGCCACCACAACCGCATAAACAGCGGCAGACGCTCCCACCATTCCTGAAAACCCTGTGCGCTCCATATAAAATGGAATCAGGTTATAAACCAATAAATAGGCTAAACTCCCGGCAAGCGCCCCTAAAACATACAGAATAATAACCCTATCACTTCCCAGGTATTCAATAATCAATTTAGCAAACCAATAAAACACAAGCATATTGAACAGTATATGAAATATACTCCCCAAATCATGTGCGAAAGCATAGGTGATGATAGTCCAAGGCCTGGTTAGAAACTCTGAAAAAACCGGCGGTATGCTAAACTGACTGTATACAATACCAAAAATGCCTTCGAACCCAAAGAGCATGGAAAAGACATTTAATAAGCCTAAAAATAGAAATACAACTACGTTAATTATAATTAACTGCGTATGGGCGCTATTTGGCCTATTGAATGCGTTCTTAAAATCGTCTTTTATACTACCGTACATAATCAATTAATAAAACTGATTCCTATCCTTCTTCCAAATCTGAATCATTATAAAGGCAAATACCATCCCGCCTAAGTGCGCAAAATGAGCTGTGTTATCTTCAGCTCCGGCATTTAGTCCTGAATACAACGCTATCCCTCCTAAAATCAATACCAGGTACTTTGCCTTTATAGGAATGGGCGGTATTAGTAACATCAATTCCGTATTTGGGAATAACAGTCCAAAGGCCATAAGGATTCCATAAATTGCTCCGGAAGCTCCTAGCATCGAACCATAGTTCCACTTTATATCTAAAAGTTGACCTGCATAATCTATGCTTAAGCCGCGTAATCTTTGGTTATCAGGCTCCTCTGCATATCTATCAATAAAGTCATATATCTCGGGTTTTATCCCATCATCATTATTAGCAATTAACCTATTAAACGATTCGGGGTTTGGATCAGACAGATAGACCTCTACCTGGTTTCTTAATTTTGACACCTGTACATATTAAATGCCGTAGTATAAAAAGCAAGCCCCGATCCCTGTTACCATATAAAAAATCAGAAACTTTTTTGGCCCCCAAAATTGCTCTAGTAGTGGTCCCAGAAATATGAGTCCAAACATATTAAAAAGAATATGCGTAAACCCGCCATGAGCAAACATGTAGGTCACAAATTGATAAGGTGCAAAGTTCTCCGAACCAAATTTCCATAGTGAAAGTATACCTGTAACGTTCACCCCTTGCAGGAGGCTTTGCAAAAGATAAACGACAATATTTATGATCAGCAGATTTTTAACTACTGGAGTAAGTCTTAACATAATTTAGTTGAAATAATTTTCAATCGTGTTCAAATCTATAATCTGAAAGGTCTTTCGGCCATCTGGGGTATAGTTAGGATTTTCACAACCAAACAGCTGATCGATTAACATACGCATTTCTTCATCCATCAGTTGTTCAGATTTGGTCAAACTTGTTCTTTTAGCCAGCGACCTTGCAAGGTTTTCCCGCACCGGTATCGAAAGTTCTGATTTATTCTTTTTGAACTGCTCCAGTAATCCTTCAAATACATGTTGTTCATTCATTTGCGCCAAATCTGTTGGCATCCCTTTTACCAAAAAATCGCATTTGCCAAACGGCTCTATCATAAATCCCAATGCCTTAATTTCCTTCTCCATATCCATAACGAGCGAGGCATCTTGTTGGTTTAATGTAATGGTCTGCGGAAACAACGATTGTTGTGAAGCCCCACTATGCGTGTCCAGATTTGAGAGATAACGTTCAAAAAGTACTCGCTCATGAGCCGCTCTTTGATCCACCATCATCATCCCGGATCTTACCTGTGAAATGATATAGTGGTTGTGTAATTGAAAAACAGATTGGGCTTGCTTAGGAAAGACAGTTTCTGTTTTTTCATTTAGCTTACTGTCAAAAGTAAGTGTCAGGTCTTTCTTTTGCTCATCTTTCAGACTTTCCAGATTGAGTTTCCCCTCGTTTTCATCAAAAAGCTTTTCCCAGTGTTCGGTATTTGACTTTTGTAGAGAAGTACCTCTGAACTGACTATAGTTCTTATCCTTAATGGTCTCACGGGAAGCACTGATTTTTTGGGTAATGTTAATATCTGCATCAAAGTCAAGGGCAGGTGTGAAGTTATGACTTGCAAGAGCCTGTCTTACAGCAGCTCTTACTACAGAATATAATGTTCGCTCATCGTCAAACTTAATCTCCGTTTTTGTAGGATGAACATTCACATCTACATGCTTTGGGTCAATGTCGATGAAAAGCACATAAAAAGGAAAGTTTCCATCGGGTATTAAGCCTTCATAGGCGTTAACCACGGCATGGTTAAGGTAGTTATTCTTAATGAACCTGTTATTTACAAAAAAGAACTGCTC
>CALBPF010000153.1 GCA_937899105.1 uncultured Flammeovirgaceae bacterium | reverse complement strand
ATAGAGCATAAGCCTTACGCACCAGAAGAAGCCTACGTGATGCTTTTTGAACCTGCTTCAACCCTTAATACGGGAAATATGAATAATTATCAGACTATTTCTGATTTAGATAGAATGTAAAGCAGCTTATGAGATTTGCACATACGAATATTGTCAGTACAAATTGGAAGAGCCTTGCGGATTTTTATATTAAAACCTTCAATTGTAAGCTCGTTCCTCCCATTCGCAAGCAATCTGGCACTTGGTTAGATCGAGGTACGGGCCTAAAAAACGCAAACTTACAAGGTGCTCATTTATTACTTCCGGGTTACGATGAAAATGGTCCAACACTAGAGATTTATCAGTATCAGCCTATCAATAATCAAGGTGAGAATACCCCGGATAGTAGAGGATACGGACATATTGCCTTTGAGGTAAATAATGTGGAAGCGGTTCTTAAGATTCTAATCAAAAATGGAGGCAGAACCGCAGGAGAAGTCTCAAAAAAAATAGTAGACGGTGTAGGTGAAATCACCTTTGTTTATACCAGGGATCCTGAAGGAAATCTAATTGAATTACAAAGCTGGAAAAAGTGATGATTGTGACAGATCACAAACTGCTAAAAGTAGGTGTGATGTCTACTAAAGTATTGTTAGACAAGGTTGGGAACGCCTGAAAACAAGTCGTGTCAAAGCATTCAACGAATGAATACCCTTTATGAATTACCATAATAAAAGATTTGGACTAGTCACGAATACACCCAATGGAGAGGTATCCGAAGACCTTGTTTTTGAGTACCAACAGGAAGGAAACGTTGTTACCTGTCAGTATCAAGGTAGTAGAATAGTAATGGGGCATCTTATTGGGTTAGTAGATGAGGAAGGCAACATCGATATGCGCTATCATCAGGTCAATACACAAGGTCAATTGATGACTGGCGTCTGTTTTTCATCTCCCGAACGGATGGGAAATGGTAAAATTCGGTTACATGAAAAGTGGGTATGGACCTCTGGCGATAAATCTAAGGGAAGCTCTGTTTTGGAAGAACTTTAAAGGAACAACGAAAGCGTTGAACCAGCAACTATTAACCACTATAATGAACATAAACTACGACCAATGAATAAGAAAAGAAACATCGGGATCCTAATTTTTGATGACGCAGAAGTACTAGATTTTGCAGGACCTTTCGAAGTATTCTCCGTAACCTCAGAACTGAATAATTTCGAGCCTTTTGATGTATTCACCGTAGGTGAGAATTTGGAACCTATAAGTGCAGTGAACGGATTATCCGTAAATCCAAAATATGGTTTCAATAATGCTCCTCATATCGATATCCTCATAATCGCTGGAGGTACAGGTACCCGGAAGGTTATCGAAAATACAACTGTTTTAAACTGGGTTGATAAGGTTCACCAAAAAACTGAATTCACGCTTAGTATTTGTTCCGGAAGCCGTTTATTAGGGAAGCTAGGGATATTGGATCATCAACCTTATTGTACACACCACTTGGTTTATGAGGATCTCAAAAAGCTCGTACCTACCGGTCAACCACAGCCCGAAAAACGATATGTGAATGCCGGAAAAACTTATACTTCAGGTGGTATTTCTGCTGGAATTGATCTATCCTTCCATTTGGTGCAAAGACTTCTAGGGGAAGAAATAGCAAAGCAAACTGCTGACTACATGGAATATAATTGGATTAATTAAGAATTAGCACCGATTAGAGCCAAGCAATAAAAATGAAAAGCATAGAAACATATATTGTCGATTCATTTACTGATCAACCTTTCAAAGGAAATCCTGCTGGGGTATGCATATTAAATGAAGAACTGTCTGATTCGGAAATGCTTTCGATCGCAAAAGAACTAGGGTTGTCAGAAACAGCCTTTGTTGCAGGAGTCAATGAGAATAATGAGTATCCCATTCGGTTTTTTTCTCCTGTAATGGAAATACCATTGTGTGGGCACGCTACACTTGCTTCTTCAAAAGTTCTTTTCGAAAAAAATAGGCAAAATTCGATCAGTTTTGTCAACATTCAAAATTTGAGATTACCAGTTGAATGCCATGAGGAATTCATAAAAATGGAATTCCCAATTTATGAGACAGTTCCTCAAGAAGCCCCATTTGAATTGCTTAAAGCCCTTGGAATTGAAGAAGTAAATAACAGCGTCTACAATGCTGAAACCAAAATATTGTTGCTTGAAATTCAGAGTGCGGAATTATTGAAGGGTCTAAGACCCGATTTTGACAAGCTAAAAAAGTCACATAAAGAAATTAACGGAGTACTTGTAACCGCACTCTCAACAAAGGTGGAATTTGACTTTGAGTCCAGGTATTTTTGGCCTTGGAGTGGAACTAATGAAGACCCGGTAACAGGAGGAACACATACCTTTTTAGCAAAATATTGGGGGAAGAAATTGAATAAGACAAAAATGAATTCTTTCCAATGTTCAGAAAGAACTGGATTTATGGAAGTTGAACTATTGAGTAAGACGAGTATGACTATAAAAAGTAAAGCTCAAATTGTCCTGAAAGGAGAATTAAAAATTTAGCTGGAGTTTACATGGTGCATGAGTAATTAAACCCAAAATTGTCAATGGACGGAGTTTCTAATGGCGGCCATTGACAATTTTGGGTTTAATCTTGAAATCGTAGAATAATTCAACGTAGGCTAAATCAAATAATGAAACAGATCCGGCTGGTCGTTCACGTATTAATACCGAAACTTCCCTATATGGTCGTAGGTTAAGCAAAGCGTCCTACGATCCAAACATCAACAAGAGCATCCGCTCGGACTGCA
>CALBPF010000152.1 GCA_937899105.1 uncultured Flammeovirgaceae bacterium | reverse complement strand
TAATTAACAACATAAAAGTCCACTTTCACGACATTCCTAAAAAGGCTACTGTAGATACTCGTAAGTGGAAGTAAACCAAATTACAGAATCATGAATTTTAAAAACTCAATTATTACTACTGCCATAATCACTTGCTTCTTTGCTGCGCCTGGACACGCCTCAGATGACTTAAATGGAGCCAAGAAAGTCGCCGAGAAATTCATCCAACTTGTTGATAAGAATCAAGCAGAAGAACTTAAAGCGATCATGCATCCTGATATGCTGCAATACACAAATCTTGATGGTAAATTGATTCCATTCAAGGGAACAGACTTCATCCAAATGGTAGCCGATAAAAAACTAGGTGGTGAACCTAGAAAGATCAGCCATAAGTCAGCCGACGTTATACGAGGAAGCTCAGCATATGTCGTAGTTAATGCGGTTAGCGCAGAATATGATTTCATGTATCATTTATCAATGGCCAAGCAGGAAGAAAATTGGGTGATCGTTGGGATTCTTGTGGATATCGTAAAAGCATAACATCTCTGACTTAAAAGTCAAAGGTTGCTTCGCCTCCATGGTACTATCCAATTCAAATCTTAAAACAAGCTTACTGGTAGTCTTCGGATTTCTGGTAATGCTTGTTCTTCCTTTAGATAAACTATTTGAACCTTTCAGCTTAACGGAATTTCAGCAAGATCGGCTGGGAGATGCATGGAAGAACATCTTTATCATGATCTATGGCTATCTATTGATCAAAACGTATGGTTACACAAAAATATTCAGACTACTAAATTTCAGGCATAGACATGCATTCTTGGTTATTATCTCACTCTACTTCTTATTACTAGGACCTATCGAATATGCGCTTAGAGACTTCAATTTCACTAACATTCAAACCGTAAATGTTTTGATCTTACTATTTTCAATGATCACCGTGGGCTTCTCTGAAGAGTTGATTTTTAGAGGGTTTGTATTGCCTAAATTAAATGAAGAGGCGCCTTCTAAACAGTCGTTAGTAGTTCCCTTGGTATATTCTTTACTCCTCTTTGGCGTCTTGCATTTTCTCAACCTCCTCAGACCGGATTCCTACTTCCACTGGTTTTTTCACAGGTGATATATGCTGCTTTTTTTGGAATTGCGTTCGGAGTGATTCTACTTAGAACAGGATCGATTCTACCACTTGGCTTCATCCATGGACTGATAAATTTTCCATCTAACTGGGATGATTTACTAGGTACTGTGGCCACTTTAAAAACTAACTTGTTTATGTATTATGAATCAATCTGTACTAGTTGTTCTGCCATTTTTGACCTTTATACTCATACAGGTCAAAAAAATTGATCGATTGACACTTCTGAAGAAATATTATCATAACACTCTTTCAACTTAAGCCCGAAATGAAACAACTTTTCTTGGCCATGATCTTACTATTACCGGTAGCACTCCACGGCCAAAAAAAAGTAACTATTAAAGATATGCAATTCAGCTATGAGCTGAAAGGTACGACTGTCGAGATAGAACTTAATGCACCTACTTTAGGATGGGTTGGCGTTGGCTTCAACGACCACAACTCAATAGTAAACAGTGATTTGTATTTGCTAAGAGTGAAAAAAAGTAAAGTCGAAGGACTCGATATGTTTGTGGTAAGCGCCGGCAACCCAAAGGAAGATATAGAGCTTCGTGGAAGCAATAATATTGAAGTAATTGAAGGATCCGAAAGCTCCGGATCTACTAGAATTAAGTTTTCAGTTCCCATGGATTCCAAGGACCCCAATGATTATAAGCATAAACTCAATCAGGATTTTTGGCTAATTTTAGCTTATTCCCAATCTGATGATTTTGATCATCACTCCATTATGAGAAAGCATATAAAGTATAGGTTTACCAGATAATGCCGGGATTGTCCAAGAAAAATTTGCTGTACAACCTTATGGTGTGGTCAGCCGTGTCTCTGTTCACTGCCACTCAGCTTTATCTTAAAGCCATACAATCGAATCATGGGACTTCATGGTTAGCTATTTTTGAGGTCCAATTTCTGGTTTGGTTGCTTTGGGGATGTATTACGCCTTTTGTCTACTGGTTTGCACATCGCTTTAGGATCAATCGTCAAAACTTTTTCAGCAGGCTGATTCTGCACTTACCCGTCTCAGTGCTAGTGGTTTTGCTCTATTTGTGCATATATTCTGTGATCTGGAACCTAAATCAATACGCTTCAGTAGATTGGCAGAGTTTCATCGGCATAGGATCGGTACTTTTCTTAAATCTGTTTCATTGGCATTTCTTTATATATGTTGCTATTGTAGGCGTAGTGCATGCTAACCTGTACTTAAGCGCCAGCAAGGAACAGGAAGTCAAAAATGCCATGTTAGAAAAGGAGCTGCTTACCAGTAAGCTTAATTTTTTAAAAATGCAGCTACAGCCACATTTTTTGTTTAATACATTGAACGGAATTGTAAGTTCCATCCATCAGAAAAAACCTGAGGTTGCGGCGACCATGACCACCGAGCTTAGCGAATTATTAAGAACTTCCTTGAATCATAAGGACCTGCAAATCACAACATTAGAAAAAGAGTTGCAATACACTAAGATGTACTTGAATATTGAAAAACATCGATTCAAACATCTACAAGTTAGCTACAATATTCCTGATGATCTGCTACAAGCTGAGGTACCCAACTTCTTTCTCCAACCTCTGGTTGAAAATGCCATAAAACATGGAATTTCCAGGCAGAGCAAAGCGGAAAATATTGAGATCAATGCTGAGCGCACAGATGATCAGTTACAACTTTCTGTTTATAACGATGGTCCCTCTGTGCATGAATTCAATGAAGGCATAGGCTTGTCGAATTTAAAAAAGAGGCTAACATCAATCTATGATAATTTGAGTACATTCAGAATTACAGGGGAACCAAAAGGTACCAGGGCAGTAGTAAGCATTCCAATATCGTAAAAATGAAGATACTGATCGTTGATGACGAAGACGATGCTCGCGAACTATTAAAGCATCACCTATCAAAGTTAGATCGGGTTGAACTTTTAGGAGAGGCTAAAGACGGTAAAGAAGCTATTACTATGATCCCCAAGCTTCAGCCGGACCTTGTTATACTAGATATTGAAATGCCTGAGTTCAACGGAATTGAAGTACTTAAAAGGCTTAAAAATGTTCCTTACATCATCTTTGTTACCGCTTTTAATGAATACGCCATTCAGGCTTTCGAGGTACATGCTGTTGACTACCTGCTAAAGCCATTCACTGAAGAAAGATTATTTGACGCTATCTACAAGGCAGAGAAACAGGTACTTGCAGATGTACTTAATAAAAGTCTGTATTTAGACCTCTTAAATAGTCTTCTAAATCACAGTGAGGCGAGCTATATACATCGGCTTTCGGTAAAAAGTAATCATAAAACCCATTTCATAGATGTTTCAACGATAGTGATGATTGAGGCGGCAGATCAGTATGTTTCTATTCAAACTGCTTCAGATAAGCATCTCGCACGACTGAGTATGGACTACCTGGAAAAAGCTCTCGATCCGGCCTTATTCATTCGCACCCATCGATCTTATATCATAGGCATTAACGCTGTACGTTCTGTGGAACAGTATGAACCCAAAAACTTACTTATCCATCTTGAAGGTGGATTTAAGGCCAAACTTAGCCAGTCTAGGAAGATTCTGTTTGAGCGTAAGCTGAAATTGGGATAAGCCATAGGCGAATTGATACGATACCTTATTGGTCTCACTGCTAAGGAATTAAACATGCCGCCCGCTTCTCCACCCCACACCCGGAGCTACTTCGAACGAAAATTTTAAGTGTACAACTAAAATTAGTAATACTTTCTCATTTAGAATATTCATGGAGGTGAATGTGGCTTTCGATGACAACAGGTATTACCAGTCTATGATTACCCAGATGACTCGTTATACCACAGCAGTACCGGTCTGTTGAGACAACCTTCTGTGGTGTACGAAGCAAAACTTTGGCCTGGAGCTAATAGATATACATAATGAAATACATGGGTTACACCTTCCCATCCAGCTCGAAAAATACTACAAAGTGGATTACTTACTCCACCTCTTTCAACAATTCTTCAATAGAGCGTTCCAATTGTTGATCAATGCCTTTGTCAATCATTCCTGGCATATTCTTGATTTTGATGATGGGCTCAGTCTGGTTGTTTTCCATCCATTCCCCAGACTTATTTTTAGCGCTGACGGGAACCACTCCCCACCGGCTGCCATCAGGAAGGCCTTCCCAGCCAGCAAAACTGCAGGTACCTGGCACAGGCATGCCTACCGTTTTACCTATTCGTAGGTCGGTGTATCCACTTGCGAAGCAGTGTCCATCACTATACATCGACTCATTGAACATAGCCAACGTAGGTTTTGTCCAGCGAGAGGTAGGCTCCCCTCCTACTTTTCTAGCCTCTGTTTCATAGGAAATGAATGGTACGCCTGTAAAGAACATCGCCAGATCAGCCACCAAATCTCCACCACCATTAAAACGTGTATCCACGATAACGGCCTTTTTATCCATGAACTTCCCCATCATGCGATCATAGATGGTTCTGTACGGACCATCACTCATACCCGGAATATGCACATACCCAAGTTTACCCTTACTCTTCTCCTCCACCTCTTCCTCATTCATTTTTACCCAACGATTATAGAGTAACCTGTTCTCAGCTCCCAGAGAAATAGGTTTAACAGTAATCTGCTGCCTGGAATTATCGGTTGGGTCCAACAGTTCAAGGAGTGTAAACTTGTCAGCCTTCCTGTTTAAATAGCTTGCTACGTCTCTTGTAGGTAATACAGTCTCGCCATCAATCTTTTCAATGATCATACTCGCCTTCAATTTATATTTTGCTTTATCCAATGGACCACCCTTGATGACTTCAGTGACCTTTATCCCATTTCCCGCATAAGTATAATCCATAAAAATTCCTAATGCCGCTGTTGCATCCGGATTAGTAATTCGCCTACTATAGCGCCCACCTGCATGTGATACATTCAATTCTCCTAACATCTCGGAAACCATTTCAGAAAACTCATAAGAATTACCCAGATGGGGAATGTACTTGGCATATTCTGACTTCATGGCGCTCCAATCTACTCCATGAAAATTGGAATGATAGAAAATAGCATTAGTTCTCAGCCATACATGATCAAACATATAATCACGTTCAGCATTCATATCCAATTGCATCTCACCTTTAATCTTCACCGGGGTGGTCTTCGCTCCTTTTGTATCCACTTTGAAGATCTTCCCATCGCTTAAGAGATAAAGGTTTTCTTGCTTTTTATCCCACATCAAACTTCCTCCACGCTCTGCATTAAGCGACACGAGCATACTTGTGTTTTTAGTTCGTAGCTCAGTCTTCCATAAATTATAGTTCTTCTCAAAGCGAGCGAGGTAATACAGGTTCTCACCATCTTTAGAAAGTACGGCATCACTCAAGCGAGAAGAATGTATGGTAAGGCGCGCCTTACGTGTATCCATATCGTCCCAATCAAAGATCAATGGTTTAACTTCATCCTTATTACCTTGGTCTTCATCTTTTTTCTTTTTGTCCTTCTTCTTGTTCTTATCCTCTTCCTTATTCTTGTCTTTCTTTTCCAATTTTTCAATCTGCTTCATGAGGTCATAATCCTCTTTGGACATATTGAATTTGTCCCAAGCATCCTTGGTAAAGAACATACTGTAAACATCGGACTGGGTACGACCGCTCGTAGCATAACTTTTCAGTCCGTCACGGTTGCTGAACCACAGCATCTGCTTACCTTCATTCACCCATTTTGGCAAGTAATCATAATAGCCACTTGCAGTAAGGTTTACTCTTTTTTTACCATCAGCCGACATAAGAAGCACTTCACCATTACTCAAAGTTGCACCCCAGCCCACTAACAACCACTTGCTGTCAGGGCTCCACTTATAATACTTGTCTCAGTCACGAAAATGGTAAAAGTCATCTGGTGTAAGCAAAGTGACAGTAGCTTTGGTCTCCAGGTTCATAACCTTTAAGGTCCTACGGTCTTCAATGTAAGCTACTTGCTTTCCATCCGGAGAAAACTCGGGCAAATAATTATCCGAACCGTTTGTAATTAGTGGCTCTTCGTTTAAAAGTGTGGAAGCAAAGAAGAACGGCTCTTCCTCCCGCAACTTTTTAGTTTGATAAGTATGCCATTTGCCATCGCGCTCACTGCAATAGGCCACCGCCTTGCCATCGGAGGTGAACTTTACAAACCGCTCCTGTTCCGGTGTGTTAGTAAGCCGTTTTGTGAGCGAGCCATCAACAGAAGTCACGAATACCTCTCCTCGGGCGACAAAGGCAATTTCTTTTCCATCCGGAGAAATATCCATTTCACGTACGCCACCATTAATAGAGATAAATTTATCAGAATTACTGCCAGCCTGGGTGCGTATGGTGATATCGATCTTCTTAGGCGCCTCTCCTTCCCTAAGGGTATAAACCTCACCGTCATAGCTAAACGTCATGGTACCATTACCGATACTCAAAGATCTCACGGGATGAGTGTCAAACGTGGTTAATTGCTCATCGACAGAGGAATTGTCCACGTTTATTTTATGCACGTTAAACGAGCCACTCTTCTCGCTTAGGTAATACAGAGCGCCATCTGTTCCATAGACTGGATGTCGATCTTCCCCTTTAAATGAAGTAATCATTTTATGTTCTTTGGTGGCGATATCATACGTCCAGAGATCTCGAGCTATGGCTGATACGTGATGTTTTCTGAATTCATTCTCATATCCTTTTAAATCGTGATATACCATTTGATTACCATTGGTACTTACCTGGACATACTCTGCAGGAACGGTGAATACCTGCTTTACTCTGCCGCCCAATACAGGTACACTGTATAGTTCGGGCTGAACTCTTGTGGGATATTGCCTATGTTTTACATCATCCAGTCGAACGGCGCCAAAAAGAACCTGAGAATTATCTGCACTAAAGGTGTAGGGCTTCTCATCATTACTATGGTAAGTCAGTCGTGTGGCCGGCCCACCTTTGGCATCCATGGTGTAGATATCAAAGTTACCATATCGGTCTGAGGCAAAGGCCAGCGTCTTACCATCCTTACTCCAAACTGCCATATAATCATGGGCCTCATGAAACGTTAGCTGAGTGGCATCGCCACCATTAGTTGAGACACTGTAGAGATTACCCTTGTAAGTGAAAACGATGGTAGCGCCATCCGGTGAAATGGAAGGGTATCTGGCCCATTTTGGGGTTATCTGTGCAAAAGATATTACTGTCGGGAGTAAGGCTAGAAGTATAAAAATTCTGATCTTCATGAGTCTCTAATTATTGTATTTGAAGATATATAAAAGCTCTTGAATAGTACTTAGTGATTTTATGAGTGGTTCATATCTTTAGATAAAAAATTTATTTAATGGAGAAAGAAAGACATTAGAATTATGGATCAGATCAAACAATTTTTAACTTTTTCATTTATTTTATTCAGTATGAGCTGCTTAGCACAGCAAGGTAATCCTGAAGAAGTGGTGCAGCAACAATTGGATACTTATAATAACCACAACATTGATGGTTTTATGTCCTTGTTTGGAGAAGATGTGCAGTTATATAATCAAGCTGACGGAAAGTTATTGGCTGATGGAAAAAAAGAAGTCAGAAGGCTGTACGCAAATTTGTTTGACAAATCGCCTAACTTACATTCCGAACTCAAAAACCGGATGACTCTCGGCAATACTGTCATAGATCATGAAAAAATTACAGGCCGGATGGGAAATAATCAACCTATTGAGTTAATAGTGATCTATGAATTATTGGATCAGAAGATCAATCGTGTTACTGTCATAAGATAAAATAATCTCTACTCTACCTATGAATAAATTACTCACTTATATACAACATGTACTCAAGCATATTCTTATCTGGACACTTGCATTTGCTCTCTACAATTTTTTCAGGGAATATGGTCAAGAGATCAAAAGACCTGATGAATACCCGGAAATGGAATTTTTTAATCGTGTAATTTTCCAGATCATTGTTGGCATCATATCCGGGATTGTTTTCGGCACATATCAATACTTTTTCAATAAGGTATTAGCAAATAGGTTTTCGTTTGGAATCACTGTCGCTATTGGTAGTATGGGTTATGCGGTCGTTATTTTGATTTTTATACTAATGGCCTTTCGCGCTTATGGCCTCATTTTTCAGGTAGATATAGGCAAAGCTAACGTAGAACAGTTCTTTGCTACCGGAAATGCAACAGTACTCATCTTTTACTGTTTTTTAGTAGGCTTTTTTATTGACTTTATCCAGCAGATAGATAAAAAATTTGGTCCTGGAAATCTTGGAAAGATGTTGTCAGGAAAATTTTATTCCCCAAAAGAAGAGGAACGGATTTTTATGTTCCTTGATATGAAATCCTCCACTTCTATCGCTGAAAAATTGGGCCACATAGAATATAGTAAACTTATTCAGGACTGTTTTCAGGACATCCGGGCAGTAATACCCTTCCAAGCAGAAATATACCAGTATGTTGGAGATGAGGTGGTACTTACTTGGCAAAAAGACAATGGACTGAGCGAGGCCAATTGTATCAATGCCTTCTTTGCTTTTGAGGATCAATTAAAAAAAAGGGAAAATCATTACCTAGATAAGTACGGTTTGCTTCCTGAGTTTAAGGCGGGTATTCATGGCGGAATGGTAATAGTGGCAGAAGTGGGCGAAATAAAGAGAGAAATAGCCTATCATGGTGATACAATAAATACCGCAGCGCGGATACAGTCAATGTGCAATACGTATAAGGCTAAACTTCTGGCCTCTAAGCAGCTTTTGAATAGCTTACAGTCATCTGACTTCAGCTTTAAGAGTGTGGGTGAGGTAATGCTGCGCGGTAAGGAGAAAAGTACACTAATTTACACGGTAGAGGTGTGAGACTGGTAAAATGTGTCTCACATGCCGTTTTGGTATTATTTGTTGGACTTGTCATCTTAGTTTTGCTCTAACCAATAAAAGCCGAACAAGTCAATAACTAAAGAAACTAGTTTTACTTTCCCTGATAACCTGGTACACTTCAAGTTCGACCGTGACAGCCTGAGGTTTACAGTTGGAACTAATAAGGTATTGCCTCTTGGCTATGAAACATAGGCGCTCTTGGCTTATGCCGCCTTTCCCGAATTTAAAAAAGCCAATATAAATGGAACACACCCAAGAGGATGCGCCAATGGAATCTAACTTCGACATCTGGACGCTGTTTAGAAAAAAAGGAATCGAGTTTATCAAACTCTACTCAATAATGCCAGAGATACACAGTTGAATGAAATATTATTACAGTCATTGCCTTTTGTGCGCAGGTAGGCATACTAGCTCATGAATTGGGACATATAGCCTATTATGATCAACTGTCCACGTTGCAAATAGCAAACTGGGGCATTCTTTATTTGATTGATGAAGAATTGCGTGTTATTCATAAAAGAACCACTGATCTCATGCCGGTTTATCATGGATTAAGAAGTCAAGTCTAATCAATATGCTTATTATGTGCGATATGATCCTTCTTGTGTTGAACGCTAACAACAATTTGGAACAGAGTTTATTGACAAGTTCTACATGACCGATAAAGAGCTTCGAAGCGCTATTTTAAATTATCCTTTGTACTCAAGAGTGGCAATCTCCAACACTAAAATTAGACTTAACCAGCAAAATCCATTAAACTCGCAGTTTATCCATAATTGTGAGTTTAATAACATTTAACATTGGCGGTGTTCCCGAGCACTTTAACCTGCCTATTCACCTTGCTGTAGAAAGCGGGGAATTTGAGAAAGCCGGTATTCACGTCAACTGGACAGATCATAGCGGAGGAACCGGCCAAATGATTCAGGCGCTCAGGAAAGGAGAAGTGGATATTTGCATTCTTCTAACAGAAGGCATCATTACAGACATCCTGAACGGGAATCCATCTAAGATCGTTAGCGGCTATGTAAATTCACCCCTCACCTGGGGCATACACACTAACTACGACTCGGTAATTGATTCACTGGAGAATCAGTTCGGCCAAAAAATAGCGATCAGTCGTTATGGTTCCGGATCACACTTGATGCCAATAGTAAATGCCCTAATTCAAGAAAAGAAGATAAAGGGTAGCCAATTCGTTGTTGTAAACAATCTTGATGGGGGTTTAAAATCATTACAATCCGGAGAAGCTTCCATTTTCTATTGGGAAAAATATACGACAAAACCATATGTAGATAATGGGATCTTAAAACGAATTGGTGAGTTCAACTCACCATGGCCTTGTTTTATGATTGCAGCACTAGAAGAAGTCATTACAAAACACCCGAAACAGCTGGACAGGCTTCTAAAACTAATACATGCCTCATGTCGGACATTTATGGAAAATGACGAATCACCAACATTGGTAAGCGAACGGTATGGTTTAAAATTAAAAAGTGGAGGTTACGGTGGTTACCATTTTAGAAATGGGAGGTTACAATGGTTTTATGTTTAGGAAGTGAAGGTTGCAATGGTTACCTATTAAGAAAAGGGTTGTTACAATGTTTTTAAGTTTAGGTAAAGAA
>CALBPF010000151.1 GCA_937899105.1 uncultured Flammeovirgaceae bacterium | reverse complement strand
GAGTATTGTTTTTAAACAGCATCAGGGGAAATACTATCTAAATTACATCAAAGTTATTTCTAAATTTAATTGGTACAATGCGAAAACCGACAGTTTGAATTTCCAAACAGAAATGCAGCAAGAGTTATTGATCAATAAAATTTATCCTGATACCAAAGATCGCATAAGCAGCACGAGAAAAATGAAACGATACGGACTGCAATATCAAGATGAAGATTATAACCCGGAGTTTTGGCTTAACTACAATGTCATAAAAGATACTCCGCTAAATGAAAAAATTGTAGCTGATTTAGAAGCGCTTGGGAAACTGGAAGAACAGTTTGAAAACTAGCTTATCGGCTCTTGATGCTACTTATCCGGAAATAAAGCTAATAGAGGGTTCTCATTTCTCTAAAAGGTCGGGACTCTTTACTTTTACATCATAAAGCCAACTATAGACAAGAAGATATCCCCGAAGCCCAGGTTGTTTCGGGGATGTTTTTTTATTTGGTGTTGAGTTTCATGGCTTCTTGTACTAGCGTTTCTTTTTCAATAGGAACTACACCAACATGCTCACATACTAAACCCCCTCCCAGATTTGAGAGCATGGCAGTTTCTTTTGGAGATAAGCCGGAAGCCACGCATAAACCCGCTATGCTAATGACGGTGTCGCCAGCTCCGGAAACATCAGAAACCTCCCTGATATGCGCTGGAATATGGTGTTTTTCATTTTGATAATTAATAAAAACCCCATACTCGGATAAGGTAATCAGAGCCCCATTGACTTGGAGTATTTCTTTGAGTTCCAGAACAGCAGCTTCAACGTCTTCTGCTTTTGAAGGATCTACTTCTATTTTTAAACCCTCACGAAGCTCTTTCAAATTGGGTTTAAATAGGTAGGCCCCCTCATAACTTAAGAAATTTCGCTTTTTAGGATCAACTAAAGTTGGTATACCCAATTCATTCGCCCTTGAAATGGTTTCCCGGATAATGGTTTCGGTTATTACCCCTTTATCGTAATCCTCAAAAATTACGACATTACAGGTAGCTACTATCTCTAAAATTCTATCCAGAAGCTCCTTCTCTTCGTATTTATTCAGTGGTTTGTCAGTCTCTTCATCGACCCGAACTACATGCTGATGGCCGCTGATTACCCTTGTTTTTATCGTAGTAGGTCGATCTTTACTATTAATTATCCCTTCCCTTGAAAGTTTTCTTTCTACCATTCGATGCTCAAACTTTTCGGCAGCCTCATCTTTTCCAATCGCTGAACATAAAACAGGGGTAGCTCCAAGAGCCTGAACATTCAGAGCCACATTTGCGGCGCCTCCGAGTCTATAATCCCTTTTGGTTACGCGAACCACTGGCACCGGAGCTTCCGGGGATACTCTTTCTACAGCTCCCCAGATGTAAGCGTCAACCATTACATCTCCAATGATAAGAACCTTTAGGTCCTCGAACTTTTTAAAGATCTGTGTGACTTCCACTTAACGAAATTTAGCCAACACCTCAGAAATTCTTTTAATCGCTACTTTCAGGTTTTCTTCAGAAGCCGCATATGACAGCCGTACACAATCAGGATTACCGAATGCCGCTCCGGAAACGAGTGATACGTGCGCCTTTTCCAGGATATAAATGCAAAAGTCGTTAGCATCCTGGATGGTATGCTCACCATCTGATTTTCCAAAATAGCTGCTCACATCAGGAAAAAAATAAAACGCGCCGTCCGGAAGATTGGCTTTTATCCCAGGTATAGCTTTTAAAAGCTCATAAACCATATTTCTACGCTCTAAGTACTGTCGCGCCATGTCAAACGTTGGACTTAGATCCGACGTGATAGCCGTCAGAGCAGCGCGCTGGGAAATAGAACAGTTGGCTGAGGTGATCTGACCCTGTATTTTAGCGCTGCCTTTAGCGATCCATTCGGGGGCACAAATATAGCCTACTCTCCAGCCTGTCATGGCAAAACCTTTAGCAAAACCGTTTACTGTGATGGTTCTTTGGAACATTCCCGGTAAGGAGGCTAAACTAACTTTTTCCTCCGTATAGTTAATGTGCTCATAAATTTCATCAGCAATAACGAAGATGTTTTCATTGGCTTTAACAACCTCTGCAATAGCTTCTAATTCGGCCTTTGAGAAAACAGAACCTGTTGGATTACATGGCGATGAAAATATAATAGCCTTAGTCTTTGCGCTTATCGCTTTCCTCAGTTGATCTGCCGTAGCTTTAAAATCATTTTCTATAGAACCCTTAACGAATACGGGAACTCCTTCTGCCAATTCAATGAGAGCCGTATAGCTTACCCAATAAGGGGAAAATACTATTACCTCATCCCCAGGATCAACCAGGGCATACATAACATTAGCAATCGACTGCTTGGCGCCATTTGAAACCACGATATTGCTTGATGAACAAGGTATATTATTTTCACTTTGCAATTTATTGGCAATTGCTTCACGAAAATCCTGGTATCCGGCTACTGGGGGATAGGCAAAATACTTTCCTTCCTCTATAGCATCTTTAGCGCCCTGCTGAATGTGTTTTGGAGTTTTGAAATCAGGCTCCCCCAGGCTTAAGCTTATTACGTCGATGCCACGCGCCTTGAATTCACGTGCTTTGGCTGCCATAGCCAGTGTCGCAGATTCGGCCATGCTGGCGACACGATTGGAAAGTGGTAAGGTCATTTTCGATTTTAGTTAGAAATACAAAACGGGCAAAATTATGCATTCTATCTATCACAAACCATCAAAAATCTTAAGCTTTTAGTTCCTAATTTAGGACTACCAGCAGTTTTACTCACCACTATAAGTTGTACGACTAACTATACTCCTCCCCAGTGTGATCTCATCAGCGTACTCTAACTCGCCTCCAATGGGAACGCCGCGCGCTATGGTACTGATTTTTAAATCAAACTCTTTAAGTTTTTTGGTAAGATAGAAAGCAGTGGTATCGCCCTCCATAGTAGCGCTCAGTGCAAAGATGACCTCCTTTACTTCACTATCAGGGCTTTGCAAACGCCTGACCAATAGTTCAATATTCAATTCATCAGGTCCTACGCCATTGAGGGGGGAAATTACACCTCCCAGAACATGATATAAGCCTTGATACTGTGCGGTATTTTCAATGGCCAGTACATCTCTGGTATCTTCAACAACGCATAGCAAACCCCGGTCTCTCCTGACGGAGCTACATATTCTACAAACCGTATCATCTGAAATATTCTGACATTGCTGACAGTATTTAATTTCCTTCCTTAGCTGATCTTAGGCGGAGTTAAGCGCAAAAGTGGTAGTAGCCTTTTCCTACAATAAATGTTATACTAGCCTAATGGCTGTTTTCTTGCCAATACCGGGCAAGCGAGCAATCTCATTTACTGCATTTTCTACAAGTTTTGAAGGATATTCCATGGGTATCAAAGATAATCAACGACCGGTTGTATGCCTTATCAGCGCTATGAATTTTACAACTTTGGAAAGTGTATAAAATTGAGATCTTACTATTCAGGTATGAAATCAGGTAAGCGCTAATTCCGATGACTGGCTGAGAGGGTTGTTAAAATAGTGGATCGATTACAGAACGCGAGCATCAATTCCCACATCGCAGATGGCCTCCTGCATGGGCTTTAGCACCCTGAACTCGCCCTTCTTTACCGAACACTTACCTTTGTAGTGAATGATCATGGCACATTGTTCGGCTTGCTCAGCAGTATGCTTACATACTTTCATTAACGTGTTGATCACATGATCGAAGGTATTTACGTCATCGTTAAAAACAGTTAAGTCTTTAACATCGGTTACATCTACTTCTTCCAGCAGTTCAACCAGCTCTTCCTCTAGATATCCCATTGATGTACGTGTCGTCTCAATCATTTCACAAAAGTAAAAAAAAATAATAAACTTAGCGGCTATGAGCGCTTCCTTCGTTGTAACCGTCATCGGCGGTTATTTTATCCTTCTAATTTTAATTTCACTACTAACTTCCAGGAAAACGGATTCCAACACCTTTTTCACCGGTGATCGCCAGTCTCCATGGTATCTGGTGGCTTTTGGTATGATTGGAGCGTCGTTATCTGGTGTAACTTTTATTTCCGTACCAGGCTGGGTAGTTGATACACAATTCGGTTACATGCAAGTGGTTCTTGGTTATCTGCTTGGTTATTTCTTAATTGGTACAGTACTCATGCCGTTGTATTACCGCCTTAAGCTGGTGTCTATCTACGGGTATCTGGAAGATCGATTTGGTTTTTGGTCATATAAGACCGGCGCCTTTTATTTTCTAATCTCACGGGTTATACAAGCCTCTTTTCGACTTTTTCTTGTTGCCGGTGTTCTTCAACTTGCTGTTTTTGATGCCTGGGGTATGCCATTCAGTGTGACTGTGATCACCACGATCACGCTTATTTGGCTATACACATTCAGGGGAGGGATCAAAACAATCGTATGGACCGATACGCTACAAACACTTTTCATGCTAGTCGCCATAGGCATCGTTATCTATCTGGTTAGTGAAGATTTAAATTTGTCCTTTGGCGGTTTAATTGATACCATCAAAAAAAGTGAATACGCCCAAGTTTTTTTTTGGGAATGGCAATCAGGTTCTAATTTCTTCAAACAGTTCTTTTCCGGGGCCTTTATTGCCATTGTAATGACAGGCCTGGATCAGGATATGATGCAGAAAAACCTTACCTGTAAAAATGTTGGTGATGCCCAAAAAAATATGTTTTGGTTTTCCATAGTCCTGGTTTTTGTAAATCTATTGTTCCTGGCTATGGGTGCACTGCTTTATATATATGCGGGTAAAAATGGCATAAGCCTACCGGACAAAACAGATGATCTTTTTCCATTACTAGCGCTTAACCATTTTCCAACTATAGCAGGAATAGTATTCCTGTTAGGTATTACCGCAGCAGCCTACAGTAGCGCTGATTCTGCTCTTACTGCTCTCACAACCTCGTTCTGTGTTGATTTTCTAAACTTTCAGCGTGAAGATACCATTGCTATGCAAAGTAAACAGAGAAATACCAGACTGCTGGTTCATTTAGGGTTCTCTGTCATACTTTTTGCCGTTATCATGATCTTTAAGGTAATTAATGATGAAGCCGTGATCAGTTCGCTTTTCAAAGCAGCAGGTTACACCTATGGTCCTTTATTGGGGCTGTATGCTTTTGGTTTGTTTACACGTTGGCAAATTCGGGACAAATGGGTTATTCCTGTTTGCCTACTTGCACCGGCACTTTCTTACCTACTAAATTCGAATAGCGAAGCCTGGCTGGGCGGGTATAGGTTTGGTTTTGAAATATTGATTGTCAACGGGTTGTTGACATTTATCGGGTTAGTATTCATTATAAAAAGAAAGGCCGTCCCAACTCCTCAGGACGGCCAAGCTGTACACTAAAACCAACTAAAACAAATTAGTACAGCACAACTCCTATTAACTAACCTAACTAAACTATAAAACCGATTAAGCTGATTACAAGACCAATGCCAACAACTAAAACAGCTCTAATCAGCTCTAAATGAGGTTTCAGCTTATACACTCATCCTTATTTGGGAATAGTTGTTTCGTATTGAAACTGGATCAGGTAAACCCGAGGTTTTACAAATTATTGCACAGTTCTACCTATGACTCGAAACGTATCTCAATTTTTAATGTCAAGTTCAGGATTGTAGCCAATCGAAAATCATGACCAGCTACCAATCTATCACCTAGTGAAGCATTCTGCTATTCTTAAAGCGCTCGGATTTACCGGTTTTATTGGTCAAGGAAGTTTTGAGCTTCTCCGTCAAATTATTACCCTCTCAGATTCCTATTTTTGTCTTCTCCTGGAGAATGAAGAAAAATGATTCTCAAATACAACGATTATAAACTGAATAATTTTATTGTATTCGAAAGGGTATCTTTCGCTCCGCCTTTCAAGCCGTCCGTAACATATGATAAGGAAGCATGCTTCATTTATTCTCTGCACGGCAATAGCATCTCTTATGGGGGCGTCGAAAAAGATGTGATTGATTCGGGGGACGGTATTCTGATGAAATGCGGTTCCTTTATCAATTCCTGGCAAAATAAAATGGCCGGCAGTCCATGCGAAATTATAGCTATACACATTACACCCGTAATTCTAAATCAGATATATGATGATCAGGTTCCAGATTTTCTAAAGTTGGGTAGGCTTAAATCGAAAAAATATTTCAACGGGTTCCTCAAACGACAGTCATAGACAAGTTTATCAAAGGACTTATTTTCTACTTTGATAACCCTGAACTCATCAATGAAGAACTAATGATGCTCAAAATAAAAGAACTTATTCTACTGCTCTACAACATCGACTACGAAAACATTAGGGAACTGTTAAGTTCTTTGTCTACACCCGTTGACCATGCTTTTAAGTCGATTATAGAGGCTCATCTCTACGAAGAATTAGAAATTGCGGATTATGCAGCATTGACCAGTACTAGTCTGTCTACTTTTAAGCGAAAGTTTAAAAAAACCTTCAATCTCCCCCCTGCCCATTTTATAATAAATAAACGATTGGAGAAAGCAAAAAGTCTTCTGAAAAAGACCCGCCTAAGAATAACCGAGATATGCTTCGATTGTGGCTTTAAAGACCTAAGCACTTTTTCAAGATCCTTCACCAAAAAGTACGGATTGTCTCCTTCTGCCTATAGAAATACTCAATGATCCTCTGAGCCTATTCTTTGACCCTCGGCGCAAAACATTCAATGTATGAAAGAAAAATCTTTGCCCAGGATAAAAGCAAAAAGAATGAAACCCAAAAACGTATTGACGATCCTGCTTATAGTAGGATTATTACTAAATTTTAGAACAATGGCCCAGAAAACAGTACAAGTGGAACAATCAATTTATATCAATGTACCCAAAGATTCTTTATGGAAAATTACAGCGCTGGCATACGAAAAAATAGGTGATTGGAGTGCTGGGGTAAAATCTTCTGAAGGTGGAAGTATTGGGGGTTTCAACGGAGAAATTTACACCGAAAGAGTGTGCGTTCCAGGTTATAAAGGGTTTAAGAAAACTACGGAGCGAATCATTGATTACCAACCCGAAGAATACTTGTTTACTTACCAGATTGCCGAGGGGCTCCCAAATATGGTCAAGTATGCAACCAACACCTGGACACATGAAGAGGAGCGGAACGGGACAAGAATTACCATGCAGGCGAGCATGGAGTTGCAAGGATTCATTGGCACAATCATGAAAGGGCCTATGAAACGGAAAATGAGTAAAATCTTGAGGGAAAATCTAGAGGAATTGAAGGTATACGCAGAAACAGGAGAATTACATGAGCGAAAAAAGAGACTTAACCAAAAAGCTTCAGCACGACCATAGCAAGAGGAATTGACTTTTTGTGAACATCATCATAAAAAGAATGGCCGCTCCGAAAATCGAAGCGGCCAAGCTGTACATTAAAACCAACTAAACAAACTAGCACAGCACAATTCCTATATTTAACTAACTAAACTATAAAACCTATTTCCTTATCTACAAGCGTTATGCCAGCTACCAAAATGTGCCCTCAATCTATTTAAACAGGGATTTACCGTCTGGAAGCCTCCCAGATTGGGACAACCTATCCCGGCTTACCTGTCATATTCACATAAAACACCCAAAACATCTTTCGACACTATAAATTTCTTGCTGTACCCCTCTTTGGAGATTTTCACAATATAATCCCCGAGCTTTACATCGCAGAAGTCGATGATCATCTTCCTTTTCTCCAGTTTCTCAATAGTTACAACGTCACCGTTGGAATAAATCATTTCAACTTCTGCCCCAAGCAGTGAACGATCTACTTTGAAGGTGAATAAGTTTTTAAGATCAGACTTAACCAACTGAATTTCAGGTTCGCTTTTCGCATTTGAAAGTGTGACTGTTCCAAAAATGATGAGTAGGGTTGCTAAATATTTCATGAGTGACAATGTTTAATATTTGCTGCTATTTCAAACGCAGCGCCAAATTAAAAACTGCCTTTAAAGCTTTTTAAAAGCCATGATGCTTTTCTAAATTCTCAATTTGGGAATTTTTATCCCAAATCAAAACGTAAGATTCTGTACCAAATCTTCATTTTTTAATCGGTTTCAGAAGTATTCACACTCCAAAATCGACCGTCAATGTTTTGAATGAACACAATGGCAACTGTATTTAAAGTGAGGAAACCTGTAACTGGAAGAATCACTTAGGTATAGTATTTGCCCTAAATGCCTAACTAACCAACTTCAAATCAATATGAAAAAGCCTGTAGCAGCGCTCTTATTGCTTATCTCTTCAATCTCCTATGGTCAGATAACCAGAAACGTTAAAATAGCCAATAGAGCAATGGGGCACGATAAGTTAAGCGCCTTATACAAGTATGATCGAAATAATAACCTCAAAGATATTCAGGTTCTTTATCTGGGTATTGATGACAGGTACCAACAAGTAGAAATATTTAAATATGACACAATATTTGTTGGATCGCCCAGAGAGTTTATTGGTCATTTGAACCAGATCATATCCTTCTTTGAAAAAAATGAACCTGAAGTATCAACTCAAATAAACGATCATACCGTTGTAGTAACGAAACATGTAGGAGTAAAAGCATTGTACCTTTACGACGATAAGGGAGAAGCATTTAGCATCGTGAGAATCAATATGATCCGGCGAATGAAAAATGATGTTATCGAATGGGCTAATGAGGCAGGGATTGAATACATGTAGCCTGCTATTATAGATGCCAATAGGCAAGCAGAAGAAGCAAGTGCGGTATAGTTTGAGAGTTTAATAGTTTTAAGCCAGCCGCAAAACTAAAAAACCTCATAACTATCAAGCACGATCGGGAATTAAATAATGAACATTCTAAAAAAGAATGGCCGCTTCAATCTTGAAGCGGCCAAGCTGTACACTAAAACCAACTAAAACATACTAGCACAGCACAATTTCTATAATTTAACTCAGGCGCCTTATCGAAACTTGCATGAACGCAAGATGGCTACAGCCTGAGGCTAATAGTAATTTTCACACAAGACACCTGTTTCGATGTCTTTGAAAATTTTAAATACCCTGGTAAAGTTGTCTTTCGTTATGCGAACTACGTATTCGTCATTCTGCATATCGGTGAAGTCAATCGTTCTTTTTTTCTTAGTGAGTTCATTAGTAGATACTACCTTTCCATCTGAGTCTAACATTTGGAAAGTCGCACCTAAAAGCTCTTTATCTACCTTCAAAGTCAAAATATTCTGATTCTGATATTCAGAACGTGTAAGTTGAACAGTAGGATTAGTATTGGCGAATGCCGTACTTACAACGAGAGATAGAACTAGCATTAATGATTTCATAGCTGACATTTTGGTATGCCAACCATCAAACAAACTCGGTACCAATCAAAATACCTGCTCTATTAGCCCAAAAAGGACATTTTATATTTTTTGACAATCCCATTTTGGGACAAATATTCTAATTTTGGTTGACGTTACCTTTAAAGTTGTAGGTGATCTGAAGGGTCCCAGAATAGCTCCTTAAAGTTCACTACTTTATCATTTTTCACTTCCACGCCTTCGGTCTCAAGCAATTCCTGCATCAAGGTTGGCGTAGCAAAATGATGCTTACCGGTGAGTACCCCTATCCGGTTTACTACACGATGAGCAGGTATATCCTGCTCCGGGATAGAAGCATTCATGGCCCAACCCACCATCCTTGAACTTCCTTTAGCCCCAAGGTAGTTAGCAATGGCGCCGTAGCTCGTAACCCTACCCGTTGGGATTAACTTAGCGACGTCAAACACATTTTGAAAAAAAGAATATTTATCGAAAGCCATGAGCTAATGGAAAATAATATGGAGCACAACAAGTGAGATTAATAACATATAACTAAACGCCTTTAATTTTCGATCAGGAAAACTTACTACATCGAATATGCTGGAAAATTTTCTATTGTAAGCAAAAGCAATAATGAGCCCTGCAAGTATTACCCACATGGCTCTGACAAAGTAATTCATATCAGGATATATTGCCTTCAGGGTAAGGTGCATAGGAATAGTAAAAAAAAACGCCATAAGTACTGCCCATTTATTTTTTACAAAATAAAATGCCGCTGAACAAATGATGATCACAATGCCGCAGTTCACATAGTAGCGTAGGTCGTTCAGGGTATGTGTAAATGCTGCTTCCGGATTTTCAAACTTCACATATACGAGTACCCAGCCCATGGTTATGCCGGTAAGCAGCGTAACCAGTATAGTTCGTCTTCCATTTTTGACTAACTCACGATCCGTGGCTTTTTGATTGATATAACCTTGGTAGATATCAATCGACCAAAGTGTTGATAGTGAATTGAATATGGAATCCACGGTGCTCATGAGTGAAGCAAAAAGGGCACAAAGGATCAGCCCACGGAGACCTGTAGGCAGAAAGTTACTTACTAAGTATGGGAAAGTTTGATCGGGATCCGATAATGGACTGTCAGTCAGAATGCCGGCTAGTGCGATACCGGGTACAATAATGACCACCGCCATTACATATTTCATGATCCCACCTACCAACAAGCCTGCCTGCGCATCTTTTAACGATCTTGCTGCCAGTGACCGCTGTATTACCGTTTGATTTGCACACCAGTAATTAATATTCAGAAAGAAAAGCCCTATTAACGCTATCCATGGAAGCTGCGGGTGATCTGCAGGCAAGTGTAAATGCATAAGGTCAGGTGTTTTCTCATACAGTGCCGACCATCCGCCGAGATGATTGATAGCAATAAAAAGGACAACTACACCTCCAAAAAACAGTATGCCAAATTGGATTAAATCGGTTCTCACCACGGCTGATAGCCCTCCATAGTAGGTATAGATTGCAGAAAAAACCCCTAAAACCACGATTAATACACAAATCCTTATAATACTGGATCCGCTGATGAACACAAGAAAATCTCCAAATACAACATCCGCAGCATAAGCGCCCCAAAATAGGGCCGCTCCCAGGCCGATAGTGCTAAACAAGGAAAGGTTGGCCTAAGAATAAACCAGACCTGTCGTTTTACCTAACTTACTTTGAATGAACTGGGTGATAGTGACCACCTTGTCTTTTAGGTATAGTGGAACGAAAATAAAGGCTGCCATCCAAAGGCCTGTTACAGCGTTGATTTCCAAGTTGGCCTGAGCAAGTCCAATAAGATAGGCCGATCCCATCATACCTAAAAACTGGTAGCCTTGAATGTTGGTAGCAATCGTCGAAATGGCAATTGAGTACCATTTCAAATTTCTTGAACTTAGAAAATACTCTTCACCAGTCATTTCAGCACTACCTTTTCCTCGTAACGCAGTGAATAGCACCACTCCAAAGTATAGCAGAACGATTGTTAAATCCAGCAACATATCAGCTACGTTTACCAGCGCCCAATGGTGTCAAGGGCTCTTCTTTTGGCACTCTTTCATACAACTGCGGTAATGAAATATTAGGGATATGAGGCAATACATGCTTTGCAAAGAGCTGACACTCATTGAGGTGGGGGTAACCCGAAAAAATAAAGGACCGAATCCCTAAATCCATATACCGGTTAATCTTTGAAATAATTTGTTCAGGGTTACCCACTAATGCAGCTCCGCATCCTGATCGTGCTTTACCTATTTCAGTCCATAGGTGAGGTTCTATGAAACCCTCATTATCTGCAGCCTCTCGCATGGCGCTTTGCTTAGCAACGCCCAATGATTTGGCATCCAGCGCACGCCCTCTTACCTCATCTCCCCTATCAGCATTCACCTTGCTCATTAACTGCCCGGCATAAGCCTTTGCCTCCTCTTCTGTTTCACGTACAATCACGTGCACACGTAGTCCAAAATCAATAACTCTATTGTATTTTTCCGCCAACTGAGACATGGTTTTCATGTGATTGATAATTCTGTTTTCTGCTTCAGGCCACATTAAATAGACATCGCAAAACTCCGCGCATAGGTCCTGACCGGCTGGTGAGTACCCGCCAAAATAGAGCAATGGCCCTCCATTTTGCTGGTAAGGTTTTACCGGATCTGTTGGAAGCTTCAGAGTATAATATTCACCGGCAAAATCTATCTCTTCCTGAGTCCAGCATTGCTTCAAAATTTGAATAACCTCTCTGGACTTTTGATAGCGCTTTTCAGATGCCAGGTCTTCACCGGGGAGATTTGAAGAAATAATATTGATGGTTAATCGACCTTTCAGCATATGATCCAATGTTGCCAGAGCGCGTGCCAACATAGGAGGATGAATTTCACCACAACGGATCGCAGTAAGCAGGTTAATATTTTGTGTAAATGGCGCCACGGCAGAAGCAAAAGTCAGTGTATCCTGCCCTACTTGATAAGATGATGGACAAAGAATATTCTTGTACCCAAGTTCATCTGCTTTCAATAAGATTTTTGACGCATTCGTCCAGGTGCTTTTATATCGGTCATCATGGGCGGCCAGAAACTCATCATCGCCATTGCATATCGGTGCAAACCAGGAAATCTCAGCTGCTCGGACGCCCTTAGATTTTACTTTAATCTCTTCCATGCTTAGGGTACCTCATTTCCAGTGGCTGCAGTCCACAGTCTATACCAGTCCTCTCGTGATATCTTTATCTCCAATGCAGCTTTTGCTAAACCTATCCTTTCTAAATTACTGGTGCCGAGTACGGGGATAATACCTGCTGGATGAGCCAGCGCCCATGCGTATAAAAGCTGATCCAATCCACAGTTATATCCGTCACATAGTTCATTTCCTACTTTCTGGATTCGATTGATCATTTCATCCTCCGATGTCTTGAACAAAGCTCCGCCACCTAAAGGCGACCAGGCCATTGGTTTGAGGCCCAAGCCCAGGCACTGATCTAGTGTGCCGTCATCGAAAGCGTTCCGTTGTAATAGTGAAACTTCTATTTGGTTAGTAGTAAGCGGGTAATGTTTATGCAACAGGTCAAACTGACTTGTTGAAAAATTTGAAACTCCAAAACCTAGAGCCTTACCCTCAGATTTCAATTTGGTAAAACCTCCTGCAATCTCTTCCGGATTCATTAAGTAATCCGGTCTGTGCAATAACAATAGATCGATGTGATCCGTACTCAACTCAACTAATGAATGCTCCACGGATTTAATAATATGGTCAGCGCTCAGGTCATATGATTTCACCTTATGTTCAGGCCGGTTTGGGCTCACCATTTTTATCCCACACTTTGTAATCAATTTGATCCTCTTTCTTAGCGACGGGCTCTTTTTTAACACCGCTCCAAACTCCGCTTCCGTAGTGTAATCGCCATAAATATCGGCATGGTCAAAAGTATCAAGGCCCAGATCCAGGCATCCGTTTATAAAACTTTCATACTCATTGGTGTTGAAATTAACACCCCATTTTCCAAGGCGCATGGCCCCAATGATCAAAGGAGAAAAATCCATCAATTAATTTTCAATTTACAACCTGTCTATTGTTCATTTAACCGCTAATATTGTAGCTGAAAGAGTAGACGAATCATTTACAGCTGTTTGTCAATACTTTAGCATTAGAAATACCTTAAAATTAACATTAGCATGTTCAAAAGCAACGCACAAGAAGATAAAGTGCCTCAAGAAGCGCTCAATTCTAACAATATCATTGGCAAAGGGAGTACCTTTTCTGGCAATATCCAGACCTATGGAAATATCCGGGTAGAAGGACGTATTGTGGGAGATGTAGTATCAAAATCCAAGGTGGCCATAGGCCCTTCAGCCGTTATTGAAGGTAATGTGCTGGCTCAGGTGGCAGAGGTTGAAGGTGAAGTAAAGGGCTCCATAGAAGTGACAGACATATTAACACTAAAACCCAGTTGTAAGATATTAGGCGACATTATCACGAACAAGCTCATAGTTGAGTCCGGGGCTAAGTTTGAAGGAAAGTGTAAAATGGGGCAAGGGCTGAGTAAAATTGAGCTGAATACCAACGGAATAGCGAAAGAGTCTCCTATTAAAAAAGCGATTTAAGCAAAATCAACCACTACATTGAAATAAAAGCTGGCCGGTTTGGCTGGCTTTTTTATTTTAGTTTTGTAGCATTTGATAGGTATATGAAAGAGGATGAGCTTCAAATTAAAAAAGCATTTTCGCATCTCAACCAGGACTTACTGAGTGAAATCATAACCCTTGGGGTGATCAAGGAATTCCCACCTGATACAACCTTACTAAAGGAAGGACAGTATGTAAAAGTGATTCCTGTAGTGCTTACAGGATTGATAAAAGTATTTTCCAGCTTCGAGGATAAAGAACTGCTCTTATATTATATTCGTCCGAATGAAAGCTGCATTATGTCTTTTGCGGCTAGCTTAAAAAATGATCCTAGTACGGTAATAGCTAAAACAGAGGAAGCGTCAAAGGTACTTTTACTACCCTCCGATCGGGTTGCCGAATGGACACAAAAGTTCAGCGATTTAAATACACTTTTTTTTCAGCAATACAACCTTCGCTATGCTGAATTACTGGACACTATTAACCATCTTCTTTTTAATAAGATGGATACTCGTGTTTATGCCTTCCTTGAAAAACGTATTGCTCTTACCGGGCATAATCCTATAAAAATATCACATCGCGAGATTGCCAGTGAACTAGGCACAGCGCGGGAAGTGGTGAGCAGAGTGCTTAAGAAATTGGAAATGGAAGGTAAGCTCAAACAACTCCCCAGTGGCATTCATATTCCTTAGTTGTGACTACAGTCACTGCTTGTAAAAGTTTCATATTCTAGTTTTAATCCTGGATGATGAATAAAGTACTGAAGTTTGTGTTAGTCTGCGTATTGTGCATTGGAATGATAACCGGAACTGTACTTCTCACCGAGTATTTGTGGAACTAAAAAAAACAGAAATCATGAAAAAGAATATGGGATCAGCAGATCGAATTATCAGAGTAGCAGTCGCCGCGCTCATTGCCGTGCTTTTCTTAACTAATGTAATAAGTGGTACTTTAGGAATAGTACTGCTTGCAGCTGCCGGGATCTTCCTATTAACAAGCTTGGTAAACTTTTGCCCGCTGTATGCACCTTTTGGCATCTCTACCTGTAAAGTACAACCTGACAAGACGCAATAGCATACCAACATCAAGCCGACAACAGTAGTCGGCTTTTTTTGCTTAACGGAATATACTAACTTCCCCCATGTCAGCATCAAGGCACTGGCTTGTCATCACTTATTAAGTTACGATTTCAGAATATTATACTTTTCGTATTGATAGGTTTAGTATTCGGTATTACCTACAACTTATTATTTTATCCTCAAAACTGGGTCGAACTTCTTTAAGTCACATCGATTAGTATATGTATTGGCTTGTTATTGGGGTCATTGGAGGAGTTTGCTCTAAAATCATTCTTTCCTAAAATTCCTTTCTACCAGTGCTGCTGATTAGGACTGTCCTATTTGCCATCATAATCAGTGTTATACTTAGCCTGGTTTTATCCATTGAAATAGCTATGTAAAGTCAATCGAGCTATTCAAAGGTTGTACTCATTTACTTCAAAAGTATAGAGTTTCAGCGCGACCTTATTTTCAGCTTGGTTTTCGTATTTATCATCATTTTTATTGTTCAGGTGATCCAATTGTTGGGTAAAGGAAATTTTGTAAGGCTCATGATCGGTGTTTACCACAGGCCGGTTGAAGTGGATCGGATATTCATGTTTTTGGACCTTAAGGGATTGACGACTATTGCTGAAAAACTCGATAACCGCACTTACAGCAATTTCATAAAAGACTTTTTCTATGATATCTCAGACGCCATCCACCTATATAAAGGGGAGAGCTGCCAATATGTAGATGATGAAGTTGTTATTGTATGGCCTGTTCAAAAGTCTAATCTCAACTGTATTTTATGCTTTTTATAAAATGCTGGAGATCATAAAGTCTAAACAAGAATTCTATGAAGCGAAATATGGTGTACACCCGGAATTTAAAGCCGGAGTACATGCAGGCAAGGTGATCATGACGGAGGTGGGTAAGATCAAAAAAGAAAATTGCCTATCATGGAGATACCATCAATATTGCCTCCAGAATAGAAGGTAAATGCAATGAACTTGGTGAGAACCTACTTATTTCAAGTACCGTATTAGAATACCTATCAGGTCATAATGAATTCTACATCCTGGAAAAAGGTGAAATAGCGCTGAAGGGTAAACAGGAAAAACTGAGGCTTTATGGCATCTGAGTTTAGTTAACCACCAGTTCGGCAATACACTCTTCGAATTTATTAATAAAAGCTTGGTGATATACACCAGTGGCCGGTCCATTGAAATACCTGAATTCATATCGAATGAACCCCTCTTTATCGACAAGTACAAGGGTGGGAAATGCGTTTATTCTATCAACATAAGGTAAACCTAAAGCCGCTTGCCCCTTGCTTAGCTCACCCCCCAGGCTCACCTGATAGGGCAGGTCCATGACCGACATGTAATCAGATATACGTTGGTTACCATAGGCTGTGGAAAAGTTAGGTTCAAAAGCAACAGCTAATACCTCCACATTATCAGGCTTGGTTTGATACCAGTCCTTCAGAAAACGGGTTTGATCCATACTATTGGGGCACCAGGTACCAAACAGTTGTAGCACCAGCACTTTGTTAAAGTATTTTCCTTCGTCAATCATCGCAGCCGGATCGCCGGCTGAAAGGATATTATAATAAGGTCTATGGCCGGGAGGCACCTCGTTAAAGGCAACCGGTATTGATGCCGTTTCACTTCTTTTACCTGACACTGCTTCCCCATAGCTACTATCCATTATCAATAACCCGGACAGGTTATCCTGATCCACAACACCCTTAAAAAGAAAGGCATGGGCGCCATCAAATGACGACAAGAAAACAGAATCATTGATTACAGCTCCTTTAAAGTACCGCAGATCACTTACTTCAGTGAGAAAGGTGCCGATAACAGCACCGTCATTAGCTTCAAATACTCCCACAACCGGATACGTCAGGCCAGCGGGTGGCTTAATATCCAATTGCCAGCTACCTGAGAGCTTCTTCAGGCCTTTCTTGTTACCTCGCTCAAAGCGCGGTACGCCGTAATGCGCCTTGAAAGGTATGCCTTTGGTGCGATATCCTTTCCGCCAGAAACCTTCCATCTGATGCTGGTTGACCTTTGCCTTGATCCAGGCATCAAAAGGTTTTAGAGGAATAACGATTGAATCACCCTCTATTGTAGCGTTGTCTATCCTTATTTTTTCATCGCCATTTTCAATCGTAATGACGGATTGGCCTCCCTCATTTTCTACTCTAAACTCGAAAGGAACATCTTCATCTTCGTATTCGATAATACCCTGCCATTGGCCGGGTTCCGGAGATTGGGCTCTTAGCGCCAAACTCAACGGGGCAAGTAACATGATAAGCAGAAACCGTTTCATAGATTAAAAGTACGAGATTGGTCTGATTCGAATGCATGAAGTATTTATTTTACAAGTTCAATAGAAATCATATATTTGTTTTACAAATTCAATAGATATGGGCAGAACAAATTTTCTCGGTGAGTTTGAAGAGCTGATCCTGACTATGGTACTCATTTTAGACGACAATGCCTATGGCAACACGGTGGTAAAGGCCATTAAAGAACATCAAAACCGGGAGGTTAACCTTAGCTCCGTACATATCACTCTTTATCGCCTGGAAGAAAAAGGCTTTCTGAAATCCTATATGGCCGGAGCCACTCAAAAAAGAGGTGGTCGCAAAAAACGTTATTTCAAAGCAACAAATTCAGGGGTGGCATTGCTTCGGGAAATGAAAACCTCTCGCACCAATCTTTGGAAGCTAACCCCACAGCTCAACTTTGGTGCATGAGTAGAGTCAGACCACCTAAACTATTTGCTTCCTTTTTCAAGTGGTACTGCCGGTCAGCACTTCGGGAAACGATTCTTGGTGACCTTGAAGAGCAGTTTGAAGACGACCTTGAACTGTACGGTAAGCACAAGGCGAGACGCAGATTTGCCTGGACAGTAATCCGTTTCTTCCGACCGGGGATCATTAAGACATTTAATAAAACTCAAAACAGCAAAGCAAGTGGCATGATCAAAAACGACTTTAAAACAACGCTCCGAATTATAAAGAAGGAAAAACTCTATACAGGCATAAATGTATTAGGCCTTACTTCAGGATTTTCCATAGCCCTGCTTATTCTCTCCTACGTTTATTTCGAGTTTAGCTACGAAGACTACAATCCCAAGGCCAACAGAATGGCGCGTATCACCATTGATTATCTGGATGGTGAAACGCTGATCGACCAGGATTGTGAGAGCTATCACCTACTTGGTCCAATGATGAAAGAAGAATTTCCGGAAGTAGAAGATTACGTGCGTACATACGGAATGGATGATGCGGTTCTACGAATCAATGAAGAAAGTTTTAGGGCTAATCGCGTATACGCAGTAGATAAGAATTTTTTTGAGCTATTCAACTATCCCCTTCTAAAAGGAAATACTCAAACCGCCTTAACAAAATCTTTGGAAATGGTTCTTACCGAATCAGCCGCTATGAAATATTTTGGCACAATCGATATTTTAGGAAAAACAGCCTGGGTTTCGGTAATTGGAGGTGAAATGAAAGTGGTGGGTGTAATTAAGGACAGTCCTGCAAATACCCACCTAAAATTCGACTTACTCTTTTCCTACAGCACCATGCAAAACACGCTGGATCAGAGAAATAGTCCATGGGATAGTAACGACACCTACACTTATGCGCTGCTAAAGCAGGAATCACAGATGACCCAATTTGAAGAATCTCTTGATCGGCTCTCAACACGCTTGCTTGAAGACGAAACGATCAAAAATGAACGCATAATTGCCCAAAATATAAAAGACATACATCTTCATTCACATAAGTCTTTTGAAGCCGAGCCCAACGGGAGTGCCACCATTGTTTTTTTCCTTCTTGGTGTAGCCCTCCTTGTTATTGTCATCGCTATTGTAAACTACATCAATTTGGCTACCGCGAAATCTTTTGATCGAGCCAAAGAAGTAGGAATAAGAAAAGTAATAGGTTCTTCAAAGGCACAGCTTAGATCAAGATTCTACATCGAATCTGTCACAATTAACCTGATTTCCGCGGGCCTTGCCTTAACCGTAATACTATTGGTGCAAGACACTTTCAAACACATTGGTGGCCTTCCGGAATCATTCAATCCTATCCATTATCCCATATTTTGGGCAGTATTTGTGTCCTTAATTTTATTCAGCACCTTTTTTGCCGGTAGCTTCCCGGCTTTCATACTCTCCTCGTTCAAACCTATTTCTGTGCTAAAAGGGAAATTCTCGCACTCCTCAAAAGGCACAATCATGCGGAAAGGGCTCGTTGTATTCCAATTTGCCATTGCCATATTCCTGCTCGTCCAAACTCTTGCATCCAGTGAGCAACTTGAGTACATGCAGGAAAAAGATTTAGGTTTAAATGCAGAACAGGTGGTAGTGGTTTCAGCTCCAGCGACTGAAAACGAAATCAAAAAATTCGAATCATTCAGAAACGAACTTCTCAGTAGTAACTCCTTTAAAGCAGTAGCTTTTTCGAATACCGTACCCGGTTTGCCTACAAGTACTATGGGCAGCACTACCGGTGTTAAACTTGTATCGGGAGATGACCACAACTTCAATTTCTACTTCTACTTCATGAACAGGTATTTTATTCCCACGATGGAGTTCAACCTCTTGGCGGGCGAAAATTTCAAAAAGAACATGGCGGGCAGGCCGGTTATCGTCAACGAAGCTGCTATGAAATTATGGGGCATACATGATCCTGCAGATGCCATCGATAAAAAGCTGCATTTTTGGAATAGCGACAAAACTATCATAGGTGTAATCGAAAATTTTCATCAAACAGGAGTCAAAACGGATCATATTCCGACAATTTTCATGCACTCCACTGGATTCGGAAGTTACATTAGCGTGAGAGTAACACCGGACAACATCAACCAAAAACTTATTGAACTGGAGGAGAAATATAAATCCATCTTTCAGAGCCCCTTTGAGTTCTTTTTCCTTGACCAGAAGTTTGATAGCCATTTCAGATCTGAGCGGCAATTTCAAACCATTTTCAGCATTCTAAGTTCATTTGCGCTAATCATTACCTGCCTTGGCTTATTCGGGCTCGCCTCCTATACCATTACCAAGCGGAAAAAGGAAATAGGTATTAGAAAAGTGCTGGGTGCTTCAGTCAACCAGATCATCACTCTGCTATCCAAGGATTTCCTTCTCCTCATTGCCATAGCAGGTATAATTTCTTTACCCATCACCTATCTCATTGTCAGAAAATGGTTGGATACCTATGCCTATCGAATAGATATTTCACCCTGGTTGTTTGTAATTCCGGCCGGATTCGTTTTAGTGGTGGCGTTCTTAACCATATTCTTCCGAACCTTTCAAGTATCTCATGCTAATCCTGTACTATCACTGAAGGATGATTAGGTGATAAGTCGAAAACTACAAGTGTTGCAGAAAAAACACGAATACACTTGCAGGTCAATTGCGCCGGTCCCAGGCTGATGTTGTTTAACTCCCGGCTTTCTTTTTATTCGATCATTTTTAAACGGAGCATTCTGTACCGTGCAGAGACATCCATCAAAAGCTCCGTTAAATTTTTCTCATATGCCTCACTGTAAGGCTTTCTGGGGTCCCCAAATTGAGAACAAGCATACGCGTTCTTTTCACTATTTAAAATGAAGTTATCCGTACCAATTTGATCAGAAATCAATTCCTCTCTGAAGCCACTGTTTAGTATTTTAGCACACTCCCGTACTAGTTTGTTAGCCAGGATCTCGATGAAGTTTTCTGTGTCGTCCGTGTCCTGAGCGCCTATTTGTTTTCTCGAAGCGGCTTCTAGTAAATGTTGTCTAACCTGGTGTTTATATGCTCTTAGGAAAGTACGTATATTGTCTTTTTCTAACCAATCAGTAAATCTCAACAACTCTTCTTTTAAAATGGCTTCTACGGTTGGTATGGCCTTAAGCTGAGCATCACTTACAGAATTGATATGCCTGGTAACTTCATCTATATTATAAACCTTGTTGCTGCGGTTCTCCACCTTTGCATTGACTTTAGAAGGCATGGCTAGGTCGATCCATAAACGTTTTTTAGTGGTTTCTTCAACTTGATCTACCAGGTGCTTTCGATTACTTACCGCGGTAATGACCACATCAAAATCAATAAAGTCACCATTTTCTACGTGCTCCCAGCTGTATACATTAACCCTATATTTTTTGGCTAGACTTTCTGCTTTTTCAGACGTGCGATTTGAAATGAACACACTGCCAAATTGAAACTTAGGCAGATACCTTAAGACGTCTTCTGAAATTTGACCGGCGCCAACAACTAAAATAGCCAGGTTCTTTAGTTCTTGTTTTCCAAAGAAATCTTCTGCCATTTTCAACGACGAATAAGCGGTAGAGGTAGACCCTTGCTTGTAGAGTGACTCGGCATAAACACGTTTATGGCTTCTGAAAACGGCCTGAAAGGCTCTTTCTAGTAAAGATCCCTGGTTCTGTTTTTGAAGCGCCTGTTGGTACGCTTCTTTAATCTGTGTAATGATCTGCTTATCACCAATCACCGTTGAGCGTAAACCATTGGCTACCTGCAATAAGTGATTGATTGTGCCTACGGAATGATCTATCAAATGAAAGTAAGTCTTATCAAGTTCCACATCATGAAGGTTCTTAACAAAGCTGAGAAGAACGTCTCGAACTTCATCAGGTGTAGCCTTATCAGACTCAAAGTAAATTTCAGTACGGTTGCATGTAGTTAAAATAATTAACGACCGAATAGAAAGTACATGTTTCAGCTTACGTGTTAGATCTTCCTTCTGCTCTAAGGATAAGGCAAAATAGGCCCTTTCTGCTACGGGGGCTATTTCATGTGTTATCCCTACATACATTAATTTGTTTTCCATAATCTATGAGAGTACAATTTCTGCATAAGATGGTTGCGTCGTGATTAACTGATTTATTGAGTTCCAAAGCATAATGCGCTTGTTCAATGCCTCTTTTGCAACGGTTAAAACATCATACCACTTTTTATCATCATCTCCACAGAGTTCTGCCACCATTTGGAGGGCTAACGGGCCATGTTCATCTCCATCTAATTCGATATGCCGCTGTAGATAATAGTGGAGTTTACTATATCTCTCATTTTTAGCATCTGCCTGTTCCAAAATAGCTATAAACATATCAGGGATCGGATCTTCACGCCCAAACGTAAACGCCGCGGCGATCAGATGTGGCTCCTTTGTTTCGATAACAGAAAATGTGTAGGCGACAAAATCTATAACTCCTTGAGGGAGGTCCATTTTATTTAAAGTAGAGCTCACCTCCTTACTATTATCTAATGAGTTCATGAACCGAATCACCTCATGTGTGTTGGCTCCAAGTTGTCGCATAGCATCAAGATACATCTCAAAGTGGCTCATGGCCTCTCCATTTTCGTTGACGTCACTTTCCTCTTCATACACAATTTCATTAATGAATCGAGATAAAGTAGGGTTGGCTGAAGGCATCCACGGCACACTTACATTAGTTAATCGAGCTTGGAGGGCTTTCAAAAGTGACATGAAATCCCATACTGCAAACACATGGTTTTCCATAAACACCTTGATATCTTCAATGCTTTTCAGGTTTTTGTAGAGCGGATGATTTCGTAACATTATTCTGGGCTCGGCCAAATTCTCATCTATCAGTCTAATCCACTTTTCAGTATTTTTCTCTTTTCTCATTTTTTTGAATCAAATTAAGGGTATGAAGGAAAGAGGGCGCCTGAAACACTAAGCTACAGGCTACCCTCTTTCGTCAATCAACTATTGAGGTTGGCTCTATAAAGGTGTTTGATTTAATTTAAAATCATATTTATTACCTCCCCCTCGAATACTGCCTATAGCGCTGTTTTAGTCCCTTCAAACCGATCAAGGTTCATCACTTTTACCCAAGCGGAGACAAAGTCATTGACGAATTTCTCTTTTGCATCGTCACTGGCATATACCTCAGCCAATGCTCTTAACTCAGAGTTTGACCCAAAAATCAAATCAGCACGTGTGGCCGTCCAGACTTTTTCGGTAGTACCTCTTTTAAATCCATTAAAAATATATTTTTTATCATCTTCCGCTTTCCACTCGAAATCCATGCTTAAAAGATTTGTGAAATAGGTGTTATTTAATGTTCCGGGTGTATCAGTTAATACCCCTAGCTTGGAACCATCATAGGTAGCGCCTAACGCTCTCATTCCTCCTACCAGTACGGTTAGCTCAGGAGCCGAAAGCCTAAGCAATTGTGCTTTGTCAATAAGGAGTTGCTCGGACGTGAATGTGTACTCAGTTGTTTGATAATTTCTGAACCCGTCTGCCATTGGCTCCAGTAGCGCCATGCTTTCAGCACCGGTTTGCTCTTGAGAAGCGTCCATTCTACCAGGGGTAAAGGGTACGGCAACATCAAAACCTGCCTTTTGTGCGGCTTCCTCAATAGCCACATTACCGCCAAGAACAATAAGATCGGAAATAGATATTTCTTTGTTGTCCTTATCAAAGCCTGCCTTTACCTTTTCATAAAATGCAATTACCTTCTTCAATAGTTTCGGATTGTTTGATTCCCAATTTACCTGTGGCTCTAGTCGTATTCTTGCGCCATTCGCACCACCTTTTCTATCGGAATCTCTGTAAGTAGAGGCGGCGCCCCATGCGGTTGTTACCAGCTCATTAGTGGTTAATCCCGAGTTTCGAATTTCAGCTTTTAAGGCAGCTATATCTTTGGCATTGACGAGTTCATGATCAACTGCAGGAATCGGATCTTGCCATATTAATTCTTCTTCCGGTATTTCCGGCCCCAGGTACGTAGACTTTGGCCCCATGTCGCGATGAGTCAGCTTAAACCACGCCCTGGCGAATGCCTTGTCAAACTCCCCTGGTTGCTCATAAAATCTCCTTGAAATTTTTTCATAGGCCGGGTCTTTGATCAAAGAAAGATCTGTTACCAACATGGTTGGTTTATGCTTTTTATCAGGATCAAATGCATCCGGATACATTTTTTCCGGGTTCACGGCTTCAAACTGCCACGCGCCTCCGGGACTTTTAACCAGCTCCCATTCGTTTTCGAATAGGCCCTTGAAAAAACCGTGGCTCCACTGCGCTGGCGTTTCTGTCCAAATCACTTCCAGGCCTGAGGTAATTGCGTCGGGGCCTTTACCCGATTTAAAGTCACTCGACCAGCCTAAACCCATAGATTCAATACCTGCACCTTCAGGCGCTGCAGCTAAATGTTCTTCCCCGCTTGCCTGACCATGCGTTTTACCCAGCGTATGACCTCCTGCAATCAGCGCTACAGTCTCTTCATCATTCATCCCCATTCTTCCAAATGTTTTCCGAATATAATGCGCCGCGGCCACAGGATCAGGGTTGCCATTAGGTCCTTCAGGATTCACATAAATCAATCCCATCTGAGCAGCAGCCAAAGGCCTTTCAAGCTCTCTATTTTCGTCAAATCGATCATCACCAAGCCATTCTGTCTCCGACCCCCAATACACGTTGGTTTGTGGTTCCCAGGTATCAACACGTCCACCCGCAAAACCAAGTGTTTCGAATCCCATACTTTCAAGTGCCACGTTTCCTGTTAAAATGAATAAGTCAGCCCATGATATCTTTTGACCATACTTCTGCTTTATTGGCCAAAGCAATCTTCTGGCTTTGTCAAGATTTGCATTGTCCGGCCAGCTGTTTTGAGGAGCGAACCTCTGCTTTCCTTCCCTTGTTCCACCTCTGCCATCACCGGTTCGGTATGTGCCGGCGCTGTGCCATGCCATTCTTATGAATAAACCACCATAATGACCAAAGTCGGCAGGCCACCACTCTTGAGAATCTGTCATTAAAGCTTCCAGGTCCTTCTTTAAAGCATAATAATCTAACCGCTCAAATTCCTCTTGGTAGTTAAAACCTTCATGCAACGGATTAGATAGCGCAGCATTTTTGCGTAAAACAGTTAAATCAAGTTGATTCGGCCACCAATCCCGGACCGTTTTTCCCTCACTCTTGATTACTTCTCCGGTAGACTTACCTAGTTTGTCAAAGCCAAAGGGGCAGCCTCCGCCGGACTCGACTTCCTCAATATTTTCCCTAGTGCTAAAGGACGATAGCACCGTTAATACTGCGGCAGTAGTTACAGTAGCGATAATTGATACACTTAATAGTTTTCGTTTCATCAGTATTTAATTTTTGTTGGGGCAAATATTTTCACTTGAAAAATATTAATCAAATTGATATTATTGTATGACTTATTAATTTTATCAATATGACCATTCAGCAGTTACAATATGTCGTAGCCTTAGACACTCATAAGCACTTTGTTAAAGCCGCTGAGAGTTGCTTTGTAACTCAACCTACGTTGACCCTTCAGCTTAAAAAGTTAGAGGAGGAGATCTCAACAACCCTATTTGACCGATCAAGCCAACCTTTAGCGCCTACACAGATAGGTGAGGTTTTTGTGATGAAAGCCAAACGTATTTTAAAGGAGATTGGCGAACTAAAAGACATCGTAAATGACGACAGAAACCTAATTGATGGTGAATACAAGGTAGGTATTATTCCAACATTGGCTCCGTATTTACTACCCCTGTTTATTTCCGGCTTCATCAAGAAACATTCAAATACAAGGTTAGTTGTGGAAGAGTTACAGAGTGAAAGAATAATCGAATTGCTTATTAATAAGCAGTTGGACTTAGGGCTGTTAGCCACCCCGCTTACTGAACCTGACCTTCGAGAAATTCCATTATTCTACGAGCCGTTTCTCGTATATACTGATATCGAAAATGACCTGCTGAATCGTAAAACAATTTCTAAAGATCAACTTAAACCGGATGGCCTTTGGATATTAAGACAAGGGCACTGTTTCAGAAACCAAACCTTGAATATTTGTGATTTTGATGTTTCTGAACACCATAAGAACCTGGTAATGGAGGGCGGCAGTATTGAAACCCTGAAAAAGATGATACGAGAGGTTTCAGGTTATACTTTAATACCGGAATTGTCCTACGATGCCAATTATGATGCTACTAACGTTGTAAAATTCATCGATCCGCAGCCGGTAAGGGAGATAAGCATTGTTACGCATAAACATTTCAACAAGGAACTTTTGATCACGGAGTTAAGAAAATCTATTCTTGAAAACACTCCTGAATCCTTTAAAAAAAATACAAAGTTTAAGACCATTAACTGGAAGTAAAGAAGAATATACCTGAGGATATTCTGTATAGCACTTTCAACCGTTCTTTCAAACGATCATTTATTACATGCGAATACCGTTTCCTCTTTGGGAGATGATTGACAAAAAATGAAAAATAGTAGTTACTATTTGCCAAAATAGAAATTAGCAATACATTTGCACTCCGATTGAGAAATCGGTCATCGACTAAAGTTACAGAGGGGTGCACCCAACAGAAGAGAAGGGTATCACATAAACAGAGGAGTGGCAGAGTGGTCGAATGCACTGGTCTTGAAAACCAGCGTACCGCGAGGTACCGGGGGTTCGAATCCCTCCTCCTCTGCAAGCAAACCCTGACAGCATTGTCAGGGTTTTTTATTTTCAACACATACCAAACTTGTTTGAGGATGGGGGGAAAATAAAAAAGCTATCGAACGAAGTGAGAAGAGGTTTGCTTGTGCAAGATTACCATAACGGGATCAATACCATTAATCCCTCCTCCTCTGCAAAATGAAGAGCCAGCACTTTTACAGTGTTGGCTTTTTCATTTTATAATGGTTTGAGAATTCGAACCCTGCGCTGATGGGGGTTCGAAATGGAGCGAAGCTCCTTGGCTAGCTTATTTAAGTAACTTTTCGGTCAAAGTACTTACTCTATTCCTCAATGCTTCGATTACTTCTTTGTCTTTGATCTTGGAGTCTAAGCTAGCAAGAAAGGCCCATTGGCCCCTCTTCTGAATCTCATCATAGGAAACTGGCTGTGTCTCTTGAATGAAGACATTAATTGACTTACATTCAGACAAAACTCCCGGTCAAAGTCATTGGAAGTGTTTTCTACATACCCATGTAGCTTAACGAGTTCTTTGGTCATTAACTCTTGAAAGTCCTTCTCGGAAGTGTCGATATGATCTAATAGATTACTCATTCGCTATATCTTGCTCGATACAAGCATTTGAGCTGTTTTTGATTAACGCTTTTAGAGTTTCTATACTTTGCTCTGGAGAGTCTGCAAGCTTGACCATTCGCTCAATTGATTCTGAACAATTCTCTGAAGTTCCCTTTTCGCCAGGTTTTACAACCAATTCCAAAATGCTAAAACCACCTACGATCACCACAAATACCGTGGAAAAAGCATTGAATCGATGAATGGACTTTAAGAATCCGTCTCTTGTTCCCTCCTTTCTTTTTTGCTCCGCTCTCAACAGAAAATAAGACAATAGGATTACCAAGAAGGCGAAACCGGAAAGGCACACCTTGAGGATATTTACAATTTGATCATCAAGTATCCACTTTTCCATAGGTTGTCAATTTGAAGGTTCACATAGGAATGATCGATTGTCCCAATAATTCGTTTCCCAGCCTCTTGTGACACCCTTTGGTAACAAATCAAGTACTTCGTCCGGCACATCTCCATCTGATTTTTCATAAGCAGATGCATAGGTCTGAATAAGAGTGACGATTGCTTTTGAAGTATTCCCACACATTTTTACCGCCCATACATTCGACTGCTCGTTACATTGCAATACCGATGTAACCATCATCATGCGAATCATGGGATATAAATAGCCCGGAATGTAAGCAGTATTGACCGGTTGGTCATAGGTCAAGCTGGTCAAATCGAACCCTGAAAGCACTGGATAGGCTAGCAGGTCAATGGTTGATTTTCTGATTGCTGTTTGAATGGATGAGCCATTAATCCTCCTTCTCATATTACTATCTACTAACTGTAAAAATCTCAATCCAGAAACATCCGCATTAATTTCATCTTTATCTGAGTTCACCAGGTATGGATCCAGGAGCCTCCCATATTGCTGCAGTGAGAAGAATGTATCAAAAAAGGCCCGCTTCCTCCATATCGCTCTTGGTTACGATCATGTGCGAATTATCGTTGAAATGGTACAGCTCATGACCTATAATGAAACTTACCATATTATCAATGATGGCTCTATAGATAGGAAAAGCACTCGAAAAGAGTGAGCTGTGAGCTTTGCCTTCCTCCCAAAATTCGTTTTCCGTGTAATGGATTTCTTCTACCAAGCTTTTTAGCTTCTCCATTTCACTATTGGAAAAACCCAGATATCCCTGAATCTTTTCTTCCATCCCCTCCAATTCATCATAGTGAAAATAAAGTTTGGCCTTGGCCAGGCGATAGGCATCAATCCAATCCAGTGTACAGCAATTGGATAGCAAGGCCTTTCCGTCTTGATTTTCACGGTACTGCCATGCAATGATGCTTGCAGACCAGTAGGCGGCTTCTACCATCATGGCCATGGCTTCTTCCCTTCCATACACCGCCTCCGGACTTCCGTAAAAGGTAGACGAAGGTATTTCCAAACACTCTATGAAACGCACATCATTTCTGAAGTTGGGATCCAGTAATCCCATGAAGCGATTGATACTTTCACGAATGGCAGATTGATATTCGATGTTTAGATAATCCGGAGTATGACAAAAGCCTGCCCTCAGCTCTTGTCCATTTGTTTGATGGAGGCTAGATGTAAGAATTAAAGAAATGATTGTTATTCTGCAAAGCATCCCATGCTTTCGGCTAGGTCTTCCCATAGTGATGATATTTTATAGGTTTCATAAAGTTCTTCAATGGTTTCTACCTCCACTTTCTCCCCTGTCAAGGTGTAGTAATTCAGCCAGGAACGTGCATAAGTTCCGTCCGATTTACTGAGGTACTTCACCTCAAACAACCCTTTGCGATCCGGTTGCCATAGCTGTAGCTTCACTTTCGTCTCGGTGAGTTCATCCTTAGTGGGGATTAAGTTTTGCGCTCTTTGCCAAGTGATGGCAGCTGCTCGGATTTCATTGGGGCAAGGTCTTAGGTTAGGATATACCTGGGTAGAAAAAGCCCTAACGAGTTCCAACCCTCCGCCGCTCCAGGCCTCCACTTCAGTAGAATCTGAATTCAGGCTGTTTACACCAGTGATACCTAGAAGAATGGTAGGTTCACCTTCAGGTACCTTGGGCAACTGCTGAGACGCTGTGTTGCTTTGAGCACAACTGGATAGTGACCAAGTCGCAAAAAGTGTAATTAACAATGTTTTTTGGTATTTCTTCATGGTTTAGTTGTAAGCTTCGGTGGGTTCTGCGGCTATACCCCGATATCTGTGTAAATAGAAAGTAGCTCTTCAGAATTTCCTTTTTTTGCTGGTTCAGTTATTAATTCGAAAAGAGCCTTAGTTCTAAGCAACATCCAGTAAGCTGGAATATCTCCTAACCAATCGATATTGGAAGGTTTGTATCGGCGGTATGGTAGGATATCCCTCACTAAAGCGCGTAATAATAATCTTTAATAGTTGCAGCCATCAGCTTTCTCCGCTGTTCAAGAAAATCCTGATAGATATTTACTTCAGCATCAAATATCAGATCGGTTGGAATATCTAAGGTTTTGAGATTGTTTTCCAGATCACTGTTCTCTTTGATGTTTCCAATATTCAGGGTTCCATTTTCGCATTGCGCTACTACTTTTGACATGTAGTGCTTGGGAGCCGCCTTTCCTATCTGAATATTAATCTCCTGTTGGGTGTACGCGTAATTTGCTACTTGATTGTACTGACCTCTTGTAAGTCCTGCACTTTCGAGGTATTTCTTTGGAAAGATGTGGTGAATGTCTCCTCGATGCTGAAGCATATCACGTATGGTAATGTCTTTGGACAAGAATCCGCGCACATTGTTTTTGATTTGTGAAGCGATATAAATGATATGAGCCGAGCTATTCCATGAGGCAGTAGTAAGATCGTTAACCAACCCTACTTCCCAAAATCCTTCACCCATCTCAGATGCTTCAATCATACTCAAGAATTCAGGGACTCCCTTTTCATTGATTTGCTTGATATCGTAATCAATGATTGATTCTGCAGATCCTGAATATCTTCCGGTCAATGATGCCATCACAAACCATCGCTTCACGAAATGTTCAATCTCATTCTGTGAGACTCCTTCGTCACGAAGCTTCAAGAATAGTGCGTAAGAAAAATTAAGAGATGTTTTAGAACGAATGAGCCAATGTTCTGTGAAGCCCGCTGACTGAATACACATCAGGAAACGCTCGTAATTTGTCCTATTGACAAACCCCAGTACCCCCATTTTCAATTTATGAAAACTCTCTTCAGCTATTGACTCTTCATAGGTTCTAGTGGCAAAATTTCGTCCGGATAATAAGCTCACCAAGTCAGCAAATTTCCCTCTACTGAATTGATAAGTGTAGGCCACCCTCAGCACATCCTGGTAGCCTGGCGAATAAATTTCATCGGAAGAATCCGCTATCCATTGAAGACTTTTAAAAAAATCCGTTTCAGCGTAATCAGGATCATTCTGCCTAAGAACTTCTCTAAAGGACTGATCCTTTTTGATATGGCAGAATTTATCGATGCTTTTTCTCAGTGCTTTTCCTCCATATTTCTCATCTGCTGCTTTTTTGTACATGACATAATCCGCCTG
>CALBPF010000150.1 GCA_937899105.1 uncultured Flammeovirgaceae bacterium | reverse complement strand
AGTCTGCTTAACCCATTGGCCATTCCATTCTGGATTGGAGTCACAGCCTATCTGAAAAACCAGGGATGGTTAGCTTTAACCAGTATTTCCGATAATTTCATGTATGTAGCGGCGATCTCTACGGGTACTTTTAGTCTTTTGGGCTTACTTACGCTTCTGGGTAGCGGTTTGAGTCCTTACTTTAGGCAAAATCAGGTATTCAGGATTATACCAGGGATAGTCTTTATTATTTTAGGCGCCTATGCACTTTATCAACATTTGACAAACTGATGTGGAATATATGGATCGATACGGGAGGCACCTTTACTGATTGCATAGCTCTATCGCCAACAGGACAGCGTAAAAGTTTAAAAATACTGAGCAGCAGTGTGTTACGTGGCGCCATTAAAAAAGTCAAGGCTAACCAAGTGTTGACTCATTTTTCTTGGCCTGCCGATAGCGATATTTTTAAGGACTTTTCCTTCACCTGCCTTGCCACAGGAATTGGAGCCAAGGTTTTATCTGCCGATCTTCATACAGGGTGGATCACCCTTGACCGCAGCTTCCGGCAAGACGAAATGCATAGCGAGTTCGAAATTACAAGCAGCGAAGAAGTGCCTGTTCTAGCCGCCAGACTACTTACTTCCACACCATTAACAGAAGAGCTTCCACCGATCAGCATGCGTTTAGGCTCCACAAAAGGAACCAACGCACTGCTCGAAAAAAAAGGTGCGAAAGTGGCTTTTATCACTACTAAAGGTTTTGAAGACTTACTTGTTATTCGTGATCAACAACGGCCACATTTATTCGATCTGAACATTAAAACACCTCCCCCAATATACGCACATGTGGTTGGTGTTGAAGAACGAATCGATAGTGACGGTGGGGTGCTTCAGCCAATAGATATTGACAAGCTAAAATTAGAACTCTTTAATCTGCCTCCTGAAACGGCAATAGCCATTTGCCTACTCAATAGTTATAAAAATAATACCCATGAAAAAAAGGTCAGTCACATATTGACGCAGATGGGCTTCAGTTCCATCAGCTGTTCTACCGACCTCTCCCGGCAGATCAAGTTGCTACAACGAGCTGATACCACAGTTGTAAATGCCTACCTGGAACCGATCATCTCAGAATATATTCGTGGTATAACTACTAAAATCAAAAGAGGCAGGTTATGGATAATGACCAGTAGCGGGTCGATTGTAAATTCGGAAAAATTCCATCCAAAAGACAGCCTACTCAGCGGACCGGCGGGTGGAATTGTAGGTGCGGTAGCTGTAGCCAGGAAATCAGGATTTGATAAAATTATCACATTTGACATGGGCGGTACGAGTACCGATGTGGCTATTTACAACGGAAAGTATGACTATCGATTTGAAACAAAAGTAGGACAGGCAAACATCCAAAGTCCAGGACTTTACATTGAAACTATTGCAGCAGGCGGCGGCTCTATTTGCGGATTCAAAAACGGGTTATTGACTGTGGGCCCTGAAAGCGCCGGGGCAAGTCCGGGGCCTGCTTGTTATGGGGCAGGTGGACCATTGACCATAACCGATATCAACCTGCTCGCAGGAAGACTTGTACCGGAAGAGTTTGGTATTCCGGTAAACATAACAGCCGCAGAAAAAGCACTTAACGATCTTATAGAGGTAATAAAAGCTCTCAATGGCATCACGTACACTAAAGCAGAGCTAATCAACGCATATACTACTATCACGAATGAAAAAATGGCTGAAGCTATAAGAAAAATATCATTGGTAAAAGGACATGATCCTAAGGAATACTGTTTAATCAGCTTTGGTGGCGCCGGCGGACAGCATGCACTAGGTATAGCTGAAGCGTTGGGGATACAAACGGTGGCTATACCTTACGAAGCAGGTCTTTTGAGCGCTTACGGTATTGGTGTGGCAGATATTGAAGCCTTTGAAGAAAAACTAATCCTTAGACCATGCCCTGTATCAGCCATTCAAAACGATTGGAAAGAACTCCAAACAAAAGCATTCCACAAGCTCGAAGAAAGTGGTTTCAAAAAAAATGCCCTTCGAATAAAGTCAAAATCCTATTATTTGAGATTTGAAGGCCAAGAAAATACTCTGGAAATTGATGCCTCCTCAGAGAACATAATGCAAGCCTTTCGGAATGAATACCAAAAAATTTATGGGCATTGGCTTGAAAATCAACAAGTTGAACTCGAGTCAATTAAATTGGTTGCCGCCGCTGGGAGTAAAGCTCATTTGGAAAAAGCCAACTTGGCTACAGCTCATTCCCGCGTAGAACCTACGGGCCGCCAGCAAACACTTGCCGGCAAAACCTGGCAGCAGGTCGCTATCTATCAGTGGGAAAAACTACATCCAGGTATCAAAATTGAAGAACCTTCAATTATCACCAGTAAGAATACTACCCTTAATATCAACCAGGGTTGGTCAATGTACCTGGATAGTAATAATACCGCCATTTTATCCTCGAATGCCACTACAAAAAAGTATGGCTCTGACTCACAACTAGGTAAGGTCGAGCTTTTTAAGAACCGATACCTTTCTGTAGTAAATGATATGGGCGCCATCCTGCAGCGTACTTCATTTTCTGTAAATGTGAAAGAACGCATGGATTTCTCCTGTGCTCTGCTCGATGCTGAGGGCTATTTGGTTGCCAATGCCCCACACATTCCCGTGCATTTAGGTAGCATGGGCATTTGCGTGCGGAGAGTGGCAGAGGCGCTCCCTATGGCAGAAGGTGACATAGCCATTACCAATCATCCGGGTTTTGGCGGATCACATCTACCCGATGTAACACTCATAGCTCCTGTTTTCTACAAGGGAAAACTTATCGCTTATGTGGCTAATCGGGCTCACCACTCCGAAATTGGAGGTCAAACCCCTGGCTCCATGTCTGTTAATGCTACGCAGCTGGAAGAAGAGGGAGTAGTAATTGCCCCACAATACATTGTGAAAAATGGAACGGCTCAGTGGAAGGACATCAAAAAGCTTTTAGTTAATGCACCATACCCTACTCGGGCGATTGACGAAAACCTGGCCGACCTCAGGGGTGCGGTGGCCGCTTTGCAAAATGGGATCCAATCCGTTATCCAGCTCTGCGATGCTCATGGTGTGGACGAAGTCACAGAACATTTTCATAAGCTAAAAAAGCATATTGCTAACTGCCTGCGTACGTATACTCAAACCTATTCCGGCCAACATACCGCCACCGAATATCTTGATGACGGGTCTCAACTGCAAGTTGCCATTCACTTCCATGAAAAGGTCACCTTTGATTTTTCGGGTAGTGCAGCTACACATCCCAGAAACCTCAACGCTACAGAAGCCATTGTAAGCAGCGTTGTTCTTTATGTGCTTAGGCTATTGGTGAAAGAAGACCTGCCTCTTAACGAAGGATTGTTTGAAAATGT
>CALBPF010000149.1 GCA_937899105.1 uncultured Flammeovirgaceae bacterium | reverse complement strand
GTCTATTGAACTGTTCGTAGGTTGAGCGACAAATGATAGAAATATTGTCGCTGAACGAGAAACAGTAGTGGACTAGAAGCGTAACAAATACATAATGGCCGTAAACGAGAACAACGATGAATAAAGACACTGTTATAACATCATTGTTCAGGGAATTCAATGAAATCCGGTATGCCGCCTTATATATTGATGATGAACTGGTGTTTAAGCAAAAAGAGAAAACCGACGACAGTTCTTCAGGAGAAACCGATCGATATGAAGAACTCCTGGTCAATCCCATCTTATTAAAGCTGGCTAGCCAACGAGGAAACATGGACTGCGGTGGACTGGACCATTAATGGTGGGTTATGGGAATTTTTACCAGCTTGTTAAATCCATCCTTAACGGGCATATCTCGGTGTGTTTAGAAAAAACATCAGATTTGAATATATTGCCAAAAACTATTTTCCGGTTTTTGGGGGATCAATTCGGTGAATCAATGATCAGGTACTCTTAAACTTAGGTAATATGGTTTTATCCATTCTTTTAAGCTTAATTTTTCTCGTTCTTGCTTTAGTCCATTTCTACTGGGCCTTTGGAGGGAAATTGGGGTTTGCGAAAGTATTACCTACTAATGAAAGCGGTGTAAGGGTATTGAACCCTAAAAAGCTAGATTGTGCTTTAGTAGGTCTTAGTTTAGCTGCTTTTACTGTTTTTTATCTACTCAGAGCCAGGTTTATCACTTATGATATTCCCGAAAGGGTCGTGCAATACGGAGGTTGGGTGGTCCCCATACTCTTCCTTCTAAGAGCAATCGGTGAGTTCAAATATGTCGGATTCTTTAAGAGCGTCAGGAATACCAACTTTGGACAGCTCGACACCAAGTTCTTTTCACCACTCTGCGTGGTGATAGCAATAGTAGCGACTCTTGTTAATGTGGTTGACTAAAACAAGAAACGGTGTTCTGTAAATGCGCCTACCTGAGATAATCCGATAGTCGGTAGACTCTTGAGAATAAAATAATCAACAGACGTATTTGAAGACCTTTCAGGTTTGTCTTACACCGTGCAGATCAAACCTGAAAGGTTTACTGCATTAAAAAAGCCCTGACGGTACCGTCAGGGCTGATGGACACACAGCAAAGTAAGCAACTACTCCACCAGCAAAGAAGCCTGCTGCCTTCCTCCCACTGCATGTACAATGACTTTATAGAGACCTGGACCTACATCCAAACGAATACCCTCCTGTGTTATTAAGTTGAGACGCGCCATGACTTTTTGACCTCTGGTATTATAAAGCTCCAATTTATCAACCCGCTCCTGCTCAATCACCAACTTTAACTGATCCATGGCAGGGTTTGGGTACAATTTGAAAGGCACATTCTGTAAATCGTCCGCTTCCACGGCTGTCACCAATTCCTTTCGGCCAAATGTGGTGTTCCTGGCGCCAAAGCTGAACGCCTCCCTGTTTCCACTCTTGTTGACGTAAGAAAATACAATGGCCCTCACTTTACCTATTTCGCTGATACCCTCTCCGTTTCTCCTGAAGTTAATAAGAGGCACAATTTGTTCCTGGTAGTCCTCAGTTACTGAAACCACCGCAGTAAGCCGGTCATTCCAGTCGACAAACCCCTCTTCAATAAGACTGATCTCAATGTCATTGGCGCTTTTCATTTCAAAGCTTAACGAGGTATAAGCGGAGATATCCAATGTACGGTTTCCCGCCAAAATATTTCGGAATATGTTAACTACATCGTTACTCTCTCCCGCCGCTTCAAAATTTCGTTCGACAAGATGCTCCTCCTCCAATGCATTATATGACCCTGAAGCAAGGTCAAAACGCACTACCGCGCTTTTGTCCGGGTTGTAATCAATACCCCAGGCCCCGTCTGCCAGGTAAAGCGCATCATGATTTTTATCGTCAGCAGTGATCAACGAAATCCCGGCGTCAAAGATAGTTCCGATTTCCACTTGCACTGTCTCATAACGGACTCCGGTAAGCGCAAGGCTGAACTCCGCATCATACCGTGGCGATTGCTCGGTTTCGCTGTAATTGGCTTTTAAGGTAGCTACCGTTAATCCCTTAGGGTTAAATATCTCCAGAGAAAGCTTTTTGGCCGAATAAGATCCTTGAGTCACGATAAGCTCCGGAAGTTCCGTAGACATTTCTGTCTTTTCCATGGTCTTCTCTGCGCTCATCTCTTGCAGTATATGACTCAACGTACCGAAAACCTGAGCAGGTGATGATCCCCAGGTCTGGAAATTCAAATAATTACCATCGGGATAGTCGTCAATGTTCCAAAGGCTGAGGATTTCGTAACTCGCCGCAAGCTCCTTGGCGGAAAACCAGGCCGCATGCTCAATGTCACCATTGTCACGCACTATTTTGACATAAATAATCGGCTGGCCTTCCAATTGTACATATCGGGCTTCCAGTACCTTAGAACCATTTAAACGATCACAAATATGTTTGTTATGGCTATACACCTTGCCATCCGTTGCGATTACAAGGGCCGCCGCTACCCTGCTCTCACCTATGTAATAGTCGGCAGAGAAGACCTCTTTGGCATTAGTAAGTTCAAGCAGATCCGTAGGGCTACTTACATAGACCTCTTCTTCACCTAGCGCACCTTGCGCAGGGAAATACTTCTCCAGGCTCGCCTTCCTGCCATGTTTAGCGATTTTGTATCTACTAAATCCAATTTGTCGGCTCTTTTTATTCTGTACCGTGACATTACCCGCTCGAAGATAATTACGCTTGGCAATGGAAGAAGCCAAATCACCATTGCTTTCCAGCCCGCCGTCATTTCCTGAACTGACTTCGGTAGCTTCCACGATTTCCGCAAAGTTTTCTCGCTCTATGGCAGTGATCGGATTGGCTGTTACGTAAAATAGGGCGTCATTAAAATCCTGATCACAGGAGGCATAATCTCTTCTTATATCTTCAAAACCCAATACAATAAGGTCATTCTCAGCATCGTTAAGCAGTACGTTGTGAAATCGTTCTGCCGGATCGCTTTCCATATTAAAGTCAGGATTTGAAAATAAGACCCAATTGCCATTAGTAACGGCGCCTTTCCAGCCGTTGGCAATCAGTACCCAACCGATTCCCGTATTGGCGGGAAATGTACCAATCTTTACTTTGTCACCTGCAACTAAGCCACCGCCGCTTCCTTGTGCGGATACATTGGGAAAAATGATAGTTATCTCATCTTCTGGCGGACTACTTGTGTAGGGATAATCAAGGTCATAGGTATAGAAACCCAAAACATTGCGGTAACCAGCTCCTTCCCCTACAAAAGTCACCCATACGTCAGCGCTATCAATTAGTCGGATGTCATTATCATATCCTGCGGAGATAAGATGTGGATTAAACGTAGGAACCGGCTTACCTTCAGGTAAACTTGCGCCTACATTAGCCAACAACTGTTCTGAAATGTCGTCCCAGCCTTCTAAATAGTCCGGAACACCTTGCGCATCATACGTGCCCAGGTATTGGTATTGAGATTGAGCCGTAAGAGCATCGGCACAAAAAATCAGTGTATAAAATATCTTCTTCATGGTCTAAATGTTTAAGCGAATTTACCGTGGCAGTCTTCCTTATAGCTAATATTTCGATGAGTGGAAGGCACGCTTCGGTAAATGAATAATCTGTTTCGATAATGCGTCGTTTTCACGAAATGGTAGAGAAACTGTGCCACTAGCGCCAAGCCCATAAAAATGATCTGCACGGTCACAACCAGGGTAATGCTGTCATGGTAACTACCTAAAGTGACTACCATTAACGCAGCAAAAAAAGCCGCTATACCAACGGGAGTATAATTCTCAAGAGACAGATGATAATAGAAGAATATATTGCCTAATGCGAACAATCCGGTAGCCAGTGCATATTTCCATAGCAACGGGCTTATGGCCAGGTACTGCCCGCCAAACATAATTAATACCAGCTCCTCGGAGAATAAATAACATCCAGTTACGGCTATAGCCACAAACAAGCCAATAGCCGCCAGATATTGAGTCAACAGATGCTTATACGGCTTACCGGCCTTACGGGCATTGACCACATGAGGCAAAAGCAGCATAACAAACATCCAGGCGATGAAGTATACCATGCGCCCTATGAGGGATAACGAGGTGTACTGTCCTGCCTGAAACGCATCGAAGTAGTGTTTTACCAACAGTAAGTCGAAATAGTTAATGATCATTTGAACCAGTTCATAACCTAATGTGAAGAGTAAAAACACGAGAATAGGTTTTGACTGCTTCATGCGAAATGACTTGTTAAAAAGAACCGGCTTTCCACAAACTAGGGCCCCCACCAGAATGGAGGCAGAAACAGCGATGCTGACACTCAATGGTGCGGATGAGTCAAATCCAAAGATAAGGACCACCGTTACCACAAAGCGCATGACCATTTCCACTTGGTAGGAAAGCGCCAGCCTTTTGAAGCGCTGCTGTCCCTGGAGTACACCACGCATAACACTCAGGTAGAAGTAAGCGGTAACCCCAATGGCAAAGGCAGAGATTATACCTTCAGATCGAATACTGAAGAAAGCGGCTACCATCTCCGAACCTTGCCACAGAACTATGGCTAGAGCAAGTCCGATCAATAAACTAATCTTCGACAAGATCGCCTGTAGTCCGCTGCGTGCCCTACCTTCCATTTCTACAATATATTTCGCGGCCGTCAGCTGCATCGTCATTCCCAGAAAAGAAAGAATGAGAAGAAAAGTGACGATAAGACCAGTCTCGGCAAATATTTCAGGACCTACCGAGCGACCCAGAAAAAGGTTGTAGTAGTAGTTACCTGCATTTACAACTAGGGAGCTCACCATAAAAATTAGCTCACCCCCTATTCCCGTCTTCAACTTTTGGGTTAAGGCTCTTCGATTAAGAAACGAAGACATGACCGAACTGAGTTTGAGAAATGAAATCAGCAAGTTTCGGCTCTTGGCAGTTAATATATTGTAATGCCTTATTTGCTCTTACGGCGGCCATATGGGCGATAACAAGTGCATTGAACCCTGCCAGGTCTGTTTTGTCTACAGCTCCGCAGCATATATTTATGTTATCACCTTTGGAGATTGAGTCGGCTAAGTCTCTTCTTATCCGCTGAACATTTTCAGCAGTTATTTTTCCTTTAAGGGAGGTTGTGATCTTTTCCATAGCTTTTTATTTTCTTCAAACTTAGAGCACAGAAAAGGTGGGATTTGGAAACTTCGACTAGTGGAAGGAGTTAAAAGCTGAGTGGTAGGGTAATGTTGATGTACGAATTTGCCAGAAACACTGTAGATGCGGTCTGTGGGGACACAGACCATGGATAGGGATAGGACGTATGGAGACGTTTTTACCATGCAATGAGTA
>CALBPF010000148.1 GCA_937899105.1 uncultured Flammeovirgaceae bacterium | reverse complement strand
ACTAATTACTGTAAAGATAACATTGAGTTGGTATGCCCAATTTATCTCCAAAAAATACAGCGCTTTTAAACAATCAATTCATCTAAGCGAAACTCATATTTTTAAATAACACTGAACCCATACGTGGGACAATCACTTTATGGCTCAGCTCAGGCCTTTACAGCAAATCAAAATTCTCGAAAAGTAGTCATTTATAGATCAAGCTAGGATAAAAGTAGAAATCCCATAATTACTATGATAAGTGCGACTATAAAACTTAAACTCAGAATGCCAACAAGTTCATGACGGATAGAATCCTCTGATCGTACTTCTTCAGTAAGCCAACTGAACTTTGTATTCTTATCGATCTTCATAACGCTGGTACAGCAAGAATTATGCGGTTATTATGTCATATTATAACTTGCTGATTGTGAAGGCTTACGACTTGCAATTCACCTGTCGTATAGACAACATATTCCCTCTTAGGGAAAGATGGTTCTCTATTAGAGAAGAATAGATATCCATTAAATTGAAACTATGCACGCTCCCTATTTCATAATTCTTAATTTTGCAGCCCTAGAAAAGAATCTGATATGTTCGATAATTTAAGTCATAAGCTAGATAAGGCTTTTCAAACACTGAAAGGTCAGGGAAGTATAACTGAGGTAAATGTAGCTACTACTGTTAAAGAGATTCGCAGAGCTCTTATTGACGCTGACGTTAACTACAAAGTAGCTAAAGAGGTAACGGATGAGATTAAAGGACAAGCGCTTGGTATGGATGTGCTTACATCAGTTTCTCCGGGGCAATTATTGACTAAAGTTACCAACGATCAGTTAACGGCCCTTATGGGCGGTCAGGGGGAGGACATCACCGTGCAGGGTAATCCCGCCATTATACTTATTGCCGGTCTTCAAGGATCGGGTAAAACAACTTTTTCGGGTAAGCTGGCGAAGTATCTTAAAAGTCAAGGAAAATCTGTCATGCTAACGGCTTGTGATATTTATCGACCGGCTGCCATTGATCAGTTGAAAGTTTTAGGTGAGCAGATAGATGTTGAAGTTTATGCTGAGCCTGAGAATAAAAACGCTGTGGAAATAGCTAATAATGCTATAAAGCATGCAAAAGCTGCAAGCAAAAAAGTGGTTATTGTAGATACGGCTGGCCGTTTAGCGGTAGATGAGGAAATGATGGATGAAATTTCAAAGCTGAAGCAAGCTTTGGATCCTTCTGAAACCCTTTTTGTCGTTGATTCAATGACAGGTCAGGATGCTGTGAATACGGCTAAGGCATTTAATGATCGCCTGAATTTTGATGGGGTTGTGCTCACAAAACTTGACGGTGATACCAGGGGAGGGGCTGCCATTTCCATCCGCACGGTAGTGGAAAAACCAATCAAGTTTATTTCTCATGGTGAAAAAATGGAGGCCATTGATCGTTTCTATCCGGATAGGATGGCCAACAGGATTTTGGGAATGGGTGACGTGGTTTCACTTGTGGAGAAGGCGCAACAAACCTTTGATGAAGAGGAAGCGCGCAGGCTTAACAAGAAAATAAGGAAAAATCAATTTGACTTCAATGATTTCCTGGGCCAGCTGGAGCAGATTAAGAAAATGGGTAATATCAAAGACCTCATGGGCATGATCCCAGGCATGGGCAAAGCTTTAAAAGGTGTTGATGTGGATGATGATTCGTTCAAGCCTATTGAAGCGATCATTCGCTCAATGACCAATGAAGAACGAGAAAGCCCAGAAATACTTAATGGAAGCCGAAGAAAAAGAATTGCTACAGGAAGTGGTACTTCTGTTCAGGAAGTTAACAACCTCATAAAGCAGTTTGGCGACATGAAAAAGCTGATGAAAACTATGAACAAGATGGGGGGTGGTAAGAAAGGACTCGCAGCGCTTAATCCATTTGGAAGATAATTAGCTGGTGTACACGTCTAGATACCCTGAAAAGAACAAAAGCAGGAAAAGGACAAAGATACCGGCGGCTATAACCATAAGGCTATTGAAAACAATTGACCTAATCCTGTTTCCAGCATTTCTGTTTCGATTGTATTTGAGGATTTCTTCTATGTTTTCCGGCGCCCTTTGATTACGTAGGTTGGGCATATCTTCCATATTATTACCGTAAACATCCCTTACTTTGCGAAAAGGACCGCTCCTGGAATGCACTTCCTTTCTTAAGTCCATTCTTTAAATTACGAAATTATCTCTTATTAAATATCTTCCTATAAATGGGCTTACGATAAAGAAACTGGAGGTAAAGGGCGGGATAAAGTAAAAAATCCAGTAACCAAAGAGGGCTGGAATAAGTGATATCGTCAATAATTTCACTCGTGGCATCATCAATTCTGTTCACGATGTGATGGTGATGCCATCGTTTTAGAAAGAATGGAAGTTTAACGCCGATATCAATGAACTGAAAGGTTTTATCATTGGTGAAATCAAAGGTTATGTCGCTGTGCCAACGCTGCTTAAAGAGTAGAAAATTCAGTTCCAGCTGCACTTCATCTCCTTTTTCGCATCCATCGAACTTTTCTAATCTTACAGGAGGAAATGGAGGGTTTAGTGAAAGGAAAAGCTTTTCGCTAAACCCTTCCTTTACTTTAAGATGGGATGCGGCAACTTCAGTGCAGATTTTTAGCCTCATGAAGTAATAAACACTTCACAGGTCTTTTGTTTAAAAATCTTAGGTATATCTCTTTTTATTTGTAAGATACCGCCTTTACCGCCTCTACTGTGCGCTTCACGTTAGGGAGAATGGCCTCTATCAATGTGGGTGCATAAGGGAGAGGAACATCCAGACTATTTATTCTATGAATGGGTGCATCCAGATAATCGAAAGCGTGCTTCTGAATATGATAGGTAATTTCAGAACTGATGGCTGCTAACGGCCAGGCTTCCTCTACAATTACTAATCGATTCGTTTTTTTAACTGACTCTACCACCGTACTATAATCAATCGGTCGTACAGAACGCAAGTCGATAACTTCTGCGTTGATCCCGTCCTTAGCTAGCGCGTCAGCTGCTTCCATGGCCACTTTCATAAATTTTCCAAAAGAAACAATGGTCACGTCACTACCTTCACGCTTAACATCAGCCTGACCTATAGGGATAAGGTACTCACCTTCGGGAACCTCGCCTTTGTCGCCATACATTAATTCGGATTCCATAAAAATTACCGGATCTTCATCGCGAATTGAGGTCTTCAATAAACCCTTGGCATCATACGGATTTGAAGGTACGACCACTTTTAATCCCGGAGTATTAGCATACCAACTCTCAAAATTTTGAGAATGCTGAGAGCTTAACATTCCGGCGTTTCCCGTAGGACCTCTGAATACTATAGGTACGTTAAACTGCCCACCAGACATAGACATAGTCTTGGCGGCGCTGTTAATAACCTGGTCAATGGCAACTAATGAGAAATTGAAGGTCATGAACTCAATAATAGGTCTAAGACCATTCATAGCAGCACCTACACCAATTCCTGCAAACCCGAGTTCTGCAATTGGCGTATCAACCACCCTGTCAGGTCCGAATTCATCAAGCATGCCCTGGCTCACCTTATAAGCGCCATTATACTCGGCCACTTCTTCTCCCATAAGAAAAACCTTTTCGTCCCTTCTCATTTCCTCACTCATGGCCTCTCCAAGTGCTTGTCTGAATTGAATTTCTCTCATCTGTTGCTATAAATTTTAAGAGCGTAAAAATAACACCAACTGTGGTAACCGCAAAGCTACCTGTATAAAATAAAAAAGCCCTTTGAAAACTTTCCAAAGGGCTTTTTTAAAATGATTTATTTCTTATTTCAGTGCGTTTCTGAAAGCTTCACTTGAAACAAAAGAAGCAAATTCAAGATCAGCAAGTGCATCTTCTTTTAATGAAGGAGTGGCTTGTACAGCTGAACTTAAGTGGCTTACTACGTCTGATTCATTACCCAATCGCGCGCTGGCTATGGCAGCGCCATAATGGGCTATGCCCATGTTAGTATCCTGAGATGCAGCATCATTAAATGAGCTTATTGCATTCTGATAGTCTTTGTTCAGCACTTGAGCAAGGCCTTTGTTGAAAAGATTCACTGCTGTGTTGCTTGCACCGGAAGTCGAACGAACGGCATCACCATATTTGGCAATCATGATTTCAACCGAACCCTTAACACCATTAACACCTTGGGCCATTTCGCCTGATCCGCCAGAAGCTTTCTGTAAATGCTCGTAAGCTTTGTAAGCGTTACCTTTCATAAGGTGTACTGAAGCTAAATTAGCATGTACTTGTGCGGTTGCATTTTTATTAGCTGCGATCTCTAATTGAGCAAGTGCTTTATCACCCGCTGAAGCATCACCTTCAATAGCCATGGCTACATAAGTAGCTCCTAAATTGTTATGTGCATTCCAGCTTCCGCTTTTCTTGGTAGCAGCTAAATAAATAGCTTCCTTCTCGCTTAATGAAGGAGTCAAAGTTGCACCATACATCAATTCCTCTTCAGAAAGTGTGTCAGCAGAAACCGCATTGTTGGCAATTTGCTTCGCTAGAACAGCAATTTCCGCGTCTGTTTTCTTTTCTTTTACTTTAAGTATCTCAGTTTTTGCCACCCTTAGTTTAGGATATAACTCTCTGAATACCTTTTTATAAGTAGGCAGGCTATGAAGTTTATCTTCTTTTTCTTCGTAAGTACCTGGTCCATTTACTATATCCAAGTAAGCTGACTTTTCTTCTGAAGATATGCCATCATAAGCCGACAATGAGTCCTTGAATACTGCCCAGTCTCTAACTACGTCTTTGGTAATGAACTTGATAGAGTCTGCCATACCTGCATAATCATATGATTTCATTTGACGTTGGTAGAAAGATTCGATGGCAGCGGCACGATCAGCTGCAAGTCGAGTGTTGATTCTTTCAGCTCCTTCAGGAGAGTGTGTACCGGTGATAGTCACGGTACGAGTTACATTCTTTTCAGCGATAAATGCATCAAGCCTTTGACCTCTATCGCTTTTTCTTTCCGAGTACTTAAGAACTGAACGACCTTGGTCAAAGTAAAAATTTACTTTAACAGGAATTAGTTCTTCTTGATTATTGTAGCCATGATCTGCATAGGCTGCATAATACACTGGTTCTACCAATTTTGAAGTAGTGATTATACCAGGAGCTACTGCCAAACGAGGAGATTCTTTCGATTTCCCATTTTTTGGGTCAGAGGCTACTCCCTGAACCTCTAGAGATCCACTTTTCATGGCAGGTGAATAAGCGAAGCTGTATTCCTTACTAGCTCTAGGCTGCTCTTCGGAAGCATTTGGATAATCATCCGCTTTGAATTGAATCGGCTCAAGTGCGGACTCGTTATCTCCATATTTATAGAATGTATTTAAGGTATACACTTTACCTTTTTTTAACATCTTAACGGGAAGATTAGCAGACATTTCAAAAGCTACAGTATCAGCGTGAACTTCAAGTGGATTTGGTGATACAGTAAGGTTTTGCTGTTCCGCCATTTTAACCATTTGATTAAGTGCACACCCTGATAGAGTGAACGCAGCAAACAGCGCTATAGCGTAAAATAATTTTCTCATCGGATTTACGTTTAGATGGTCTTGGTAGTTTTTTCTAAATTGTTTCAAATTGATTAAATCAACTGCAATAATAGTAAAAAATTAGGAACGAACTATTCGTTAAGAGATATAATGGGGCTTATATTTGTGAAGGCGCATATTTGTCGATAAGCGTCTAATAATAGCGGTAAAAGTGCCTTGATTCTTGTTGAAAGGATTGTAACTTTACATGCTATTAAATTAAACAATGGAAAGGTTCCAAATATTTATTGAGAAAAACGCTTTTGGTGTTTGTTCTCGGCTAGGTGAAAAACTGGGTATTGCTTCTTCAAGCATTCGCATCTTTTTTATTTACGCTTCTTTTATAACCGTAGGCTCGCCTATTATAATATATTTAGTGCTTGCTTTCATTATGAATATTAGAAAGTACATGCGTAAGCGTGATCCGATCTGGTATTATTGATTATTTAGGTCAGAATACTTTCTAACGCCACGTATATAATAGTCCCAAACTAAACTACCGGTATATATCACTTTTAGTTTTACAGGCTTAAACAAGCGTTTTGAGACTCTTCTTTTCTTAAAGTTTACAGGGAGTTCGAAAACAAAATCAACATGTGCCTGTAAAACTGCCAAACCATTTTTGAATCCATCGAAAAGCATAAATTTAATGGAGGCTACAATGTCTAAAGCTATTCTAATAGGAAGTTTGAAGATGACTTCCCAAACCCTGTAATTTTTATAGAGAAGGGATAATCCATTTCTGAAATTGAGATAGGTTTTTTTTGGATTCGTACGTTCAAGTGTACCGCCACCCACATGATACACGCTACTTTTTCCATTATACATTACCTTATAGCCCATGGCGTTAATTCGCCAGCACATATCTATTTCTTCCATATGCGCAAAGAAGTCAGGGTCTAAGCCCCCTGATTTATGATAAATATTCGCTCTAATAAAAAGACATGCGCCCGTAGCCCAGAAGACTTGATGTATGTCATCATATTGCCCTTGATCTTCTTCAATAGATTGAAACAGTCTTCCTCTACAAAAAGGGTAGCCAAGCGTGTCAATCATTCCCCCTCCCGCACCCGCATATTCAAATTTAAGCCGGTTATTGAAGTCCAGTATTTTTGGTTGCACCGCAGCTACATTCCTGTCGATCTCTAATTGATTGAAGATCGGTGTTATCCAGTTTTCAGTAACTTCTATATCAGAATTGAGCAGGACATAGTAATCTGATTCTACTTGACTAAGTGCTTCATTGTAGCCCTGGCTGTATCCTTCATTTTTAGAATTGCAAATTATCCTTATTTCAGGGAAGTGGGTTCGAAGGAAATCGACTGAATTATCCGTAGAACAGTTATCTGCCACGATAATCTCGTGTCCAGTACTGTATTTTATAACTGAGGGCAAGAACTTCTTAAGGTAGTCGATGCCATTGTAATTTAATATTACGACGGAGAGTTGGGTCATTTACATTAGCCCTCCCAGGTCGAGCCCGGGAATATTTGGGAGAAGCCCTTCGGTACTTTTCTTTAGCTCTTCTTTTGCTAAGATTTCAACTTCAGAAGTAGCCTTATTTACTGCTGCGATAATAAGGTCTTGAAGCATCTCCTGATCTTCCGGCTTTACCAAATCCTTGTCCAGTTCAAGTTTCACCAATTCCTTTTTGCCATTGACTGTAGCTTTCACCATTCCGGCTCCGGATTCTGCTGTAGTAGTTATGTGTACAAGATTATCCTGGGCCTCTTTAACTTTCGCCTGAACTTCTTTCATCTTTCCCATCATCTTCATCATGTCAAACATGGCAGCAATTTTTTTTGGTGGTTAATAAATTGGAGCACAAAAATGCCCTCGTTATCAATCATTTCAAAGCACTACAGCTATTAATTGCGTATTAGCAGCACACTGCCGGCCTCTGTAATTTCCCGACCGGCCTGATCTGTAATGTCTGCTTTGAACGCATAAGCCCCTAAAGGTAAAGGTTTACCTTCTCGCGTACCATCCCAGGCTATGTCTGGACTGGTAGAGTTAAATACCTCTTCTCCCCATCGATTGAAAATCCTAAGATCGTAGCTTACTATAAATCTGCCGTTAACCGCAAATGTATCATTCGTGCCATCACCATCAGGAGTAAAAGCATTGGGATAATAAATGTTATTTGGCTTAATGAGTGTTAAGGTGTTGGAATACACAGGCTCCAAGCTATTGTCAAGCGGGAGGGCTTGGATACGGTAAAAGATGACCTGCTCTGCCGGATTATCATCAATTTCCTGAAATTCGGCAAGTGCACTATTTCCGTCAGGGGCGTCATTATTGGAATAGGACTTTTCAATAATGTAGTTTGCCACGCCTTGACTCCATCCCTCGTATTCGGTCCAATCGAGAGTAACTGTATTATCAGCGGCAATAGCTCCTGAAAGTAACATAGAGCAAGCAATTACTCCATCGGTATTCCTATTTCCGCATTCGTCTAAAGGCGAGATTTGATAACAATATCTGGTTTCATCGGTATTCAGCCCCTCATCAAGGTAGGTGTTTATTTCTGAGGAAGCCAGGCTCACCAGGCTGGAAGTACTAGTGCCCCTGAGAATACTATACTCATTTATAGGTTCAGCGGGTGTTTCAGGCCAATTTAAATTAATACTATTTCCATCCACATTTACTGATAGATTGGTAATCGCGGTTGGAGGTGCGGTGTTAAATGAGCTGCCGCAAACTTCCAAGGATCGACTTGTGGAGTTATCAGCATAAATTGTGGTCAAGGTATAACAATATTCCCGCTGACAATCAATGTCCGTATCGTCAAATGACAACCCTATTAAACCCGGTCGGTTTACCGTTTCCGTACTACTTACCCGGGTATAACTAAATGAGCTCGTGGCGCCGCCAACCTGCCATGATAAAGTATTTACGCCATCAAGAAAATCAACATCCAGTAAAGTATTGCATATTTCCGGTGAATTGGCGCTTACAGTATTGAAGCCCGCACATGGATCAATAGAAACAATTCGAAAGCAATAAGAGGTGTTTGCCACATCCAGATTTTGTATGGTATCGGCTATTGTACTAGCATTCAGTTGTTTGAGTAAAGTATAAGGTGCACTTCCCGCTTTGATCTCCAGCCGGTGTTGTATATCGGGTTGGAGATCATAGTACAAAGCAATTTCACCATTATTCAGACTTACTAATGAATCAAACCTTGAAGGTGGAATTGCAGCCAGGGGTATTACGATGTCTTCAGCAGTGTTGCAATTATCCGCGCCATTATCATTAACACCCCTTACCGATACGGTCTTTGAAAGGTTGTCAGCATAACTATGCTGTGCGTTTGGTGCACCACTGGTCCTAAACACTTCGGGCGACCCATCACCAAAGTCAATAATATAGTTTTCAAATTGGGTGTCAGAGATGTTCACCTGTATTTCTTCATTCGAGCAAGAGAAAATCGAAAATTCCGGTGGCTCAGAAGGTATGATATTTATAGCTATTTGATCTACACCGTCGCTACCGTGAATAATTTGAAGCATAAATTGACCCGGTGTGTCGTAGGTTATTGTACTTGACGTATTTTCAATAGTTCCGTCGCCGGTATAATCAAAGTCGCAACTTCCGGCGCCGTCAAAGCAATCAACAGGGGCACTCGCTGTTGATGCTACCGTAATGGTCAGAGGCACGCACCCTGAAACTTCATTGCCTGTACAGCCACCAACAGGACAACCTTCACTTACTGTAACTTCAAACCATCCGTTATTGCTAACGAATTGTGCATTAGCAATCGGGGTAATTATTGAAAATAATACAAGTACTATATGAACCTTTGTTAGCTTCAAAGTTTTACTGATTTTATAAAATCCAGAGCTTTCTCCATGTCTTCATGTAATACTCTATCATCTTCAATAAACGGAACCTTTAACCTGAAATTGTTCACTAAATCCTCCAGGTAAGGTGATGTTTTCGCCGGACGTCTAAATTCCAGGGCTTGTGTTGCTGTCATTAATTCTATCGCAAGGATCCTATAAACGTTGTTTACCACTTTATAGGCTTTGACTGCCGCATTGGCCCCCATACTCACATGGTCCTCCTGGCCATTAGATGAAACTATCGAGTCAGCAGAAGCTGGAGTACATAATTGCTTGTTCTGACTAGCGATGGATGCCGATGTATACTGAGCTATCATGAGTCCGGAGTTAATGCCCGGATGTGCCACAAGGTAATTAGGCAGCTGCCGTGCTCCTGAAAGAAGTTGGAAAGTTCTTCTTTCAGAAATGCTACCTAATTCAGATAAGGCAATAGAGAGAAAATCCAGCGCTAATGCCAATGGCTGCCCGTGAAAGTTACCGGCAGAAATGATTTTATCATTAGCCGGAAACACATTAGGATTATCAGTAACAGAATTAACTTCCGTCATAAAAATATCATGAGCATGCCGCCAGGTGTCCCAGGTAGCTCCATGTACCTGCGGTATGCAACGAAAGCTATAAGGATCTTGTACATGTTTTTTAGGTTGGCTTATGAGCTCACTTCCGTCAAGCAGCTGAGATATATCTTTTGCGCAGGCTACCTGACCCTTTTGCGGTCTCAGCTCATGAACCTCTGGTAAAAATGGATCCATTCTACCATCAAAAGTGTCCAGAGAAAGCGCACTTATAATGTTAGCAAGTTTTATGAGTCTTTCTCCCTCGATTAAACACCATATGCCATAGGCGCTCATAAATTGAGTTCCATTGAGCAGGGCTAAACCTTCTTTGGCTTGAAAAGATATTGGTGTTAAGTCTAATTGTGCATTTACCTCCTGAATAGATATTCGCTTTCCCTTGTAATGTACTTCACCCTGGCCGATCAAAGGTAAGGACAGGTGAGCTAAAGGCGCTAAATCTCCCGAAGCGCCTAAAGAACCCAATTCATAAATTACAGGTAGTATGTCTTCGTTGAAGTAATGGACCAGTCTTTCCACGGTTTCCAGTTGAGCTCCCGAATGCCCGTAAGAGAGTGATTGTACCTTAAGAAGCAACATAAGGTGCACTATTTCATCCGGTACCTGATCTCCTGTGCCACATGCATGAGACATTACCAGGTTTTCCTGTAACCGTTTAAGATTATTCTTGGATATATTTCTATCATATAAGGAGCCGAAACCTGTATTCACACCATAAATTGGTTCGGATGTTCCTTTTACCTTTTCATTTAAATAGTCTCTGCACTTTGTGATTTTCGTAATTGCAGATTCCGATAGATTCAGCTTTAGATTATGCTTGAGAATAGATTCAATCTCAAATAAACTGAGCTGTGCAGCCGAACTATGGTGAATACCGGGCATATGCTAATCTAGCATTTTCTGAATTAGACTTTCTATTTCGCCTTTTGTCTCTTCGCCGGTAGTTAAATCCTTCAACTTTAAAAAGCCGGAATTAATTTCATCCGAACCAATCACGATTACATTCGGGATTCCTTTTTTATCGGCATAGTTGAACTGTTTTTTGATTTTGGCAATGTCGGGATAAATTTCACATGAGATGCCTTCATTCCTTATTTTGCCAAGAGTTGACAGTCCGTATTGCCTGCTTTCTTCATCAAAATGTGCAATTAACACATTCGTGGTTGTCGTTACTTCTTCGGGAAAGAGGCCAAGTTCATCCATGACGTCGTAAATTCGATCCACTCCAAAAGAGAATCCGACGCCGGAGATGTCAGGCATGCCGAATACTCCAGTAAGGTCGTCATATCTACCGCCACCGCTTACGCTACCCATTTTTACGTTATTTATCTTTACTTCAAAGATAGCACCGGTGTAGTAGGAGAGGCCTCTGGCCAGGGTAGGGTCAATTTCAATATGAGCATTCCGTAGATCAAAAGGCTCCAGAAATTCTTGAATCTTATTTAGCTCTGAAATTCCTTCCATACCTATTTCAGAAGAAGACAGGAGGTTGGATAGCGCTTCTATTACCTCATTGTTGGTGCCCTTAATGGAGAGAAAATCCTCAGCCATGCTAATCATGTTAGCGTCTAATCCGCGACTCGAAAGCTCTTCCTTAACTTTATCTAATCCGATTTTATCGAGCTTATCGATAGCAACAAGAAAATCTGTTTCATTTTCGCCGGCACCAATGGCTTCTACTATGCCTTTGAGTACCTTTCTGCTATTCATTTTAATGGTGAATTCGGTAATTCCCAATCGGTCAAAAACCTCGTTGATCATTAGGACGATTTCAGTTTCGCAAAGTAGTGATTCAGTGCCTACGACATCCGCGTCACATTGATAAAATTCTCTGTATCTTCCTTTTTGAGGGTTATCTGCACGCCAAACCGGTTGAATTTGAAAGCGTTTGAAAGGTAAAGTCACATCGTTCCGATTCATTACTACAAAGCGAGCGAATGGAACGGTGAGATCATATTTTAAGCCCTTATTTGAGATTTTTTGAGTGAGCTTGTTACTACCACTATTGAAGTCATCAATAGAGCTTTTAGATAAAAAGTCGCCTGAGTTTAACACCTTGTATAGTAACTGATCACCCTCATCACCATATTTTCCTGTAAGCACCGAAAGGTTTTCCATAGCGGGGGTTTCAATTTGCATGAATCCATACTTGGAGAACACAGATTTAATCGTATTAAAAATAAAGTTTCTTTTAGCCATTTTTTCAGGGCCAAAGTCTCGCATACCACGTGGCAAACTGGGCTTGTTACTCATGGTTCAAAGCTACAAAAAAGGTGTCAATAAGGATTTGAACCAATACTGATGACAGGTTTATTTTTTTAAGAAAAATTTCCTTGACATTATTATTATTTTATCTTTGCACCTCTTTTATAAAAAATACTTGGAGATGGCAGTTACCAGACTTAAAAGAAAAGCGAAAAGAAATAAGGCGAGAGCAAAAGTCAGAAATAATAATATTCAACTTCTTAGCGCAAAACCTATTATTAAAAAGGTGGACACGGAAGCTATGAAAGAAGATTTTACAGCTGTTTCAAAAAAGCCGGTGAAAAAAGAGGAGGCTCCAAAAGTTGAGGCTAAAGTGGCTGAGCCAGTAGTTGAAAAAGAAGCGAAAGAGGCTCCTAAAAAAGCTGCTGCTAAAGCAGTGAAAAAGGAGGTAGCTGAAGAAAAGTCAAAGAAAAAGGCTGAACCAAAAGCCAAAAAAGAAGATACGGAGGAGAAGCCCAAGAAAAAAACAGCTCCGAAAAAGGATAAATAATAGATAAAGTTTTTATAATTCTTAGCCTCGTTTATCGGGGCTTTTTTTATGCCCGTTTACTAAGCTCTATTACTTGCAAGTCCGTTATTTGAGCATTTTCAATAGAGAAGCGCACCAGTGTTTTTACTTTATGAAAGCCTTGTACTCCTGCTGCCCCTGGGTTTATATGCAGCAGGTTGTGTTGCCGGTCTCTCATAATTTTCAGAATGTGAGAATGCCCGCATATGAAGAGGTCGGGAGTTTTCTCTCTAAAAATGGCTCTTGTTCGGGCGTTGTATTTTGATGGATAACCACCGATATGGGTAATTAAGACGGTAAGCCCATTCCTATCAAGCCATAGATCTTCCTGAAACCGTTGCCTTAAATTTCTATTATCAATATTTCCATATACAGCTTGTAGAGGTTTAAAAGCGCTGAGCCTATCAGCCAGTTCCATAGCGCCAATATCGCCCGCATGCCAGATTTCGTCGCACTTTTCAAAGTGACTGAATATCCGGTCGTCCAGATGCCCGTGTGTGTCTGATAAAAGACCTATCTTCATGGCTAGAGTGCTAATTAATCCGATGCAAAGTGTTAATTAATCATTTTTATACTTCCGGCCTAAACTTAATTAAACTTAGGCGTGTTTTCTTTGAGTTTTAAACAGACTAAAATGGCATTAACTCCTTCAAATATGCTTCCGCTCGGTACGGAAGCGCCTTTTTTCAAATTACCGGATACCGTAAGTGGTAAAACATTAACGTGGGATGAACTGCAATCCGATGTAGCCGCCGTGGTCATGTTTATTTGCAATCATTGCCCTTATGTGAAACACATACAACCGGAGCTGGTAAAATTAGCCGAAGATTATATTCCCGAAGGAGTAAAGTTTATCGCTATTAGTTCAAATGATGTAGATAATTATCCGGAAGATGCTCCCGAATTAATGCACGATGAAGCAAAGAAGTGGGGGTATCCGTTTCCATACCTATATGATGAAACGCAAGCAGTAGCTAGGGCGTATGATGCGGCTTGTACTCCTGATTTTTACATTTTTGACAAAGAAAATAAACTGGTCTATCGTGGCCAGCTTGATAATTCAAGGCCTGGGAATGAAAAACCACTTACTGGCGAGGACATGCGTGGCGCTTTAGATGATCTGTTAAAGGGTAATCCAATAACCGAAGATCAGATCCCGAGCCAGGGCTGTAACATTAAGTGGAGGTAGTTAATTTACACGTTTGACCGCTATCCCTAATAGGAAGGGCGATCATCTGGTTGGTTCGTTTTAGACCAGAGTAAAAAGAGGTTGATTTTAGCTTAACGATTTGGAGTTAGTTTAATCGGATTACTTTCCCTTTTTTCGCACTTTTGACAGCTGCATCTAATATTTGCATTACCATCATATTATTTTCAAGAGAAGAAAGGTCATTGACCGGAGGATCAATTGTACCACGAATTATACCTGCTAAATAGGCGAAGGGGTCATCGTATGGGGCCTTCATTTCTTTAAGTTTATCATTTTTGATTTCTGCATTCTCATTTAGCTGTACCACTAGGTCATTTCTATTTTTTGCAATGGCCATACCTGTCTTGCCATATAGTTCCATGTCCTTTCGACTTATTGGCCAATTCCAAGAGGCTTGAATAATAGTTTGTGATTTTGTGTAGGTAATAATTATGGTGGCCTCATCATCAACTTTAGGGTAAATGTCCGGTTTAATTTGTTGTGTGGTTGCACTAACTGAAATTGGTTGCTGATCACCCATTATCCATGTACTTAAGTTAGCTCCGTAGCATCCGAAATCAGTAATAGCGCCTCCGCCATTTTGAACCGGGTCGGTAAGCCAGACTAAAAACTCTTCATTAACACCTATTTCCTTTGGACCCCGGTGTCCGTCGTGTACCACTATCTTGCGCACTGAACCAAGTTCCCCCTGTTGCACCATTTTAAAAATTTTGTGATTTGTAGGGTACCAAGTGGTTTCGTAGTTAGTAAGTAGCTGAATATCATGCTTCCTGGCAAGCTTTTCCATTTCTTTGGCGTGAGCCAGACTTACTGCCAGCGGTTTTTCTACCATCACATGAACGCCAAGCGGAGCACATTTCTGTACTACTTCTAAGTGCTCGTAGATAGTTCCGAAAGCTGTCACTGCCTCTGGTTTAGACTGAGTCAACATTTCATCTAATGAAGGATAAACCAGTTTTGGATCAAGGTCGTGCTGTTTAACATACCTTTCAGCCAAATCTTTATTGGGTTCTGCAATACCAACTATTTCCACATCTCCACGATCAGGCCTGCCCAACAGCCAATGCACGTGGGTATGTGTAAGTCCACCCACTCCAATTCTGAGCGGCTTTTGTTGATTTTGAGCAAGTGTCATTTGGGTACAAAAAAGGATTACAAGTAAGATTATACTTTTCATTTAGTTCTAATAAAGATGAATTTAAATATAGTGTTTTCTGAAGGGCGGCTTTGAGTTTATTTAAAGAAAAAGGAAATTGACTGTAACCATTTCAAAAGGGATCAGTTTCCCTGCTTGTACATAAATTAGGTAGATCTATTTAGGCTTGGATTCAATTTCTGATAATGCATTAATGCTAAGGGTAAAGGAAGGTCAATTGGATTCTCTGGGCTTACTTTTCGAAAGGTATAAGAAAATCCTTTTTGGGTTCTTTTATAATATGAATTTCAATCAGCAATTGAGCGAAGACTTGGTCCAAACAGTTTTTGAGAGAGTTTTAAAGTATCGCAAAGGTTTTAAAGGGGATGGAGAGTTTAAGGTTTGGATGTTTCACATAGCGCGCAACGTGAACATTGACAACTACAGAAAAACTTCCAGGTTCAGGAATGAAGATATTTATGCTCATCAGGAGATTTCCGATGGTAACAGAAATGCAGAGGATACTATGGGAAAAGGAGAGGAGCTGGATATGCTAAACATGGCCCTGAATAAGTTGGATCATGAAAAGAAGGAGGTAATTACATTGAGTAAGATTGAGGAGTTGAAGTATAAGGAGATTGGCAAAGTACTTAACTGCTCAGAAGGAGCCGTCAAAGTAAAAGTGTTTAGAGCAATGCAATCTTTGAAAAATGAGTTTTTAAAAATTCAAAAGTCAGTTTGACTATGGAAAAAAGAGAAGAAATCAAGGCACTGATTGATGGGTTCAATGCCGGTAGGCTGAATGCTCAGCAATTACAAAGACTTGAGCAAATCATTGAAGAAGGTGAAGTGAACTTAACTGAATTCACCGAGCTGCAAGACATTTATAATCGATTGGTTTTTGACGGTTCAACGGAACCATCTGCCGATTTGAATTCCCGGTTCTACTCTATGCTGGCGACACAAAAGAAGAAAACATCGTGGTTAGCTAAGTTCAATGAACTATGGTATTCAAAGCCGGTGGTGAGATGGGCTTATGGATTTGCTTTGATCGGATTGGGCCTGGCTGCCGGGCTGTTTCTTAAGTCTAATGATTCATCAAATTCGGAGATCAATCAGTTGTCAGCTGAAGTCAAGGAAATGAAAGAGATGATGATGCTGAGCTTGTTGGAAGAAGAATCGATCAGCGATCGGTTAAAAGCCGTGAGCCTTAGCAGTGAACTTCCGGATGCTAGTGCTAAAATCACTAACGCTCTCTTGAAAACGCTCAATAATGATGAGAATGTAAACGTGCGACTAGGAGCATTGGAAGCCTTAATGCCCTATGTAGATGATTCAAAAGTGCGGATGGGCCTGATATCTTCAATTGCTCAGCAAGAGTCTCCTCTGGTTCAGATGGGCCTGGCAGAAATGATGCTGGCTTTACAAGAGAAGCGCTCTGTTGAGGCGTTACAAGACTTGCTTAAAAAGCAGGAGACACCTGAAGAGGTCAAGGAAAAAATTAATGAAACACTTGAAATACTGATTTGATGAATAAGATAGTAACAGTACTTCTAATTTTCTGTATGCCAGTCTTTCTCTATAGTCAGACGCATAATGAGATAATTAAAAAAGAACTTTCATTTGAGAAAGCCAGTAATTCGAATGTATTCCTTTTAGCTAATATCAATGGATCTATATATGCTGAAGGTTATGATGGTGACCAGGTCATTTTAGAAGCGGAGTTTTTTATAGAGGCAAAAACGAATGAACGCCTAGAGAAGGCTAAAGACCGGCTGAGGTTGGGTATAGAGGATAGATATGATTCGATTGCAGTCTATATAAAAGGCCTATGTGACTGTGGAAATGCAGGGCTAAGGTCGTATGATGGTAAAAAATCAAAGTGGGGATACGAGTGGGATGACTGCCGCTATAGTTATGATTTTAAAATCAATTTCAAACTTAAGGTGCCGAGAAGGTTGAATGTTTATTTATCCACAGTAAATGACGGATCCATTACAGTAAGTGGTCTAAACGGGACGCTGGATCTTCATAATGTGAATGGAGACATTTCAGCAACGGGAGCCAGGAGCTACACCTATGCACACTCAGTAAATGGTGATATTACACTGGATTATAAAAACATACCCGGACCAAATTCTTCCTACTACACGTTAAACGGAGACATTAAAGCCTATGTACCTTCAAATTTCAAAGCGGACGTGACCTTTAAAAGCTTAAATGGAGATATCTATACCGATTTTGAAAGTATTGAGCAAAAGCCCATGCTTCTGGCAATGAATGATGAGCGTAAGGTTAAAGGAACATATTTCAAGGTAGAGGCGAAGTCGGTGATAAGCTTTGGAGGTGGAGGTTCCCAACTTGATTTTGAAACTTTCAATGGCGATGTATTCATCAGAAAGAAATAAGAACTTAAGAACGATTTAAAAAATGAAAAAGATAATAACAACAATTCTAATTGTTCTGGCAATACTAGAACTCTCCAAAGCCCAGGACACTGGCGAGCTAACTATTCCTTTCAGCGATCCCGCAAAGCGCGGTAAGGTGAAAGTAGATATTCGTAAAGGATCAATTGATGTAATAGGCGCTAACCGCAAGGATGTTCTTATAAAATATTCATCATCGAGATCTAAGAAGGACAAGCCTATGAAGGATGGGCTTAAAGTCATTGCCAGTTCCGCTACCGATCTTGAGGTAAGTGAAAGAAATAATTTTATTGATATACAATCAGACTCCTGGAATAGGGGAGTGAATTTGATTGTGGAGGTGCCATCAAATGTAGATTTACATGTTGAGACTTACAATAATGGTGATCTTTATGTCAAAAATGTAAATGGCGAGATAGTAGCTGATAACTATAATGGCGAGATAGTAGCAGAGGAGATATCCGGATCATTGGTGGCAGATACTTATAATGGAAAAATTGTGGCAAGGTTCAACACAGTGACTCCCGATACCCCAATGGCTTTTACTACCTATAATGGAGATGTGGACTTAACGTTGCCCGCATCTTTCAAGGCTTCAATGAAAATGAAAACAGCCCGTGGTGAAGTTTATTCTGGATTCGATTTTACTGTAGAGAAGAATAAGCCTGTCACAAAAACCGAAAAAAAATCCGGGACGTATAAGGTATATCTGGATGATTGGGTACGTGGTAATATCAATGGGGGTGGGGCTGAAGTGATGATCAAGAACTACAACGGTGACATCTATCTAAGGAAAAAGTGATCATATTTTCGTAAATTACACATGGTCAATAATTCAAAAGCTATGAAAAAATTACAACTCGTTTGTGCGGCTTGCTGCATCTTAATTGCAGCCGCGTCCTTTTCCCAGACTACACGACTCAAGGATCTTAACCGATTTAACAAAATTGTATTAGATAAAAAGGTGTCAACAGTAGATGTTGCGAGATCTCATGATGATGTCTCTATATTAATCGAAGGAGCAAAAGAGGAGAACGTTAGAGCTACCGTTGAAGCTGGTGTACTATATCTCAAAGTTGATGTCAATGATGCTCTGGTCCATGTTTTTAACAGCGAGCTTAAACGAATTGAAGGAGACAATGCTCTGGAGGTTTCGGGGGCTGAGGTAATTGGAAGAAATGGAAAGTTTCTTATCACTGACTTTGATGATCGCTCACATCGTTCATTCACCTATCGGGGAGGCGATCGTTTTGACTTTAACTTTGATCATGACTTTGATATCGATTTGGATCTAGATCTAGATGAATTGGACGATCTCGACTTAAATGTAAGTGTTGATATCGATGATCATGACTGGAATTGGAACTGGGAATGGGAGTGGGACTGGAATTGGGCAGATCATCGGCATGAGTTCCAGAGCCATTCAAAGGACTTTAAGAGAGACTTAAAGAACTCCATTAATGACATTAAGGAAGACCTAAAAGATGATCTTAAAGATCTTAAACGAGAGTTGAAAAGAATAAATTGAGTTGTACCCAATTGAATATGATCATCTTCGATGTATCTTTTCTGTTATTTCCAGCACAAACTATTCTCCACTAAAATTTAAATCCTGTTCAATTTAATACGGTTGTTGGCGACTTGAGTAAGAATTGGGGCCAGCTAATCGACGTCACAAGAAAGACCGTCTCTATTACTTTTGAGACGGCCCTCTTTTATACTGCCGTTCAATTTAACGGCAGTTCCTGTCTCGGATTTTAGAGAACGACACCGAAACTGAAAGCATTTAATTCCGGACCTCTGTTATCTGCAAAAAGCTCATTCAAATCATAATTGAAAAAGATATCTATGCCTCTAAAACCTATCTGGCCACGTACTCCGTATCGGAAATTATTTAGATAGAAGCCGTCTTTGTCTTTTTCCTTGTCACCATCTTCTTTGGTAACATACTTAGTGTAGCTGGCTATTCTATATCCCGCATACATGCCGGCGCCAATTCTAAAGCCCTCCTCAGCGTTCCAACCCAGGTCCCAATTGTTTCCTCTAAAACCGAACCATCTTCGGTCGTATCGTCGTTTCGATCCAAACTTTAACATTGGAACGACACTTGCATTTACATAAGCCGCTGTCAATTTACTTTTTTGGAAGCTGACATCATCGGTGGCTTGTGTGAACTCGATCATTTCTGGCCCTTCGTTAATCCTTAAAGACTCATCTTCAAACTTGAAGTTGTACCAACTTACATCACCGCCCCAAAGTAAATGAAGTGCGCCTCCAATGTGTGTATCATTTTCGGTCTTGAGCGCCACATACCAGGAACCCCAGGACCGCACAGAATAGGGAGCATTGTTTTCGCTAGGTGACGATCCGTCCTCTAAAAAATTGTTAATGCCGAGATCAACCTTGAAGTCATTATAAGTGCCATATCTGCGTTTCTTTCTTCTGGTATCTTTTTCATCTGCGTCCTGAGCGAAAGCCATCCCTAATATACCCAGTACCAAGGCGGCTGAAAGAAATAATTTCGTTGTTTTCATAATTTTTGAGTTTTCGTTGTTTTTAATTTGAATGTAGTCTTCCTGTCTCGTCTAATGGCCGAGTAAATTTTTTAGTTAAAAGTTGATTTAATGTTTCTTTAAAGTATTATGCCAATACTGAAGGCGTTTAGTTCCGGTCCTTGATCTTCATTGAAAAGCTCGTTAAGATCGTAAGTGAAAAATAAGTCGGTATCACCAAAACCTAGCTGTGCTCTAAGTCCATACCTTAGATCGGTCATATTAAAGCTGTCTTTATCCCGGTTCTTTTTTTTGTCATCATCGATCTCAACCACCGTTTTACTATAACTGGAAATACGATATCCGATGTAACCTCCTACTCCAATTCTAAAGTCGGATGAATTTGAATCTTTGAATTTCCAACCCCCTATGTAACCTCTTTTGCCTCGTCTACTACCTACACTCACCATAGGTACCACTGAGAAGTTTACATACGCTGCTGTCAGTTTACTTTTTTTATAATCAACGTCCGGCTCATTGACTTCTATAAAACTTGTAACATCTGCATCTAAAATTCGTGTTGCATCATTTTCGAATTTAAAGTTGTACCAACTTACACTAGGTCCCCATTCAATGTAGAAGTTGTTTCCCAGGTAATTCTGGTTAACAGAGGCTAGCCCTACATACCAGGACCCCCACGGCCTGACGGCATAAAGCTGATTACTCTCTCCGGGAAACTTACCATCTTCCAAATAGTTATTAGTTCCTATTTCTATATTGAAAACGTGGTGTCTGTAGTTTCTTTTTCTCCTTCTTACATAACGTGTGTCACGATCTTCATCCCTGTCGTACCTCCTATCATTATCCCATCGATCATCTCTATCCCCGTAGCGGTCGCTGTTTTTATAATAATTTCCACTATCGTCAGACTCGCTGTCTACGACTACTGTTGTGTCTGATATTACACCGTTCTCAGATATCAACGTTGAATCACCGGTGAGCTCAAGACTTAACCGGTCTAAAATTTGGTTAAGATCATAGTTCTGCAGTTTGGCCAGGTCAGCTTCATCTCGAATAAGGAATACTATTTGACTTTTTCCTACATTCAGAATGAGGGAATCAGTTTTTTCCTGGCCAAGAACCCGGGCGCCACTGATTAAGATCAGGCATGCCGAAATCAGTGTTGTTAGTTTATCTTGAGTTATCATCTTCTTTATCTTTTTGCTTGATTGACAGCAAGTTATTTTTTGCTTCTCGCAATCCACCCAAACCAGCTTCGCCCTCCTTCACACTTTTTACGAAATCAAGTACTTTCTTAAATCCGGATTTCTTTGTTTCCTCTGCTGCTTTATATGCGCTCGTAACTGCGGTTTTTACATCAAACTCTTCAATATCAAATACAAGTGTTGAGCCACTTTCCACTTCCGCCTGATCGATAGATGTTGCATTGCTGTTAGAGGTTGCATCGGTGATATTATTTTCTGTAACTAATACCTTGTTTTCGACAGCGTTCTGTAAAAGAGGCTTCTGTAACGTACTATCTATTTGGGGTTGCGACTCTTTAGGAGCTACTTTTTTTACATTTTCGGCAAGCGTTGGCTTCTGAACCAAGCCCTTTGTTACGGTTTTTGATGGCTTTGCTTTGTTTTTAATTTTACCGGTATCAAGGGCAGCAGTATTATTTTCCATGACTCGTACTTCCTGAGGAGGTTGTATCTTCTTCACGGAATCTATTTTAATCGTATCAACTACCTGAGTGTCAATAGAACTATTTTGTGATATACTTTTTATCGGAGCTTCAGGTGAATTAGTATTTAGGAGATAAAGACCTGCAAATGATGTGAGTAGTATGATGGCAGCGGCTATTTTTAAGTAAAACCACACACCTTTCTTATTTGTCAAGTGCGCTTGAACAGAATCCCATGCTCCTGCGCTAGGTTCAGGAGACAGGCCTTCGAGTTTACCCCTAAATAGCTTATCTAATTCCTTACCGCTCATTATTGCAGGTTTTGATTTAACGAACGTTCAGACTTCAACAATTGCTTTTGTAGCAGTACTCTTGCCCTGCTTAATTGAGACTTAGATGTATTTTCGCTGATTCCCAATGCCTTGGCTATTTCCTTATGTGAATAGCCTTCAATAGCGTACATATTAAAAACAGTGCGATAACCTGTAGGTAAATCATGTACCAGTTTTAGCAGATCGTTGGCCTCCAGTGAATTGCTCAACGTACTGTAGTCGGGCTCCCGGTCAGCTACTTCTATGTCCACTTCCAGATACATATTCTTATTTTTTCTAATAAATGTCAATGCCTCGTTCACCATTATTCTTCTTACCCAACCTTCAAAACTTCCGTCACCCTTGTACTGATCAATACGGCTGAACACTTTTACAAATCCACCAACCATAACATCCTCCGCCTGATCAAAGTCTCTTAAGTACCTGTTGCAAATCCCTAACATCTTAGGGGAGTACTTATCGAACACTTCTTTTTGTGCTTTTTGATCTTTTTTCCGGCAGTTTTCTATTAGTAAATGTTCCTCAGACTCAGTTATTTTCAGTGTCATTTAGCGCGTTCTCAACGAGTAGATGCGATATTCTTTGAATAGGTTGCATAGACATTAGATTATTTCTCAAATGGATATTTAAGATGAATAAGTTCTCTAATGCTATCCATCTGTTTTAACAGATTTAAGATGCTTGAGTTAGGCATTCCATCACTTTCGGTTTTACGCTTGAGAAGCATATTAGTGACTTCCTGGGCTTCAAAGTTATAGCCATTGGTTTTTCTATCGTCTTTAAACAGCTCAATTTTATTATCATCATACCCATGAAGATGTGCCTCAGTACTTTTCCAAAACAATGGAAGCCTTACAAAACCTTTAGTTCCATAAATGATACCAACATTTTCAAATTGATGACCCAGTGAGCAAGACAAATCTGCAGTTATACCATTTTCGAATCGGAGTTGGTAAGTATCAGTTAAGTCCACACCTGTATCTGATAAAACTGAGTCGGCCAGTATACGATTCACCTCTGAATTAGCAAAAAGAAGCGAGAAAGCTAAAGGATAAATACCTACATCCAATAATGCTCCACCAGCCAATTCAGGGTTGAAAAGCCGTTTGGATGGGTCATAAGGCGCTTTAAACCCAAAGTCGGCTTTTATGTGCTGAACTTGGCCAATGGCTCCATCTTCTATCCAATCCTCCGCCTTTTTGATGGTAGGTAGAAAGTAGGTCCACATGGCCTCCATAAGGAAGAGGTTTCTCGAATTGGCAACCTGGATCATTTCTTTGAGCTCTTCTGTATTTACACCAATAGGCTTCTCACACAAAACGGCTTTTCCATTTTCTAAGCACAAAATAGAATTTTCTTTATGTAAGTTATGAGGTGTGCTTATATATACAACGTCAATATCTGGGTCTTGCACAAGCTTCTGGTATGACGGGTGTGCATGGCTTATATTAAAGCGGTCAGCGAAATTAGAGGCACTGGCTTGAGATCTCGATCCAACCGCCAGTAGTTTAGCATTACCAATTGACTTGAGGTCTTCAGCAAATTTGGCAGCTATTTTTCCTGTTCCCAGTATTCCCCAGTTGGTTACTTTCATTAGTAAACGGCTTTGTAATTAATAACAATTGTAACTTCTGTAACCTCACCTGACTCCACGGTAACAGGGTTTACATTGTTTTCACCATCAAATAAGTTGGCAAAAAGGCCATTATTCTCGCGAGTAAACAAAGAGTATCTGCCTGCAGGAAGATTAACTTCAAATTCGCCTTGTTCGTTGGTTTTGACAATCGCAACCGGCTCAAAGGGAGGTTCTTGAAACAAAGCGTTCTGTCGTTTAAGATCTGAAGTTTTTAGAACATCGTAAAATATGATCTCCCTTACAACAGGGCTTCCTTCATTTATTTTTCTATCGGGTCCAGGCATTTGATTACCTTCCACCCATAACACTTTACCCTTTACTCCCGGCGGTTGGGAACTGATTTGGGTAGTTGCACATCCGCCTATGCCTGAACATAGGACTATGAATAAGAGTACAATTTGTTTCATACTCTAAATTCTGAAACTTTAGTCAAAGAACATGATGATTTTGACATATTGAAGGAATGCCATCATGCCAAGAGATAGGTAGTGTAAACTAAACTCTGTCTGTTGTTTCAACCCTTCCGGGGGCTAGCCC
>CALBPF010000147.1 GCA_937899105.1 uncultured Flammeovirgaceae bacterium | reverse complement strand
GGCCTTAATCGTTAAAAAACGGTCGTGCGCCGAGCTGCCGGAAGTACATCAATGGCCAATAAAATCAACTAATAAGTTAAATAGAGTATCGAAAGCAGCTGTATTCCTGCCCACCATTAACTCTAAGCCTAATTCTTCACATCGCGTCTCAATAAGAGGAACACATATTAAACCCCTACCGTGGGTAGCCATAAAATTGACAATTTCCGGGGTAATACACTCCGCAGCACAGATAAAGTCACCTTCATTTTCTCTGTCCTGATCATCAACTACGATGACTACTTTACCGTTCTTAATGTCTCCAATAGCTTCCTCAATGCTATTAAGCTTAATTTTGTCTGACATGCTGTGATTTTATGCTTTGCAAAACTAGCTCTTTTTTGATGCATCACCAGTATGCTGAAGAGCTTGAATCCATAACCAAAACATCAAATCCAGAATATGGTTCATAATAGCTGGAAAGGGTGTTTTACCTTGGTATAACTACGCCGAGGACCTTGGATAATTCCATTTCACTGTCCTTTAATCGCTGTTGAATATCAATAAGACGTTCCACTTCAGAGTGATCAGTCACTCCTTTTAGGTTTTCCTTATTCTCTTCAATCAAGCGTTGGACAATGGTTCTTTTAAGACGTGTTATATTTTGATAAACAGTATGATCTAAAAAATCCTTTTCGTGGGGCACGTGAATCTTATACTTATCTTCCCAAACCGGACTCACTTCTCTCCTTTCTGTGGTAAGGTCTATCACCTCCTTCTTCACTGCCGAACTTCCGTTTCTAATTAAATCCTTACTATCTACAACTCTGCCTTTGTTATGTTCTTCTTGAAAAAGACTGAATATTTCTTTAAAAATCGGAGTATTGAATTCTATATCGCTTAATTCTTCCAAAAGATAGTGATACAAAAGGTAATCTTCCTCCAATTCCTGCCTACCATAATTGAGTAATAACCTAATAGTCTCTCTTTCCTGGATATGAATTAAGTCTGTATGGCTCTTTGTCGCAGTATCTGGCTCTGAAGGAAAAGATACCTCTTGTACATTTAAGTTCTCCTTGGGCTGACTTTTTCGCTTTCCGATGAGCAGCTTATTGAGTTCCGCAATAAGCACCGACTCATCCATGTCAAGGCGATTTGCCGAATCCTTAAGATAAACCGCTCTTTTGATCGGATCAGGAATAATGGAAATACTTTGTACTACTTCCTTAATTGCCTCTGCCCTCAACAGTGGATCCCGCTCGGCATCTGCAGAATACAGACCTAGCTTAAAGGCAATGAAGTCCTGAACATTATCAGTTAAATACTTCTTAAACTCTGAAGTTCCTAGTTTTCGCGAGTAGCTATCAGGGTCTTCGCCTTCAGGAAACATAACTACCCGTACGTTCATACCAGATTCCAAAATCATATCAATGCCTCTCAGAGATGCCCTGATCCCTGCTTTGTCCCCATCAAAAAGAACAGTGATGTTGGATGAAAATCTGCTAATCAGCTTTATTTGATCCGCTGTAAGAGACGTACCTGAAGAAGCAACAACATTCTCAATATCTGACTGATGCAGTGAAATAACATCTGTGTATCCCTCTACCAAATAACAATTATCGTTTTGGCGAATCCCCTGCTTTGCCTGGTAGAGGCCATATAGAACCTTACTCTTATGATAAACCTCACTCTCCGGAGAATTTAAATATTTTGGTTTATCATCTTTTTTTAATGTACGTGCACCAAAAGCTACAACCTTACCCGAAACATTATGGATCGGAAAAATGACTCTTCCTCGAAATCGATCGTAACGCTTTTCGGCATCTTTAACCACGAGTAGTCCCGCCTTTTCCAGTAACTCCTCATTGTAGGCGTTTTCTAGCGCCACTTTTAAAAAGCCATCCCATTTATTAAGACTATAACCAAGCTCGAACTTTTTAATTTGGTGATCTGTGAACCCGCGCTCTTTAAAGTAGCTTAAACCAATTGATTTCCCCTCCTCACTATTTATGAGCAAATCACTGAAATACTCTTTGGCAAAGTTCAGTACGATGCGAAGGCTTTCTCTTTTATTTTGTTCTTCAAGAGCTTCATCGGTTTGTTCTTCTTCCTTTATCTCGATCCCATATTTGGCTGCCAGATACTTTATCGCCTCTGTATAGCTCAAGCCATCTACCTCCATCACAAATGTGATCGCATCGCCGCCTTTTCCCGAACTAAAGTCTTTGAAGATCCCTTTGGAGGGGACTACATAAAATGATGGGGTCTTTTCATTGGTAAAAGGACTCAAGGCCTTATAAGTTGAGCCCGATCTTTTCAATGTTACAAAGTCAGAGACCACCTCTTCGATGTCCATGGCATCTTTGACAAGCTGTATGGTTTGATTTGATATCAAATGTTCAGATTTCAGGCAAAGATAATTTTTTCGGCGTGATGATCCGATTCTCAGCTTCATATCAGCTGGAGTTTAATTCGTAAGTTCTTTCAACTTATTTATGAATTAAACTGTTAGTGTTAAGCAAAGGAAATAAGGTAAATTGCAATAGTTTTAAAGAATTTGAAGAATGGCATTTAAGGAAAGTGATGTTTTAAAAGCTCTTTCAACTGTGGATGATCCGGATCTTAAGAAAGACCTGGTAACATTAAAAATGATCAAGGATGTAGAAGTATTTAGTGATACGGTAAAATTCACTGTTGTGCTTACCACACCAGCCTGTCCACTGAAAGAAATCATCAAAAATGATTGCATAGCTGCTATTCATAAGCATATAGACTCGGATCTCAAAGTCAATGTGGTGATGACTTCCAATGTGACTACAATACGAGACAGCGCTCCGCTGCTTCCGGGAGTTAAAAATATAATTGCTATTGCTTCAGGGAAAGGCGGAGTAGGCAAATCAACAGTGACTGCTAATCTGGCGGTAGCTTTGGCCAATGAAGGCGCTAAAGTTGGCGTAATTGATGCGGATATTTTTGGACCTTCAATGCCCACCATGTTTAATTGTGAAAATGAGCAACCAGGCGTTAAAGAAGTCAACGGGAAAAATAAAATACTGCCTCTGGAACAATACGGAATTAAACTGATTTCTATTGGCTTTCTTACACCGGGAGATAGCGCAGTTGTGTGGCGTGGGCCTATGGCGAGTTCTGCCCTGAAACAATTCATTGGGGATACTGAATGGGGGGATTTAGATTATCTATTAATAGATCTGCCTCCAGGCACCAGTGATATACATCTGACGCTAGTTCAAACTGTACCAGTGACCGGCGCCGTTATTGTTACCACTCCTCAAAAGGTGGCGCTGGCAGATGCAAGAAAGGGTTTAAGCATGTTTAAGCAACCGCAAATCAATGTACCGATACTGGGTGTAGTTGAAAATATGGCCTATTTCACTCCGGCTGAACTACCGGATAACAAATACTATATTTTCGGTGAAGGTGGAGGTTTTCAATTATCGGAAAAGTCTGATGTACCCTTTTTAGGCCAAATCCCCCTAGTACAAGGCATAAGGGAAGGTGGTGATAGCGGTTTACCTGCTGTTATGAAAGAAGGAATTAATGCTGAGGCCTTTATGAAGTTGGCCGAGTCTGTGGCAAGACAAGTGGCGATAAGAAATGCTTCCATGGAAAAAACTAAACCTGTCGAATTAAAAGTCTAAATTTGTAATATGGAGGTTGCTGAAGAATTATATGAAAAAGTAGAGGGCGCTCTGGACAGTATCAGACCTTATTTAGAAACTGATGGTGGAAATGTTAAAATCCTTGAGATATCGCCCAATATGGATGTAAAGCTTGAACTGTTAGGAGCTTGTGGGTCTTGCCCTATGTCTACTATGACCCTAAAGGCCGGCGTGGAAGAAGCAATAAAGAAAGTGGTGCCCGAAATCAAATCAGTTGAAGCCGTAAATATCACACAGCCGGATGATCCAAATGCCAAGCTTCCGGATAATATGCTGTGACATCACGTCGTTAAGCATAAAAATCTCGTTTTCTGAAGTTTCATCGCATTATATCGTCTTGCTGTCTACTGTTTTTCATAACAATTGCTGCAGTTCATGCTCAAGATAAATGTGGTATTGAAAAGTATCAGCAGTTTCTTGCGCAAAAAAACATAATTAAGGAGAATACCTACATATTCGAAAACTGGCTTGCTGATAAAATCCAACAGAGGAAAGAACAAGGAAAAGCCGCAAAAACGCAAGAGCTTATCAGTATTCCGGTTGTTGTCCACATTATCCACAACGGTGAGGCTGTTGGTGTGGGAAGTAACATTAGCGACCAGCAAATCACTTCTCAAATAGATGTGCTCAACGAGGATTTCAGAAGGATGAATGCCGACGCATCAAATACTCCTTTGTCTTTTCAACCTGTAGCCTCCGATATCGAAATTGAATTCATACTGGCGAAACGTGATCCGGAGGGGCTATCCACGAACGGAATTAACCGAATAAATGGTGAACGCTCAAACTGGTTCCTCGTGGATAACTATGAGCTAAAGACACTAAGTAACTGGCCGAGTGAAGATTACATGAATATTTGGGTTGTCTCTTTGGGCGATAATTTCCTAGGATATGCTCAATTTCCCGTTTCCGACATTGGAGGACTGGAGTCTGCCAGTAATAGTGCGATTACCGATGGTATAGTAGTAGACTACCGGGCATTTGGCTCCGTTGACAAATACCCTCCTGCTGATTTGGACTCACGTTATAATTTAGGGCGTACCGCTACACATGAAGTAGGTCATTATATGGGTTTGCGTCACATATGGGGTGATGGCGGTTGTGGCACAGACGATTTCTGTGCCGACACACCTGCTTCAAATAGCGACAATGGAGGACTTGGTGTATGTACATTTCCAGGGCCAACACGTTGCGGCAGCGCTGATATGTTTCAAAATTACATGGATTTCACGAATGATGTCTGCATGAATCTATTCACTGAAGATCAAAAAACAAGAATCAGGACGGTTATGGACAACAGCCCGAGAAGAGCAAGCTTAATAAGCTCGTTAGGTGGACAGGATCCGGTAACTTTTAGTAATGATCTGGGTATACGTTCAATCATCTCTCCTAATGCAAACAGCTGTGACGCAACGGTTATTCCTACTCTAGAATTAAGAAACTACGGAAGCAACACAATATCCTCTGCAGAAGTCGAGATCCTGGTAAACGGTATATCTCAAGGATCCACTTTAGTTTCTCTGAATCTTGAGTCCCTGGAAATAGCCAATGTTGATCTTCCAGCTATAAATTTAGATAGACTAGTTACCAACGAGGTAGAGTTTAATATCAACACGGTTAACGGCATATCAGACGCAAATGAATCCAATAATAACTTAAATATTGCCGTTTCAGTGCCGGAAGAATTTGATGGTCCTGTAGCCATTAATTTTGATGAAATCCCTCCAAACTGGACCATTGAAAATGATGATGGGCTCATCACATGGGAATTGCGGTCTGCTCCGAATGGTGAACCGGGTAATCAGGCTCTTTTCGTTGAATTTTATAACCATGAAAATCAAGGAGATTTAGATTTTTTCACTTCTCCCATTCTGGATTTTACGCTAGCCGCAAGTACGCTAACTTTCGATGTGGCATATGCCCAATTTCCCGGAGTTGATTTTGAAAGCCTCCGGGTTATCGTAACCGAAAATTGCCGGAACCCTCTGATCGAAGGGGAGGTCGTATTTGAAAAAGTGGGTTCTGAGCTAAGCACCGCTGCAAGTACTTCCGGTTTTTTTACCCCTGATGGGGCAGATGAGTGGAGAACAGAAACGGTTGATTTATCATCTTTTCTTGGAAAAGATAATATTCGAATATCCTTTGTTTCGCGGAACGATTTCGGAAATAATGTTTACATAGACAATGTTAACATAGGAGCGGATCAGGTTATTATTAGTTCTCCTTCTGTGGTATCGGGGAATACTTCTCCTGAACTTTTTGCTACAATAATAAACTTAGGCGGGACAACCCTTACAGAATTGGATATTACTTACGCAGTGGATGATCAAGATTCAGTCAACTCTGTAGTGAATACTGAAATAATTGCGGGCGGTTTCTATGAGTTTGTTGATCAGCTTCCAACGCTTGAAATAGGAACGCACCAGTTGTACTTTGATGTGGAGACAACGGATATCAATGGCGATACGACAAATATTAGTAAGAGTCTTTTCTTTCAAATAAATAATAATACGGATCTTGTTCCTTTTAAGGAATCATTCACATCTGAAAATTCTAATTGGGTAGTTGGAAATCCTGACAATGAAATAAGTTGGGTAATAAACGAAGGCGTCGCTTCAATAGATTTAAGTATGTATGAGGCCATTGGAGAGAAAGATTGGTTAGCTGGTCCGATAATAGATCTGACCAATGCCAATAACGCCACCTTGAACTTTGATTACTCTTATTCACATGAAAGCCAGAAAAATGATGGGCTTGCCGTATTGGTATCAAATGACAACGGGGATAGTTATTCTTCTACGTCATTCGATAACAGAGGTTCCGAGTTAAAAAGCGGTGTATTCCTCGATGCTCGAACTACCACCGAGTATAGAAACATATCCATCCCATTGGATACTTACCTTGGAGAATCAGAGATTAGGATAGCTTTTGTTTCAACCAATGACAACGGAGATCCGATTTTCGTTGATAATATTCAGGTATTTACAACTGATCTATTTCTAGATGCGGAAAACGCAATATTTCCAAATCCTACGGTTAACGGGAAATTCAATGTTCGATTCACATTAGATCAACGTGAACTGGTAAAAGTGGCCCTTTTTGATGCCTTAGGTCATTCGGTGTTAGAGACGGAATTACCCAATACGTTAAATCAGACATATACCTTTGATATTGCCAACCAAGCGCAGGGGGTTTACTTCATTCAGGTAAGCGGTGAGTCCTTCTCATATGTAAGACGAGTGCTGAAAGGCGATTAATAATTTCTGTGCAACGGGAATTCAATTATATTTGGGCGGAATAGAATAATCCTACATGTCAAAAAAGAAGGTAGCTATTGTTTATGGCGGTAAATCTGTTGAACATGAAATTTCCATAAGTTCAGCACGTAACATATTTCAATATATTGATAAATCTGTTTTTGAAGTTTCTATTATAGGGATTTCTAAAGAAGGTCACTGGTACTTTATGAACGAGGTAACTAGTGACTTTTCCAACTCAGAAATTCTGACGCTACAATTAAGTTCTGGTTCAGCTACTTTCTTCAGCCAAAATCAACAGGTAACGCCAGACATAGTCTTTCCGGTTCTACACGGAACTGATGGTGAAGATGGAAGCGTACAAGGGCTTTTACAAACTATTGATTTACCCTTCGCAGGAAGCGGAGTATTAGGCTCGGCAGTGTCCATGAGTAAATTGGCATCTAAGCGACTTTTAAAAGCCGCTGACATTCCAACAAGTAAGTTTATAACCTATACATATCAGCAGAAGAATCAGGTTTCTTTTCATGATATAGAAAAGAAACTTGGACTACCTTTTATGGCTAAAGCAGCTAACCTGGGTTCATCCGTAGGCATAGTTAAGGTGAACAACGAGCAAGATTTTGAGTCTGCGTTGGAGGAGTGCTTCAAATTTGACACCGTACTTTTGTTCGAGCAGTACATACAGGGTAGAGAGCTGGAATGCTCTGTGATGGGAAATGACGACAAAATAAGGGTTTCTCTGCCTGCGGAAATAGTAATTAGTCCTGATTATGAATTCTATACCTATAAGGCCAAGTACGAGGATCCTAACGCAGTTGCATTAAAGGTACCTGCCGACATAGAGGACGATATTGCTTCAAAAATCAGAAACCTATCCATCCGTGCTTATCAGGCTCTACATTGTGAAGATTTTGCCCGAGTTGATCTCTTTTTGACCAAAGAAGGAAAAGTGTTTATCAATGAAATAAATACCATCCCTGGCTTCACCAATTCAAGTATGTTTCCCATGATGTGGCAGGAACAGGGCATTTCCTTTACCGATTTAATCACAATAATTATCGCAAGTTCATTTCAAAAATTTCAAGAATCCAAGCGACTTCAAAAGAACTTCGCTAAGCAGTAATATGAATTTACCTATGTTTGCTTCCATTACTGAAATCGACAGATGAAACTATTTCCTGATACTTTAAAAGGGCTTTTACTTCACTCATTTATTGTTATTTTATTGGCTGTATGTGGGACTTTGGTTTTCTTTTACGTATATCTCCCATACACCACGAATCACGGTGAGACTATAACCGTTCCCAACTTGTATGGAATGAAACTGGGTGAAATGGAAGACTTTCTTAACAAACGCGATCTTAGATATGAAATTAACGATAGTACTTATTCAGATGAGTATGAGCCTTTGACAATATTAAAGCAATATCCTAAGGCTGGATCAAAAGTAAAGCAAAACAGAAAGGTCTTTATTTCGGTCAATCGGGTGACGCCCCCAACCGTTCCGATGCCCAAACTGCTGGATAGGTCATTGAGAAATGCCGAGGCCGTTTTAAAAAGCAATGAATTAAAACTAGGAACAATAACCTACATACCGAGCCAGTTTTTGAATTTGGTTCTGGAAATGAAAATAAATGATGAACCGCTTAATGAAGGAGACCTGGTGTCCAAGGGATCAGTGATCGATTTATTTGTAGGAAGTGGTGGAGATTCACCAGTACGGGATGTGCCGGATTTAATTGGTTTACCTTTGGATGAAGCAGAAACTTACCTCAGGGGTAGGGATTTGCAAATCGGTATTATTGAAGTCTTATCGGATACTACAGGTGAAGATGTTTTCGTTATTCGTCAAAACCCTGCAGAGGGTAAACAAGCACGCCTGGGAGATTTAATAGATTTGTGGATAGTATCCGAAACGGACTCGTTATATCAACAGTTTCTTACAGCAGGGGAAGAGACCGAAGAGGAAACGGAATGAGATCAATTGTTTTTTTGCTGGTTATACTTCCAGGGTTCCTTTTTGGCCAACTGACTGTAGAGCCAATTCCCAAACCATCGCATAAAATCACAAAAAACTCTCGCACTCAAAGTCAAGACCCACTCTCGTTACCTTTTTGGGATGACTTTTCATTTACACAAGCTTTTCCAAGCGACTCTTTATGGCAAGACAGTGATAATGTGAGAATAAGTGAAGATGTGGGCATTGCTCCGCCCAGCATTAATGTGGCTT
>CALBPF010000146.1 GCA_937899105.1 uncultured Flammeovirgaceae bacterium | reverse complement strand
TCTTTCTGAACCACCCGGTAAGCGTAGATTCTGGAATTTTGATACCATCACGCTTGAAGATCTGCACCTGATGATAAAAGGGCAGGTGGTCGATAAATTTACTTACCAGTATATAGGCCAACAGGGAGGCCCCTGCATTACCACTGGGAATGACCTGGGTAGGTAAATCGGCCACTTTGATCTTCTCACCTTCCTTGTAAACAGGCCTTACTGTTTTATGGACATAGAACTTGCCAGGGGGTGTACTCCAATACTTCGGTCACTTTCTCACCGATTTTACTGCTGTTTTTCATATCAAGACCTTCGGGCTTAATGACTTCTTCTTCCCTGGGTAAGTGGGCGGGTAACAACAGACGTTTGGCTTTCCCTTTTTTACTGGTCTTTTCTCGCTGGTAGGTGACCGTTTCCCGTTGGACTTCCTGGGGGGATACCCTGATATCAAAGAGACCTTGTTGATCGGGATCGGCTGCAATGAACCGCTCCTTCTTGCTACCGAACACCATACGCTTGAACTGTGCCAATTCTTCTTTTAAAAAGGCATTCTCTTGGCGTAATAAAACGACTTCTTTAGCAAGATCAGCTTGCGTTTGCACAAGGCTAAATTACTTCAAAAACAGCCTTTAAACTACTTTTTAGGTAGAGTATACCGCTCTTTTTTAACGACAGAACCCAGCTTGATCCCCTCTATGATCAACATCAGTTCACTCCAGGTAATTTCTTGGGATGCCCCCAAGACTGGACGTTCGAACACCCCTTTTTCCAACCGTTTATAGTACAGGGTAAACCCACCGTATTCCCAGTGTAGCAGTTTGATCAGGTGACGACTTTTGTTAAGAAATACATAGACAGAACCATTCATGGGGTCCACTTGCATCTGACTGCGCACCAGTCCGGCCAGGCTATCGAATCCTTTGCGCATGTCAGTAGGCTGACCGTAGAGATAATAGCGATAAGCACGGGTCAGGTTGAACATCAGAACAGCCGCACCAGCGCTTGGATCGTAGCAAGGGAACGATCACCCTCCGGAAAATGCACTTTTACACCATTCGGGTAACAGATCTCTATCGTTGATTGGAGCTCTGGCTTTATCTCGGTGAAACCATAGGTATCCTGATCCTGCGCTTCCTTATACTTTTTATGCCAATAGGAAAAGGTAGAAGGACGTAAACCCCTTGATCGGCAAAACTCACGTTGGGTTTCGTTGCCTGAGGACCACTCGGATACTAGAGAAAACATCTCCTCACGACTCTTGCGTTGACTCATTGATTTTTGGTATCAAAGCTCCATTAACAAACCCTTCATGACAAGACGCTCAAGACCGTAGGGATACGGAATAACAGGAACGGGTTCCTGTTATTTGGTGTTGGGCGCAATTAAAATGAGAACGAAATACCTAATCATCATCACTACTATTACAATTCTGTTGGCCTCTTGTGGAGGCTCTGACCGAATTTCGCATGACAAGACTACATTATCATTGAGGTCAACTAAAAGTGATGTGGAGGTGATTTTTCAAACCGAAATAGCAGATTTCCATTTTGACAAGGCGGAATTGGTTGCTTACTGTCAAAAAGAAAATGATGGAGAGCCCAATGACTTTACTTTTCCACAAATCATAGAGTACATTGAGAACTTCGATGATACGCCAATTACAATTCTGGATACTTTAGGTACCAAGATGGCTAAAGCGAGTGAAGTCTTATTCAATGAAAGTGACAGCCTAATTCGAGTAAGAGACAAAGAACATCCATATGCCTACATAGCAGATGACATCAGGTGGGCAATTATTGAATTTGCATCAAAAGGCAAACTTCGGATTTATCACAAGGAAAGTAATTCATTCCTGAATGAAATAATATTGGACAAGGTTGAAGCCAGTTATTATGGAGAAACGAACATTACAATGACCAACGACACCGTGATATTCTCAGTTCTAAATTGGATTAGCTAAAACTTAACGAGATTGGGCAGTGAAACTCCAAGAGCCTTAGAAATCTCCAAAAGTGAATAAAGCGTAGGATTGACTTTGCCATTTTCCAATTTCTCTATTGCTTGCCTATCCTTTCCACAAGCTCTTGCCAAATCGGATTGACTCCACCCCTTCTTAGTTCTTAACTCAACAATACGTTGACCAATTTTCTTTTTGAGTTCATCTAAGTTACTGCCTTGGAGTCTCGCACTACGCATAGCCAATACATTAAGTTTCAGACCGTGACGTAGACCCACCGCACATTATAGCACATTTGGTTTTTGCCGCCATACCTCCAACCCTAAAAAACCAAAAAGAGCTGAAATCTCCCAATAGGCAAGATATTATAGAATTAATTCGAGATTAATACCTTAAAAGCGTATTTTACTCGAAATATTTCTAATATTAACGGTTTAAGAATACATCAAACAACTTCAATCATTTGAAGAGTTAGGCTCCAAGCAACTGATTGAATTAATGATAACGACCGGATTATTATTAATTCAACAGACTCTCTAAGAGTTTCGTTGTTTTTTCATAAGAAGGACGCGGTGCTTCTGTTTCTACGATATTACCATCCGGGTCTATCAAGATAAAACGCGGTATTGAGTTCACATCAAGTGCATTCATAAAATCACTGTCAAATGAATTATCTGCAAAAAGTTGAACTCCACCGAGTTGCTTGTCCGCAATCATTTGCTTCCAGCGAGATTTAAGCTCCTTTTTATCTACAGAAATACTAACAAAAACCACATTTCTACCTCGGAAATATTCTTCCAATTGCTTGAGGTAAGGAACTTGCTTAATACAAGGTGCACACCAGGTTGCCCACACATCAATATACACAAAACTCCCCCTCATATCCTTCAAACTGACTTTATCTCCTTCGATACTCTCATAGCTGAAAGTAGGTGAAGGGTCTCCTTTTTGCAGTGCTTGTGCCTCCAGCATTTCCGTATATCGTTTTTCAGCCAGCTCTATAAAGGGTTGGTAGTTTACCACCATTTTGATAAGATTCAAGTACTCTTCTGCACGCTCATTATCAGCTGAAATATTTGCATAAAAGTCGTAAAGTAACTTAGTGATTACTGCCTCTGAACGGACTAACCTTATCACATCCAGCATTTCATTTTCATCTTTTGCCCGCTCAATGCGTTTATTCCAAATGGCGTTAACCAGGTAGAAATAATAAGGGTGTTTCCGGTAATCTGTCTCATTATTTAAATCCAAGCCTTGAAGAGGCTCATAAAACTCATTTGTAGAAGAGGTTTTTTCTCCCAGGTAAAACTCGTAATTGGATTCATAGTTATGAATGCTCAAAAGCTTATTATATCTCAGTGATTTTAACTCCTCCTCTTTAAAGAAATCTTCAACATCATAAGTGGCCAAAGCAGCTTGGTGCGTCCGCTCTACATTTTCAACGTTTTGCAAGTATTTCTCTTCATCTGCCATATAAAAGGCCTCGAGATCGGCGGTGAGCTCTTGGTCGACGAGCGTTTTCTTAGCCAGGTAATTGTTCCTTTCTGCACCGCGGCCTTCAAATGATAAAGTGCTATCAAAATAAATGGCATCGAAGGTAATTCTCAGCTCATCATTGGAGTAAAGGTAGACATAGGCCGTATTACGCCCATAATTTAAAAAGTAGTACCCGTCTGATTCTAATGTCGCTGTAGATTTAAATCTTCCATTCTTGTTTAACTTGACTTCGACTATCTCTCCATATCTGAAATCAGTAACTGAAATGGATGGGAGAGATGCATTTTGCACCTGCCCTTCCAGCGTTATTTTTCCGGATTGAGCAAAAGAGGCTAGACAAGTACATAGCCAAAAAAGGGTGAGAATAGCTTTCATTGTTGACCATTGAGAAGCGTAAATTTATCATAATAGACTCAAGTGTGCTAGGCTTATCATGTGGGTTTACAAATCATTAGCGACCCTTTAGCTGCTCTCATCGTACAATATAGTCATACCTCAACTGAGTCTATTGAAACTGAAATGCAAAACCGATACTTTAGTAGATTTAATTAAGTGCACTAAGAGTAAATACCTTTTTTTAACATGTGACTTTTTCAATAAATGAAGAATCGAAATCCCATCCTAATTCTCATAATTTTTATTCTCATTGGATACATCCTTTATGATTACTACTTAAGACCAAAAAATAGATTCATCAATAAAAATAAAAAATGGGTATTTGTTGAATTGAAAACCACTTTATTACGTGATACCTCAGATTACTTCTATTTTGGTCAGATCAGTGAAGAAATAATCAATCAAATTGATAATAATCAAAACACAACAGGGCTATTTATCCTTTCAAATATAAGATTCTGGAATAACGATGATTTACTTGAAATCTACGAGGATGAAGAATTGGGTGGGTTTAAAATTTTTCGTGTTTCTGATATTCATCATTTGAGGACTTATAAGAAAGATCCAGTTTTAATCTATGATATGGATGAACTACACGAAAGTTCAAAAAATATAAGATCAAAATATAAATAACATACTAGAACGATCATTTGAAGATGTAGACTTGACTTTTATTGGCTAACCCTAAAAGCGAATTGGTATGTTCACTCATTATGTATCTAGACGGCGACCTGATCATGAGTTTTTCCGATTTGAATTGACCTAGCTCTTAAACATTTAGAACCCATTCGCCATATTCACTTAAAGTTATTGTAAAACCGTTCTAAATGAACGCCGGGTGTCAACCCACCAAAACCTCCTTTAACAACGCTCAACACAGGGTAATACGAATGAGAAAAACTCAGTATTACCCATTTTTATCAATAAATTCACAGAAATATCAATCGTCTTAACAGGGGGCATTGTGGAGCATATTCACCAAAAGTCAATGAAGAAAATAAGTACACTTTTAGGAAGCCGTCAAACTCAAAGAGTGATCTATAGCTTAGGACTGGTTTTGTGGATTCTGATATTTTGGAATATAATTAGAAGTGGACTTTGGAGTTCTCAAAGCTCTTTTGGTATATCTTATTTAACACTATTGCTAATCCCCTCATGCCTCCTTTTATTACAAATAGTCCTAAATAAATGGATTTTATGGCTGATAATCACAGTATCAATCTGTTCATATTTCCTTTATTCCTCGTACATGCTTCTAGACGACGTGTTGAACCGAAGACTTAATCCTCAACATGTGAAATATCTTCCATTGGAACTCGCCGATTTCTTATTTTTTGGAGTATTCTCAGTCTTAACCTTTTCAATTGTATGGCTTCTTTTGAAGATAAAACCAAGACGATTGAATGTGCTACAACAGTAATTATTAGCTATATTCTTGAGTGCTTTCTACAAACAGAAGCGGAAATTTGGTCTTGACGTTAACTAAAGACTCCAATTACCATTCTTTATCAATAATTTCATAATAATTGTCAATCGTCTCGACAGTGGCCGTTAGGCAGTTTTACCAATTTTTGGTAACTTTAAATTATGGGCAAGAATACATCCATATCACTTGGCAACTACTTTGACAACTTTATCAAACAAAGTGTTTCGGAAGGTCGCTTTAAAAACGCGAGCGAAGTTGTACGTGCCGGACTAAGACTTCTTGAAGAAGAAGAAAATAAAGTTCTTGCGCTAAAGAAAGCTATCCAAGAAGGTATAGACAGTGGAACTGCCGAAGGTTTTGATCCCTCAACCCATTTAAAGCAATTAAAGTCTGCAAGATTGAATGAGTAAGTATCAGCTAACCCAACTTGCTATTCAAGATCTATCTGATATTTGGAATTACACTTTTGAAAACTGGTCTGAACAACAAGCTGATATCTACTATGATCAGCTCGTGAACGCATTTGAATCTATCATCATTAACCCTGATCACGGCCGTAGTTACGATGGAATTAGAAATGGCTTACGTGGTTTAAAGATCAACCGACATATTGTATTCTATCGCATAATATCAAGCAAACTGATTGAGATAACCCGGATTCTACATGAAAGAATGGATTTGAAGAATCAGCTAAAATAAACCTTGGAACGTATTATATCTAGTTTCCCCAATCTACTTTATTAAAAACCTGGTTTCTACTCCGGTTATTCGAAACGGCAAAAGACATAATTTCACCGTTTTCGTTCCTCCGAAAATCCAAAAGCGGTGCGTAGGAGGTCTCATTAGTAAAACCATCTTTCCATACCTGATCCAGGGGGATCATACCATTTCTGATATGGGAGAGATGTAGTTGTCCCTCATTAAGTACTACCTGATAAACGGTATTTAGCTCCCGACTATAATAATGACCTTCATAATCTGAAAGTTTCAACTGGTCATTTGAGGGTATTGGATCTCTTCTAGGACAAAGCGAACGATGATATGAAACACTTTCTACCTTCCCTGATTCGTCCAGATTGAAATAAACGGAAGTATCATAACCGTCCACCCAAAATCGACTCGTTGATACCGGTTGCATCAGTTCCTTATCCTCCCCGGTAGCTCGTACATATAACTTACCTTCCTCTTCGGTGATGGTAAGATGTACTACGTATTTTTCCAGGTAGTAGATTCCTGTATAGCGGGAAAGATCAAGATCAAGAGTTTCCGGAATTTCGGGTTTTGGCTCATCATAGAACGAGAGTTCTTCTTCCTCTTCCACGAATTGATCTTCGAGATACGAATCGGCCGCAGCCATCGCAAATCCCTCCGCCCAATTCACGTAATTCATGAGCACCGCCACGGAAAAATGCTGATCCGGAAAGTACGCCATATAGCTGGAATAACTCGCCCAGTCTCCATCGTGATATACTCGCTTTAGACCATTATAAGTATCTACTTCTAACCCATAAGCGTAGTTAGCCGGCTCGTCGGTGGTCAGCTTACCGGGAATCTGCATCTTGGCGACAAGATCTTTCCCCGCTTCGCTATCGAGGTGGAGTAGCCATAAGGCAAAATCATCGATGGTAGTTTGTAACGAACTGGAACCCAGGGCAGTTAAGCCATTGGTACTCAGAAACAACGCGTCCACTTCCTTGTAATTTTTCTCACTTTCTTTGAAGTAACTCTTGGTAGCGTTTGGAATCGATTCGTTGAACCGGTCTTTAAAAAAGGTGTTATTCATTCCTAAAGGTTGGAAGATCCTCTCCTTTGTCCATGCTCGAAACGTCTGATCGGTAATCCGCTGAACCACCTCCACGAGCACATTGTATCCCGTATTGGAATAGATGTGCCGCGTACCGGGAACAAAATTGAGCGTCTCTTGACGGTAGACCATATTCAAAATCTGCTCGAAAGTAAGTACATCATTAAACCCGACTCCTGCAAGCTTCATAGTAGACACCCAATCTCGCAATCCGCTTTGGTGGTAAAGTAGATGGCCAATAGTAATCGTATGGCCAAAGTCCGGAAACTCCGGAATGTAATTTCTCACATCGTCATTTAAATTGAGTTTACCGTCTTTTTCTAATACGGCGATCGCATACCCTACAAACTGTTTAGACACCGAAGCTATATCGAATACGGTGCTCGTAGAAATAGGCACCTGGTTTTCATAATCTGCCAATCCGAAGGTGTTTTTATGAACGACTTGACCGTCTTTTATCACCACGACCGCGGCACCCGGCTTATCAGGCGAAATATATTTTTCAAATAATTTATCTACCTTCTTGACACCTGGATCTTTTCCTTGAGATAGGGATATTCCGGAAAGAAGAAAGGCTACAATGAATGGAGTGAGTTTTTGATACACAGTTGTTGAGTTTTGATTGAATTGCTATCTAGAGACCTACAAAACAGATTGAGGTTGCATACCTTAATTTTGACATGTACTAACGGCATTAAAACGACATGTAAGAAATAGATGACTTTTTCAATTCGACATATTGATCCGGAAACGATTAGCTTAAGAAAGGCAACCGTAAAAGACAAAACATTAGTGGTGGCCTTTGATTACAACCTGAATAAAGTAGAGCACATCGAACTAAAGCGAGAGGAAAAGATCACCAAAGCCAT
>CALBPF010000145.1 GCA_937899105.1 uncultured Flammeovirgaceae bacterium | reverse complement strand
AATTTTACACACTAATCAAAATAGATAGAATACGTGCATCACAGGATGCATACCATCTAATTTGATATCACTCGGTTTTTCGTAAGCTGGTAGAAGGCCGGAAGCCATTAAACTATTCATTTCCAGAACTATAAGGCCTGCTTATTTTCTACAAGTTTAAACTTAAACGAAATCGTCTAACAAGAGAGCACTCCGGGGCGGACTGATCGACTGATTTCTTTACTGACAATCCGAATATCTGATAATCAATGGGTTATGATAGGGTTCAATCAAATATGATTTTTATCATAAAAATTTCTTTTTATACGGATCAGTATCTATAAAATATATTTTTATTTTCGCCATCAAACTTGAAAATTGATGTTAAAGAAGATTGTTCTTGGTGTGTTTTTTTGTATCAGCTGTTGTGGCTTTCAGGTGCTCACAGCGCAAGAGAATACTTCAGGATCTGATAACCTTACGCTCTCACCAAGCGATTTGGGAGCACTTCAAAATAGTGTTAATCTCTATACGGGCCAGGTCTCCTTTCCAATGACAATAGCCTCATTGCCCGGAAGAGGCGGACTTAGCCCAAAGGTTACTATTAATTATAACTCCTCCGGTGTAAATGATGCTGTTGAAACCTGGAACAGGGAAAACCCTACCGGAATACTCGGATTGGGTTGGTCCTTTGACTTTCCCAGAATAATTTCTAATCACAATAATACTGTTACCCGTCAGGATGATGTATTTTATCTTATTGAGGGTGGGCAGTCGGTAAGGCTCATTTGCGTTGATAGTGATTCGGATGGTACCTCCGGTTTTCGTTCTTATAAAACTGAGATCTATCAATCCTGGCGGGTGCACTACCATTATGGCTCCGAGAAGTGGGAGATCATAAAAGATGATGGTACCCGATACGTTTATGGTGATAATGCCCGGCCAAAAAATGATGGTACACTCCAAAATATGGTGGCCTGGCAAAATTGGATTGGTAGCAGTAACGTGGTTGAAGGCCAATCTGAAATGCCTTACATATGGAATTTATCTGAGATCGAGAACCTATGGAATGATAAGATAACCTATTACTATGAGAATATAGAAGAGGAAGTAGGAACGCACAGTACTCCCGGAGCCCCTGGTAACCCAAAACATACCAGAGCTTCTGTGCTTAGCAGAATCGAAGGACCTATTGGCAATTATATTCAGCTTAACTATAGCATGAAAGAGTACATAGACTGTCCTACATCAGGTGACTTTAGATGTACGGATACCAAAAGAGAATATCAAGACCCGCATGAAGAAACCAGCGAGCCGGATGCTTACCAGGAAAAATATGAGTCCAGGTATTTACAGAGTATAGAAGCGTTTGATGAACTAGGGCTCCCGATTTACGATGTAAACTTCACCTACAATGAAGATGAAGAAAGTGTAAAATGGATCGGGGAAGGAGAATTTACGAAGAGGTTACTTACCGGCATAGAGCAAACAAATTATACTGGCGTCAAGCTACCCAAAACATCTTTTGCCTATGAAACCGGAGATGTTCCTTACAAGGGATACCTAATTCATTTATCTAACTCAATAGGAGGAGAAATAAACTATCAATATGAAGTCTCTAGTCAGGTGGTAGGACAGGCGTGTTTACCGCTACTTGGTTGTACCGATATTGAAAGGAGCTTTCTGTCGGAGAAAGATATTTTAGCGGAAGCACCTGATGCCACTTGGAGTGAACCTAATATATACATGGGACCTGACTATGTAGTGGTCATTTGGCGACAGAATGCTGAATTTCTATTTTTAGGTCATTTAGCACACACGTCTGATCCCAGACCCTCTTACCTTCAGATTTATGAATGGAAAGGTGAGTGGGTAAAACACGACATGGGCAGCCTTGGAAATTTAAGATTGAGCCATGATATAGAAAAGCAGGAGCTTGTAATCGGACTGGAGCAAGATCATTTTGGAATCGCTCTGAGGCAGGGTACAAACCTGTACCGGATGAATTTATTTCATAAAAACAAGTACAACGGCTCATGGGCATCATACAGCGACAATGTAACCCTTTATGACGGCCGGTTAGCAGACGCACAGTACCTGTCTGAGCTATACTTACACTCTGGCCGCAATCATTTCTCACTGGGTAATATGACTTCACCTTTTTCATACATGTACACTTGGGATGGATCTGATTGGGAGAAGAATCAACTGAATTATTCTGTAGCAAGTCCGGCAGGAATGCACTACACAAGTTCAGATAATTTTGTTCTGGCTCACAACATAAATACGAGCCCCGATGAGTTTAGTATCCACCTAATAAGTGAGGATAAAGTATGGACCACTAGCGCTTTCAATGCTAATTTTCGCACCGATGCAGTTTACAGCGATCAAAAAAGAGAAGATCGCTCGTATTGGTATAGTACTCCTTCTTTTTTGGTGGCCTTGGCAGATGATAATCCGGAATACGCCTATGTTTTAGATCAAAATTATATTGATCATGAACGGTTTACCTTACCCGCTGTCGGGGATTATTATCCCGTTGTTACACCTTCGAATACCAACATCAATATTTCTGCGCACCCAACAGGAGAGTTTGAAGATTTTAATGACCTGTTTTTTTACAGATATGATGGTGACGAATGGAAACAAAGAATCATAAAAGGAGAAGGTCTCTTTGATGTCTACGCAGGCCCTAAACTATATCACTCTGCTCCTGATATTATCGGGTTTAGTATTGGTGAAAGCACTCTGGGTCTAATGCGTTATGATGCAAACATTGGAGACTGGTAAACAAATCAATATACTACTCCGATTAACTGGTTGGATCGCTATGTAAAAGTATCGTCGCGCTCGGCTCTGATGGGTAACAAACTCTATTACCTGGAGCCTGATGGCCAGTGGATTGAAAAGGGTGAGGTAGATACCGACGGCTTAAACGGAAGCTCCTGGTATGAAGATCTAAAAAGCGCTAATGATTTATACGCTTTTTCAAAGCCATACACCTCAACAATGTTTTACAAATTCATCAATGGAGAGATCAGAAACAGGAAGCTCTCAAAAAATATGGACAAGCGTACCTCTTTTTATGACGTAGGGGACCGTCTTTTAAGTAGTAATATTATGGCCGCTTTTGATGTAGATAATGCAAAGAAAGCGGATGCAAGAAAGTTTCACCTGTATAAATGGCAGAGAAATGACTTCAACGGAGGTCATGCCAATATAGTTGTCAGCAATGTACGTGTTAATGACGGCATTCTTGACATTAACAAGGCCTACGGTTACAATTTCGGGACGGCACGTGTAGACGCCTCCGGAAATGTTCCCTTGTTCAACGAAGTGACGGTAGTGACCGGAAGTTCCAGTGTTTCGAATCACCCGAAAGGATATACGAAACATTACTTTCATAATGGTAAGCCGCTGGCTGATTTGCCAAAGTTACCTGTTGACCAGGTTGATGCAGATGTTTTACTTTTTGCGGGCAGTCACTATCGTACCGAGATGTACAATAAAGATGATGTTCTATTAACAGAAAGTGAAACCATCTACTCTACGGAAAAGCAGGTGGTACAAAATATCGCGGCAGATAAAATAGATGAAACCTACTTTGTACGCCCAACATTAGCGGTTACCAAAGATTACCTTCCAGAAGGCACGCAAACAGCCGTAACCCTCACCACATATAATGAATATGGTTACCCCATTGAAGTTGAGAACAGAACCGGTTCGACATTAGCTGAAACCAAGGTGCGAAATGCTGTTCAGTATACATATTATCCGGAATCCTATGATGAAACCGAGCATAACATCTACAGCGAAATTATTGCAACCAAAAACCTTGTTAATGGAACGGTGGTGTCTGCAAGCGCTACGGTTTGGGATGTTATCGCCGCCAGGTCTCAGGCAATAAAAACATACAGCTGGAGGGGCTTTGGATCCTCGGCATTTCAAAATTGGGATAGTTCAGAACCGGCAGGTCAATGGCGCTTGGGAAATAAAACAGAGCAGCGCGATAACCACGGGAATATCCTGGAAAGTAGTGATTTTATGGGTGACTACGAATCAGCCGTGTATGATAACCTGATGTTAAATCCTGTAGTGAGTGCATCTTATGCCCAGTACGATAAGATAGGGGGTACCAGTTTTGAAACGGGACAGCCGGGAAACATGTCTTTTGGAGGTACAACAGACCAAGAGGCTTATACAGGAAGCAGATCATTATTGAATGGGAGTGTTTCCAGGAGTTTACCCAATGGGGACTATGAGATTTACTATTGGTATAAAAACTACCCTGGCAATGTATCCATAGCAAGCGGTACAGTCAGCGACTTAGGTGAGCAACGTACCGCCAAAGGTTGGAAACTACGAAAGTGGAGAGTCACCGGCGGCGGTGTCATCACGATAAGTTCTACCGGATACATTGACGAATTGCGATTGCATCCTTCAGAGGCCTATGTAACCACCTATGTGTATGACAACCGCCAGAAGAAAATTGCCGAGACAGGTTCTGATATGATCACTACCTTTTTCTACTATGATGATTATGAGCGTCAACATTACATTACTGACCACGAAGGTAATATTGTGCTGTACTATGAGTATGGATTTAAAAAGCTAGGGGAATGATCTTGGAATTGATATGTGTAAAAGAAAAATTGATAACGTGCTGATTTAAAATAAATATGAAGCTAACAGGAAGCCTTTTAACTCTTATTTTCATTTTAGTTTTCTCTGCGTATGGGCAGCTTGAAACAACTTATGAACAATATCTTAAAGATTTTCGGCGTAACGAAGAGCTATTTGTTTCCAAGCTTTTGGCAGACAACCCATATATATCTAAGTCCGAAATTAAAAATAGGGTAAAGTCTTACTACCAATCCAATTTCAATCCACCTGATCCAGAACCGAATAATACCTTTCGTCAATTAACGACACAAAGTAGTACGGCATTTAATGTTGTTCCAGACGACATAGAATATTTAGCTTTAAGAGCAATTTTCGAGTCTACTGGAGGTCAAGACTGGTTTGACAAATCGAATTGGGACTATCCAAATTGGCGAAATCCAAGCACAGTTACCTATCAGGATTTTGAAGATTGGTTTGGAGTGCAAGTGCAAAATGGTGATGTAACTCAACTAAGACTTTCTTACAACAATCTCATTGGTTCATTACCCACTGAGCTTGGAGACCTTGATCAGTTATCATATCTGAGGCTTTACAATAACCAACTTGCAGGAAGTATCCCTTCTGACTTTTGGGGACTATCTAATATTAAATGGCTATACCTTGGGAGTAATCAATTTACAGGACCAATACCAGAATCAATTGGCAATTTGACATTGCTGGAGGAATTCTATATTGGTAATAACGGTTTTTCCAATCCTCTACCATCCAATCTTTGGACATTAACTAATCTTAAAAAGTTAGATATAAGTCTAAATGCATTTGATGGAATATTTCCTACTGAATTTGGTAGTCTTTTAAGCCTTGAAAACTTCAGATCCTATGACAATGGCTTCACTGGTCCTTTTCCGAATATTACTAACCTCACGAACCTTACTGAACTAAGTATCGACTACAATGATTTTACTGGTACCATTCCTTCTACTATATCCAACCTCACTAATCTCGGAACGCTCAACCTTCAATTCAATCAATTTTCTGGGCAAATACCAGTTGGGTTGTGGTCAATTAGCACTTTAGGAACCTTCAACGCCCGTTTCAACAATTTGACTGGCCCCATTCCTAATACTATTGGGGGATTGTCGAGGTTGAATTTACTTAACCTTCAAGCAAATCCTATTGGTGGAACTATACCTGAAAGCATTGGAAACTTGAATTTCTTACAGAGCCTTAATCTTGCAGATTGCCAACTGACAGGCGTTATTCCTGAGACCATTGGTGGCATGGACATATTGTACTATATATACCTGAATAACAATCAACTGACAGGCACTATTCCCGAAAGTATAGGAAACTTAAGTGCATTGAGGTATGGCTTGGCTCTTTCTAATAATAATTTAACTGGTAGTATCCCAGCGAGTATAGGTAATTTGACCTTGCTTGAAGACATTAGGTTGAATCAAAATCAACTTGAAGGTATTTTGCCGGCATCACTGGCAAATCTTGGGGCGCTGGATTACTTCGATATAGCGCAGAACGACATTTCAGGAACTATACCCTTTGATCTATCGTCAAATCCAAGTTTAGCTACTCTAAACGTTTATTATAACTTCTTTGACATGGGCGATCTTGAAGGGGTTTTTACATCCAGCGGTCCGGTTTTCCCCACAACAAATTATGCTGTCCAGAAAACTGTTCTTGAAGCACCACAAGATTTGACATTTATTGTGGGACAAGACATTGCTATTGCTTTTATAGCTGATGGGGCAAATAACATTTACCAATGGCAAAAGTGGGATGGCAATAAGTTTCAAGATATCCTTGGCGCAACAAATGCAAGTTATTTAAGTACAAATGCGGCATTAGATGATGCAGGAATTTATCGATGTAAAGTAACTAACTCTTTGGTGGTCAATCTACAACTCTTTAGTAACGAAATATCAATTCAGGTTGTAGAAGGCCTTCCACCGTCTCCAACGGTAACAGACACCAATATTTGCTCCGACCAAACCGCCACGCTTACTGCCAATGGTTCCGGCATCATTAATTGGTACGCCGAAGCAACTGGTGGTACATCATTCCATACAGGGACTAGCTACACAACTCCGGTCCTTTCAGAAACCACTACTTATTACGTATCCCAGACAATTGATGGTATAGAAAGTGAACGTGTGTCAATCACAGCCTTTGTAGGCCCTATTTTTAATGCCGCTCAGGATCAGTCCATTTGTCGAGGCGATGCCGTACCTATTTTCGTTGAGGGGGAAAACCTCACGGTAGATTGGGGTGAAAATTTTGGTAATCAAACTTCCTTTGTTGCCAGACCGGAAGTTACTACTACTTACAACTACACGGTTAATGATGCGTTTGGCTGTTCTACAGCAGGGAGTATTCTTATCACTGTTTATGAGTCACTGGAAGCTAATATACTTGCTCCGGAACCAACGTGCCTGGGTGAAACAGTAACCCTGGAAGCTGAAGAAGTGGCCGGGGCGTCCTACACCTGGGAGCCCGGAGGCCTGACAGGAAGGGTGGTTGATATTACACAATCGGAGGTTATGGAATACACCCTCACAGTAACTAATGCTGAGGGTTGCAGCGCTGAAGCCAGCGTCATCCCCGAGATCAAAACATTGATAGTAGCCAGTGAGGACCGTGAAATTTGTGTTACTGAAACGGCTACATTGATAGCTGAAGGCGGGGATACTTACCTGTGGAGCACCGGGGAAACTACCCAGGAAATCGTATTTTCTCCCTCTGGACCCGGGGTGTTTACACTTACGGTCACAGCCACCAAAGAGGGGTGTTCTTCTACAGAAGATGTGGTAGTTACGGAAAATGAGTATTGTCCCGGGGCGCCCATCAGTTTTTTGGCCCGCGGCATAAGTACCTCGGAAGTTGAACTTATCTGGCGAGAACCGGATGGCAACCACCTGCAATACATCATTCAAAGACTAAATGAGACCAGCGGCTTATATGAAACGGTAGCTACTTTACCATTGGGCACTACAAGTTGGATGGATGAAGGGCTAACGGCCGAAACCATTTATTACTATCAGATCTACAGTGAGGTGGCTGCGGAGAAGTCGGAAAGCAGATATGCACGTGCCCGAACTTTCACTCCTAACCAAAACTACATTATGGAAACGGAAGTGTTGGCGGAAGGAATTACAGATGTGCTGACCGTTCCTAATTTGGATTATGACAGCCGGAATAGCACCTGGAACTACCTGAATGGCCTTGGTTCTGACATGCAAACAGTGATTGAAGGAGCAAGTCCCACGCAAAAGGATGTTATCCAACCTATCATTTACGATGAATTTGGTATGCGTACGAAGCAATACCTGAGCTATACTATTTCACAACCCACAAAACCGGGAAATTTCCGTGATGATGCCGATGTGGAGACTACAGATTTCTATGCCAACCCACCCGTGGGTGTCGTATCCACTGCCTACCCCTATGCGGAAACAGTTTTCGACAGTTCGCCACAAAACAAAGTGTTGGAGCAGGCCTCTCCCGGAGAAGATTGGCAGGTATCTACAGGAAGGACGGTAAAAATCAATACTACAACCAATGGACCAACCGATTTCCTGGACTGGCATGTTGTGGGCAATGACTTGGTAGCATCTTCATACTACCCGGCAGCGCAGGCCAAAAAGTCAATCACTACGAATGAAGATAACGAGACCGTTATCATGTATAAAGACATGCTGGGTCGTGAATTAATGCAAAGCGTTCTCATGCAGACCGGCACGATAACAACCTATTTTGTCTACAATAATCGGGGTAGTCTGCTATATAGAATTACACCCAAGCTCATTGAAAATTTATCCGGAGGATTACCGTACACAATAGACCAGAATACCATTCTCAATGAATGTTACGGCTACAAATATGATCAGCAGGAACGGTTGATTGAGGAAAAATGGCCGGATAAAGAAGCGGTGATCTATGTATATGACAAATGGGATAGGCCGGTGCTTTCCCAAACGGGGAACCAGCGCATGATCAACGAATGGTCGTTTACCAAGTATGACCGCTTTAACAGGCCTGTTCTATCAGGGCTCTACGATGCCGGTTCATTCCAAACTCAGGTACAAATGCAGGCTCAGGTGGACTCCTTTTATGATGTACCTGGTGCCAGTCGCTATGAAACCTTTGGGGGTGCAACACTGGGTTATACCAATGTTAGTTTTCCCGATGTAAATAATGAGGAAGCTTACCTCTCTGTAACTTATTTTGACAACTATGATTTCATAGCGTCGGATGCTTCTTTTGGTACATCATACAACTACGATAATTCGACACTTGGTTGCTAGAACGTTGCCCAAGGTACGTATTGCTTTCCTTCAGATGCGCTAAAAATATTAAAAGGTAAGGTAACCGGTTCTAAAACCAGAGTACTGAATAAATCTGAATGGCTTAACGAGGTGGTGTATTACGATGACAAAGGACGCACTATTCAGGCGGTAGCCCAAAACCATAGAGGCGGTATAGATAGGGCCAGTTCTCTCTACAGTTTTTCAGGCTGGCTTCTTGCTACCGCCAGTAGCTTAGTTGCACCCGATGGGCGTACATACGGAATAAAAAGAAGATTTGTCTACGATCATACGGGCAGGCTGAAAGAGGGCTATCATGAACTTTTTAAAGATGGTGTGGGGCAAGGGGAGGTCTTCCTGGCACAAAATATCTATAACGAATTAGGGCAGTTAATCGAAAAGAACCTGCATGTTGATCAAAGTATTCCCCTCCAATCAGTTGATTATCGCTACAATATTCGTGGCTGGTTAGAGTCAGTGAACAATGCACAACTGACCAATGATGGCAGTGATGATATTAATGACCTTTTCGGCATGGAAATAATTTATCAAACCCCTTTAATAGGTGTGCAGCCTAATTAAATAATGACTAGTGTGATATCCAATATCAAGCGAAAAATTCTGCTGTCCGTATTGAAAGCAATGGTCATATTTTTTTCTTTAAATATAGCCCATGGACAGTCATCAAAGACCTATCTACTGGATTTAGGCAACCCAGCTACGCCAACTTCAGGTAATTGGAACAACGTGACAACCGCGCAAAGCACAGGCTTAACTATTAACAATTTAATCGATGATCAAGGTACAGCTAGCGGTATAGGCTTTACAATCCTGGACCACGCTCAAGACGACTATGGCAATGGTTACAATACCCAGGGTTACAATGGAGTGGCTTTAGGCTATCC